>JANMSE010000251.1:0-1832 GCA_031389045.1 Deltaproteobacteria bacterium | reverse complement strand
GATCCATTCGTCGGCGAACTTGCCGGCTTGGATGTCCGCCAGAATCTTCTTCATCGCCTCGCGGCTCTCCTTGCCAATGAGACGCTTCCCGCGTGTCATGTCGCCATACTCGGCGGTATTGCTGATGGAATAGCGCATGTTAGTGATGCCGCCTTCGTACACGAGGTCCACGATCAACTTCATCTCGTGGATACACTCGAAATAGGCCATCTCCGGCGAATAGCCCGCTTCCACGAGCGTCTCGTAGCCAGCCCGCATCAGCTCCGTCAGTCCACCACATAAGACGGACTGTTCACCAAACAGGTCAGTCTCGGTCTCTTCACGGAAGTTGGTTTCGAGAATCGCCGCGCGGCCACCACCAATGGCCGATGCCCACGCGAGCGCGATTTGCTTGCTGTCCCCCGACGGGTCTTGCGCAATGGCGATCAGGCACGGCACGCCCTGTCCTTTCTCGAATTCACTGCGCACCAAGTGGCCGGGTCCTTTTGGGGCCACCATGAACACGTTGACCTCAGGGGGCGGCACAATCTTCTTGAAATGAATGTTGAACCCGTGCGCGCAGGCGAGATACTTCCCTGGCTTCAGGTTCTGCTTGATGTCCGACTCGTACATCTCACTCGCCACTTCGTCGGGCGTGAGGATCATAATGATGTCGCACTCGGCGGTAGCCGGGCCGACTTCTTGCACGACGAATCCGGCTTTCTCCGCTTTCTCCCAGGAGTTGCTGCCCTTTTTGAGGGCAATGCGCACGTTCATCCCGCTATCACGGAGGTTGAGCGCATGGGCGTGGCCCTGGCTGCCGTAGCCGACGATGGCGATCTTCTTTCCCTTGAGCAGGGAGAGATCGGCGTCTTTATCGTAGTAAATGTTCATAACACTTTCTCCTTCTTCGCTTTCCCTTTGAGTTCGACGACCTCACCACGTGAGGAGTCGATGAGCACCTGCGTCCCACGTTGGATCGCTACTTTGCCGGTACGGACAATTTCCTTGATCCCCAGGGGTTTGAGTAAATTGATGAACGCGGTGATTTTACTGTCATCGCCGGTGATCTCAATCACGTAGGAGCGGGGGTCCACGTCGATGACTTTCGCGCGGAAGATGTTGGCGATGTTGAGCACCTCGGAGCGGCTGCGTTCATCGACGGCGACTTTCACCAACGCCATTTCGCGTTCGACATAGGCGGTCTCCTTGAAATCCACGACTTTAATGACGCAGATCAGCTTGTTGAGTTGCTTGGTGATTTGCTCGACGATCTGGTCGTCCCCATTGGTCACCAGCGTAATCCGCGAGAGCGAAGGGTCCAGCGTCTTCGCGACCGTCAAACTTTCGATATTAAATCCTCGCCCACTAAACAAACCAACAACACGGGCGAGGACGCCAAATTCATTTTCAACGAGAATGGAAATTGTATGGTCCATGTGGGCTCATAAATGCGGGCACAGTGAACCGGGGACGGCAATGCGTGAGTGAGGGCGTTTCGCCGCCACACGACCCTCACCTCGGATCACTGCGTCAGGGGGAAGGATATGCGCTTTACGCCACGGGGTGCCGGTGACGAGAGAGGATCTCCATTATCCGGTCTTTCCCGGCGAGCTTTTGTTTCTGAACCCGTTTGAGTTCGATTTCTTCTTCTTCCGTCAGATGGGGTTTCAATTTGAGTGCGTCGGATTGTTGATTGAGGGCCACATGTTCGGTATAGCACTGTCGCAGCTCACTATCAGTTTCCATCAGCGAGCGAATCAATGATTCTTCATGTAGTTCCATAAACGACCTCCCAGACAGAACAAAGACGTGCGGAAATGTAATACAGCTTACCGTCCATTGTCAACGAC
>JANMSE010000247.1:0-2475 GCA_031389045.1 Deltaproteobacteria bacterium | reverse complement strand
TAGGCAATACTGTTCTCTGGCGCGGGCCCAGGCGCGGGAGAAAGATCAATGCCACAATAGCGGAACTCGGGCCCCGCGAGACGGGACGCGAGGTCTTGCAACGGTCGCGCGTGCGTGTCCAGCGCCTCGCGAATCCTCACTTTTTGTTCTTGGGGTTCACGCCCTGGCATCACCGCTCCGGCAATCACATCCGCGGCCTCCACCGCCAATCCAAAGGCTGGCGGCCCCTGATGAAATGCCGCGGGAAAGAAGGGAATATGCGGTGGACAGTTGATCACCCCGGCAAAGCGGAGATTCCCAAAGCCCCCGGCTGTCGCTCCAGCGATTGCTCGCATGATGCGGGCGCTCGTCCGCGCAGCCGACAGTCCAATGGGTTGAGTCGCCTTGCCCAACAACGCACTAGCGAAAACGACTTCGGTTTCAGCAATCAGACGTGGGAGGAACTCCAGCAATCGCGCGTCTTCCGGGTTAGCCGGGTCACCCGGCCCAAGCGAGCAGTAGTCCATGCCGTGCTCACGACAACACTGCTGCAGATTCAGCACGAAACGCAGCGCCTCACGTTCGCTTTTGCCCCGCAGATAGGCGGGAAATGGTTGGGTCGCGAAACGGATCGTCTGCACCGCAACACCTTGTGCCTCGTACGCGGCGCGCAGCCGTCCAGCGAATCGTCCGGCGTGAGCAATCAGATGTGGATCAAAAGGAAAACCCACTTCGCTTCCAACGGTAATGGCACGAATTTTCATGGTCAGTCTCCATACCAGGCGCATGAGGGGATTGAAACAGGCACAATCTGAATATAGTCACTCTCTGACGCGAATGTCTGGTAATGTACCGCTGGCCAGCTTTCAGCTTTCAGCTCTCAGCAGTCAGCTTTCAGCAAAACACTGAAGAGGGTATATGGCAAAAAGAGAGACTCCGCCAACGACGTCGCCTTCTGGCCTGTTACCTCCCCCTGCGGCTCCCCCAACGGACGGGAGCGAAATCCAAATCCGCCTCACGCGCAGGAGCAACTGGACCCCTTCCCCGCGTCTGCCTGACTACATGTTAGAGGACGATCTCAACCGATTGATGGACCCGCGCGAATGGAAAGTGTACCGCGCGCTGTGGCGACACTCGATCGGACTCCGCAATACGCCGCTCATCACCGCGGGCTATGCCGAAGTCTCGGAAATGACGGGGTTGTCTCGTGCCTCGGTGATTCGCGCGCTCAAGGGGTTGATGAAAAAGCGCTTCGTCATTCGCCTCATTGGGCCGGATGCGAAAGGGGAAGATCGGATCGAAAAGTCGCATCTTCCTGGCAAACCGCGTGATGGCCACCGCTATCTCGTCTGTACGTATCGCGAAGTGCTCGAAGGACGACTACGCGACGGCACGGTCCTCAAAGAGATTCCCGAAGGTGGATTGTACCCGGAAGAAGTGCAAATCTTCCGTCGAGAAGAGCAAGAATCGCTCTTTCCTTCCCAGTGATGCCCTTGCAACCTCCGTCAGCGTGGGGCATGTTCATGGCCAATAATGCAAGGACTCATTGTGAAGGAAAAAGCTATGAGGTGGATGCGTAGCAGGCGGTGGTACCACGTCATTCTCACTGTCGTGGTGGGCTGCGTCTCAATATCATTGGTGCGCTCTCCCTCGCCCTGCCATGCTCAGATGAGCGCATTGGGAGGCAGCGAACAGTCAGGCTCCTCCCGGCCAGGGGGCGACCGCGTGCGAGATCGCATGACCCGCCAGAAGAAAGGTGGGAACATCACCGAATGGGTACGGCGTCTCGCCAATGACCGACCGGAAACCCGCCTTGAGGCCGTCAAATCCTTGGGCGAGTCCAAAGACCCCAAAGCGATTGAGCATATCATGTCGGCGACGGCGGACATCGATATTCGCGTTAAGGTGAAAGCGATTGAGTATCTTGGCAACTTGCGCGCCACCGATGCGACCCCCATCCTCGTGCAAAATCTCTTCCTTCGTGAAACCGGACCAGGCGTGAAACAGAAGATTCTGGTGGCCTTAGGGAAAATTGGCGACCCGCGCGGAGCCGAACCGATCATGGAGTTTCTCAAACGTCAACTGGATGACCAGACCAAGTCGGTGGCCCTGTTCGCGCTCCGCGATGTTGGCAATGACCGCCTCCTGGCATTTCTTGATACCTTCTCGGAACGCGAGCGGTCGCCCAAGCTCCAGCAGTTGGCGGCCGACGCCGCGGTCAATATCCGGCACCGCCTCTCACCAGAATCCGCGCCCGTGGTCCCTACTTTTGTCAAACAAGTTGAACTCCGCGAAAAGATGGAACGGGGAGAAAAACCCGAGTAAGAAGCCCTGCGGTTAGGAGCTATAGAATGAATGGCATAATGTCCGCCCGTCGTATATGTATCCGTGGTTTCGCGGTCACGCTTCTCGGTCTTGGAATCACCGTTAGTGATAACTCTTTACTGTGGGCACTCGATATCTTCGGAACCGAGAAACCGGCGGAGCAGGCCCCCC
>JANMSE010000207.1:0-2058 GCA_031389045.1 Deltaproteobacteria bacterium | reverse complement strand
ACCCAAGCCTGTGGGGATTCGGTCAGCGTGATGCGCATCGCTTGTAACCCCTGCGCCCCCACCACCACTTGCGGGTGGGCGATGAGCCGCTCTTTGAGGCGGTCAAAAATATACCGCGCCAGGACCTCCGTGGTGGTATTGAGGCCCCGCAGCTCTGGCATGTCGTCAAGATTCATATACTTCAGCGGGTGGAGCACCGCATGCAACAGCTCGATCGCTAGCCCGATATCCACCACGATACCGTTGGCGTCGAGTTGCGCGGCGCGCAGCTCGAAATCCACGATGTAGGTGGCACCATGCAGGCGCTGCGCTGGGCCAAACACCGCCCCGCTCAGTGAATGGGCGACCATGATGTGATCACGTACGGTCACGCTATACATTGCTTTGTTCTCCTTCCTGGGCATAAACGACGAGATAGGCGAGGCTCTCGGACTGAGGGCCGGTGAGTTGCGCGAACACGCGCGGCAAATCCGCGAAGGCCACGGTGTGAGTCAGGCAGGCGTCGAACGCGGGACGCCGTAAGAGATCGAAGACCAACGCTTTCCGCCGCTGATGGTCCCACCGCGGCCGTTGCGCCGGGGAGATGGTCGCCACCTGTGAACTGATGATCCGCTTGCGCTGATTGTGAAACGTGCCACCGAGCTGCACCGTCACCGGCCGCGTGCCGTACCAGCTCAGTTCCACCACCCGCCCCTCAAACCCCAGATGGTCCAGCGCCACCTGTAACCCCGCGCTCGACGCGCTGGCATGAATAGCCAGGTCAAAGTTCGGTTCGAGATCCTCCACCGGCACCGTATGCAAGCCCATCGCGGTCGCCAGGCGCTGCTTCGCCGGGGCCGTATCCACGACAGTGAGCTGGACCCCCGGAATCTCCTGCACCAGTCGTGCGACCAGCGCCCCAACCACC
This sequence comes from Deltaproteobacteria bacterium, assembly GCA_031389045.1. Classification (GTDB taxonomy): domain Bacteria; phylum Desulfobacterota; class Binatia; order Bin18; family Bin18; genus JABFSC01. The sequence continues at coordinate 1,151 of JANMSE010000207.1, read as the reverse complement.
CCAAAGCCGACGACCAGGACTCGCTCACCCACGCAGACTTGCGCATCCCAGAGGACATTGACGGCGGTTTCCAGATTACTGGCCAGGGTGGCGCGGCGCGGGGGAACATCGGGCGGCAACGGATACACATCGTCGCACCGCACCACACAGCGGTCTTGATGGGGATGCAACACATGCACCAGTCGCCCCCGCAACGACGCGGGACCGGCGCTGACCCGCCCGACTAGGGAATAGCCATATTTGACGGGGAAAGCAAAAGTCCCCTCCATGTACGGGCACCGCATGTCCTGGGCCAGAGTGGTCGGCACCTGGGCCATATACACGAGCCGTTCCGTGCCCGGGCTTACCGCCGAGAACAGCGTGCGGATTTCGCACCATCCCTCCGTCATCGCGGGCAGACTGGCCGGCATGATGGCCGCTGTCTCACGGGTGGGAAACCAGAGAGCCGATGCTTCCGCCATGCGTTCCTCCTACGCCGGAGCCTGTTGCAATGCCCCGATGAACAGCATGCCGTCATCCACGGGGACAAACGTCTGGGCGGTAAACCGCAACGATTCCGTGACTTGCTCAATGCGCGGCATGGCAAAGGCATTGAGGCCGGAGCCGAAGATCACGGGCGCGATGTGGAGTTGCACCACGTCCAGCGCGCGCTCGTGCAAGAAATAGGAGGTGGTTCGCGCCCCGCCTTCGATATACACGGAATGAATGCCCCGTTGATACAACGCCGCGAGGATGGCGGCACAGGAAATCAGGCCATTGTCACAGGCGAGCTGCACGATCTCCACGCCTTCCTGTGGGGCGAGTGGCTGCGGGCTCAGTAAACAAATCGGCGCCGTGCTCACTTGCCTCAGATAATCGAGGTGCTCAAACACCGAGCCCAGCAGAATGCGCGTCGGGTTCGTGCCCAGCACATGCCGGACGGTGAGTTGCGGTTTGTCCCGAGCGAGGGTGCGGGCGCCGACCAAAATCCCGTCACACAAGGCCCGCATGCGGTGGGCATGGACCAGATTCGCGGGATTGCCAATCCACTTGGAATCCCCGGAGACAGTGGCGATCTTGCCATCCAGGGACTGCGCGAAATGGCTGATGGCAAAGGCGCGCCGCCACTGTTTGGCGTGCATGGACGCGAAGCAATAGGGGGCATAGACGCG
>JANMSE010000173.1:0-28111 GCA_031389045.1 Deltaproteobacteria bacterium | reverse complement strand
CGGATTTTTCGTAGGCTCCGAAAGTTCCCTCTCTCCTGGCTGGGCAATGGCATGAAGTTAGGGGAGTCTGAAATTCCCTCTCCCGGCTGGGAGAGGGCTAGGGTGAGAGGGATTGAGTGAATGTGCCTTACGGATGACTTCGAACTGCTCGGCGAGGTAACGTCCATAGAGATCATCGCGCTCAACTTAGCGATACGGGAAAAGCAGAACCTAAAAGACCAATTTGGTGGCCACCGTTGGAGAAAGCTGAAGGGGGCGGGACAAGTACGATTTCCTAACGGGGAAATTCGCAAAGCTGAGCTGCATTGGTACGAAGCTCACGGAATCGGACGCCGCAAGATGAAGGTGAAACGCGTTTTGGATTAGCGCTCATGGATACGACAACAAATCAACTCAACTTCGCAATTTGCCTTGGCAGTACAGGATACGAGGATTTAGCGGCAGGTAAGGTCTATCGGGTGCTGCCAGACGCAAAAGCGATAGAAGTAGGCTGTCTGCGGGTGATTGACGAGTCGGGTGAGGATTACCTCTATCCCGCGGATCGGTTCATGGTTTTGGACTTACCCGAAACAGCGCGGCAGCGCCTGCGCTCCGTGCTTGAGGCCGAGGCCGCATAAACCATCTTAAAGGGAACTATTTCCATGCCAATTGACCGCCACCAGATTGAAACCTTTCTCTACCGCGAAGCACGGCTCATGGACTCACACGCCTATGACGAGTGGTTCGCCCTGTGGACTGATGACGCCTTGTATTGGATTCCGTCGAACGACGACGACTTCGACCCCCAGCGTCACATCTCGATTGTCTATGAGAACAAGCCCCGCATTGAGGATCGCATTACTCGCCTCAAAAGCGGAGCCGCGTATGCCCAAGACCCAAGATCGCGTGTGAGCCGCGTCATCGGCAATGTCGAAATCAAAGAGGGTGAGAATGGCGAAGTCGTCGTCCATTCCACCTTCAACCTCACCGCCCTCCGCCGTAGTCGCATGGACACCTTTGCTGGGCATGTCACCCACACCTTGCGACCAGAGGGCGACAGTTTCCGCATTGCCTCCAAGAAGGTGGTGCTCATCAATAATGACGAGGTTATCAACAATTTGACGTTTTTGGTCTGACCAGGGGCTCCGGCCCCACAGAGTACGCGTGGTTAGCCGATCTGTCCGAGAGCCCGGATGAAGCAACGCGGAATCCAAGAAGGCTCAGGGTAACAACCGGAAAACCCGGATTTTACCCCGTTTCATCCGGGTGACCTCATACCCGCCTCGTCTCCGCCACCGTCAATCGGCTGCGCGACGATAGAGAGGCTGCGGCAGGGTGTACGTAAAAGCCGAGCGCCCGTCAGCCACCGAGGCTTGGCCGTTCGCGAGTACGACTTGGACTTGTTGCTTACCCGCACCGGGCGGAGTGACGGCTTCAAGGTAGCCATCACTCACGACCTTGAACGATGAGGCGAGTTGGCCACCCACCTTCACTTGCAGGGTTTTCGACAGGTTGACGCCCACAACGCCAATGCGAGTACTGCCTTTCGTGGAGCCTGAAGCGGGGGCGACCAATACGATCTGAGGCGTAGCACCCTGCGCATTGCCTACTGCCACGATCACCGGGGAAGAAGATATGACGAGGGGGTTCGTCAGGCTCACGGCGTTCACCCGGAGCGCTTGGATTGCGGGTAAGGTGCCAAGTGGCGCGTGCACCTCAAGCCGTACCTCGGTATCTTTCCCGGGGGAGAGCGTGAACGAAACCTCTTTCGACCACCAGCCCGCCGGCAACTGACTCAGCGTAAACCGGAATTGGTCGGCTTGGTGCCCGGTATTGCGGACGAGCGTGCGCAGGACCGTGCTGAAGTCGAGTTGGGTTTGGATCAGCGTCGGGAGCCGCCAGTCGCAACGAAAGGGGTCAACCAGGATGCCAGGGCCAGCCGTGTCGAGCCACGCGCGCATCGTGCCGAACCCACTTACCGTGGGCAGACGACCAATGGCACGTACGGCTACTCCGGCAGGCGTGCCATCACGCCACGACCTATTCATCGTGCGTTGATTGAAAGGAGCGGGGCGGCACGCGGCCCAGGCATCCCCTGGACTGCCACCGTAGCAGAATCCGCCCGAGCAGCCCGGTGTCGTCACGCCGTCGGACCGCATCAGTTCAATGGGACGTATTGTCCCAGAGGCGGAGCGCCAGGCTTGCACGTCGGATCGCCAGATCGCCAAGCCTTCCTCTGGAATGTTCTGGTCATGAACACCCACCGATGGGCGGCGATACTCAATCATAAAATAATCCCGGCTCCCTTTAGCGGGATCATAGAGGAGGCTCGTTTGCCCATTGGTCAGCGACGGCTGGAAGTAGACCCATTGGTCATACGTCGCCACCTGTGGCGTGAGCCACCCCAACTGCATGCGAGTCCAGGCGCTAGGAGCAAACCACATCGGTCCGCCGATGGTCGGACCCATCACATCAAAGCTCCCGACCCCGAAGCCGTAGAGATCCGGAGCCTCATACAAAGCGTGCATCAACTCATGCGCCCCGGTGAGCACGTTGGACAAGTGCGGCCATGCCACGGTCGAAGCAGTGGCGGGGAAAGTGACACCATCGACGGTCACCGGCGCATTGAGCGGCGCGGCCTGTCCCCCGTTATCCAGGGATGGAGGGGCGGTCAGGCCGGTCACGTAGTGGTTGACTATGACCAACTCGTCATTCGTGATGCGCCCATCATGATTGGTATCGAAGGACGCAAAATTGACGCACGGTTCAAGCCACCGAATCATCCGTTGGCCTCGCACGTCATTGCCCACGGGAAGAAATTCCGCCCAGCGACCAAGATCAACGGTCACCACCCCCGGAATCGAGGAACAGGTAGTGGCCGCGCGTGAGATGCCGCCACGGCCTCGCGAGACAAACGTCAGGTAGGACGCGATGCTGCTGGAGGAGCTGCCGAACACCTGCGACTCAATGAACGATGGGGTAAACCACGCGGGAGGAGCAGGCAGATCACTGAAAGTCCCACGAACCACAAGGACTGGGCGGATATGGGTGCCCCCCAGGGGGGTAAAGAGCGAGCCCAATGGCGAACCCGTATAACCGGGGAACCCGAGCGGCGTGAACGCGGGCACGGGGTTCGGGTAAGGTGGGTCCGCTGAAGCGATGGCGGCGATGAGGACAAAAGCCCCGATGAGTGAGGCACGAAGGCGGGTGAAATGATGGTGAGTCTTCACGGTACGTCTCCTTTCACGGTAGATTGCTGGGAGTCTCCTGGCCAGACTGACGCTCCACGTTCTACGGATACAGGCGCTACGGTTTTGAGTTTTCCGCTACGGTTTCGCGAAAAAGAGGCGTAGCAATTTTCCTGGCCGTGGGACCAGTGGACAGGGGGAGGACAAATGCTGGGCAGGCGGGGAATCAGAACGACCACTGCGTCGGGTGGGTGGGGTGATACGAGCAGAATGTCCCTGTCTTTATCGAAGTAAACAGATGGTGCCAGAGAGGCGGGTGCGCTTTTTGGATGTTGGCGAGGGCGGCGCGGATGCGATTGGTCACGGCTTTCCGCGCTTTCTCCGCATCGGCATCGCGCGCTCGGGCATGGTGAACCGACCCATAGGCGCGTGCCAGTTCCGCCGCGATCAGCTCCAGTTCTTCCCGTGCTTGCGTTGCCCGTCCCGTATCGTTCCAGGCGTCGGCTTCGCGCAGCTCAGCTTGCAGGTCCTCTAGCCGCCGCCGATACGCGGCTCGTGCTGGCGCATCCAGTGTCGGTAGCTCTGCGGACCGTTTGCGCCGCACGGTGAGCTGCCCGGTGAAAACCTCCAGGGAAGCCGCGACTTTGATTCCCTCCGGATCGGCGTCAGTCAGGGCCAGCAGATCCAAAACGTGCCATTCCCGCTGTGGCGTTTGGAGCAGGAAAGCGAGATACCGTAGCCCTTTGGTATCACGCTGAGTGCAGGCACGCTCGGCGAATGTCAGCGTCCAGCGTTTGCTCTCAAAACGAAAGCTATTGACGGACGCGAACGCTGGAACGAGCACACGGGGCGTTGACGTATCCTGCATCATGCGCTCACGGTGCCCGGCAATTTTCTCTTGCAGCCGTGTCATGCCTAACGCGTGCGCCGTCTCTTGGGCGGTTTCCAGCAGCGCGTCCGCGCGGTTATGATCTCCAAGCTGGTTGCGTTGCAAGAGCATAGAGGCGTACTCACACTGGGTGTGGGCCAGGAAAGGTCTTGCCCCCATACGCGTGTTCATGGCGATGGCGTCAGTGAAATGTCGTTCGGCGTTATCCCACTGCGACATCGTTGCCGCGAGGAGTCCCAAATAGCGCGAGACCGGACCCTCGCACCCATCGGCAAAGCCAATCACCACATTTTGCCCCGCGCATGGGAGCAGCGCGTCATACAGCTCGGCTGCCCGCCGCACGTCGCCGAGAAAGGCGCAGGTTTGGGCTAATGCCTGGTACGCGTTCAGCCAGTTGCCGTCGCGTGGGATGGCGGTAAATCCCCGCGCCGCTACCTGTTCAAATTCGCCGCGCGCGTCCGCCTGACGGCCTAACTCGCTGTAGAGAAAAGCCAGGCCGGTGCGGAAGGTGCGAATCGCAGGGTAGCGTTCAACAAATTGCTTGAATGGCTCTTCCAGCTCTTGCAATCGTCCCTGTTCTCGGCGCAAAGCGAACAGAGAAATCGTAAACACCAGAGACGCATTCGGTGTCTGCGCCCGTTGCCCATGCGCCAAGGTTTCTTGGGCGCGCTGTTCTCCCTCGGCGAACTGTCCGACCAACAACGCCCGCATGGTGCGGAGGCTACTCCCTCGCCACAAATAATACGGCTGTCGCAACTCGGTAATTAACTCCGTATAGAGCTGAAGGTTTTCATCAAGTGCCACGATATCTCCAACCTCAAGCAGCGTGAGCGCCCGGAAAATATAGCCAGCGCGCATCATGTCCTTGCTTTCAGTCACCTCGCCCAAGCGCAATGTTTCGCGGGCGATAGCGAGGCGTTCCTCGACATGGTCCGGCCCCCATAAGGCGTAGTAGCGAGCCGCCAGAGCTTCGGCCAGTGTCGCCGGGTCACCCAGTCGCCGGGCCAGTGCAACTGCTTCCTGACTCAACGCCTCGCGGCGCTCTGGGGCGTGTAAAAAATAGAGGGCGATAGCCAGGCGACTGAGGAGTCGGACCCGCAGGGTGGCGTCCTCTGTCGTAATGAGTTGGAGGGCTTCGTCCAGGAGCTCCGCCATGACGCGGTCGGAGCGGGTCGCGAGGTCGCCCTGCCCACCAACGCCGAGAGCGGCACGGGCCAGCGCTCGCGCGGCCTCGGTATTCCCGGTGTGCGCGCCACCCCTCCGCGCCAGCGCCGCGGCTTGCAGATACGTCTCCCGTGCCTCGTTGGTCGCGCCCACCCGTTGTTGTGCATCCCCTAAGTGCAAAAGGAGCCGCCAGTGTTGCAGACCGTCGGAGGGGACCAGCGTGACGAGCTGCTGGGCACGTGCATAGTGCGCGACCGCTTCCTCATACGCGAACAACGCCATCGCGGCCTCCCCGGCCTTGAGCCGATACCGCAAGGCTTTCTCCGCCTCACCCCCAGGGACCGCTTTCTCGAAATGATCGGCTAACACGGCGAGATAGGGATCAAGATGCGCGGCATGAAGCCGTTCAATGGTTTCGCCGATCTCACGATGACATTGCACCCGTTCGGCCAGTGACAGGTCCTCGTACAGCGTTTCGCGCACCAGGGCATGCACGAAACGGTACCGCCCGATGGTCTCAGGGACGGTCTCAATCAACCGCGCCTCCCATGCTTCATTCAGCAGCGGCAGAAGAGGTGATGATGCAAAAGCGGCGCCCGCGCTTGGTGCCTGCTGGAGCACGTCGAGGCCAAACTCGCGCCCGATGACGCTCGCGAGACGAAGCAGGTCAATGCTGGCAGGGGACAATCGCGTCACTCGTCGCCGAATCGTTTCCTGTATCCCCAAGGGAATACTGCTTCCAGTAAGGGGGGCCCGCGCTGGGCCGAGTTGGTGTCCTGGTGCGGTGGCAAGCTGGAGCATCTCTTTTACGAAAAAGGGATTGCCCTGCGTCTGTTCGTACAAAGCGGAGATCACGTGCGCCGCTGGCACGACTTCGTTTGTCAGATGGATGAATTGAGTCAGCTCGGCGACCGACAATCCGTGTAGCGGAAGCGTGTAACCGTGCCGGGCCAGCTCGCCTACTGTCGTCGCGAGGGGGTGGGCCCGTGTCACTTCGTTATCGCGATACGTTCCAATGATCAGGAGCCGCATGGTCAGGAGGGCGCTAGAAAGAAACCGCAGCAAACCGAGCGAAGACGGGTCCGCCCAATGCAGATCATCAAAGATCAGGACGACGGGCTGTCGCTGTCCGACATTGGTGAAAAACGTCGTCAGGCAGTCAAAGAAGCGAAACCGCGCGTCCTCGGTGTCAATGCTGGGCAAGGCCGAGAGCCCAGGCAGTTTGTGATACAGCTCTGGGACGACCTGGGCAATCACCGCGGCCCCCGTGCCAAGCTCGGCGGTAAGGGCCTCCGCTGGCCACCGCTCGACAACAGAACGGAGGATTTGTATCCACGGCCACAAGGCTGGGGCGCCGTCGCCTTCCCAGCATCGTCCCCAGAGCACCAGTGCCCCCCCCTCCGCCGCGCCGCGCGTGAATTCCTCGGCCAGGCTCGTTTTGCCAATCCCTGGATCACCAGCCAACAGCACGAGTTGTCCATGCCCAGAAATCGCCGCTTCTAAGCCGGTCCGTAGTTGGCCGAGTTCACGAGCGCGCCCAATGAATAGGTTATGTGAATCCTGACCTAATGACATCTTCGCCCCCACGGACTTTTTACTATGACGGCGGGCGCGGACGCAAATACAGACCGCCTGGTACACGGTCTCGGTCGTTGTGTCGCGGGCGTCCCGCCCGTGCCCCCAGGTAGCATCCAAACTGTCGCTACTCGTTACTCACGACTCGCTACTTTTTTCCGCTCCCAAACTACTTGACCGTATAATTATACAATCGTACAAATACGTCATGTCACGCCCCAGCCATAATATCGACCACCTACTCATCGCCGCCGCGCGCGAACTCCTGCCGGAAACTGGCTGTCGCGGGTTTTCCATCCGTCAACTCACCGAACGCGCGGGCGTCAACCTGGGCATGTTTCACTACCACTTCAAGACCCGCGAGCATTTTCTCTCGCGCGTGCTGCAAGACCTGTATCAAGAAATGTTCACCGCCCTGACCTTTCAGGCGCAGGCCGAACGGCCACCGCTCGACAACCTGCGGGCCGCCGTCACTGTGCTCGGACGCTTTGCCCGTGACAACCGCTTCCTGATTCGGCGCTTACTCGCGGACGCCCTCAGTGGCGACACCACCGCGCAGAATTTCTTTCGGCAGAATTTCCCCCGCCATCTCGGCGTGATGGCCGAGTTGCTCAGCGCCGGCCAACGAGCAAAAACCATCCGCAAACTCCCGCTGACGCAAGCGCTCGCGTTTCTCGGCGGCGCCGTCGCGCTTCCCAACATTCTCCTCACCGTCGTCCAAGAGCAGGGCATCGTCCCCGCGCAATTTCTCGCCAACCTCGACCGCGAAGTCCTCAGCAACAAAGCCATCGCCCAGCGCGTGGACATGGCCATGCGCGGACTCGCGGCGGAAAGTGAGGCATCAACCCATGCGTAAGTTCCTCGCCAAACACAAATTGCTCCTCGTTCTCGTCATGGGCGTGAGCGCCGCGGTTTTCGCCTTTGGCCTCCGCCGCGCACGCGCCGTCACGGTCGATGTCATGCCCGTCCACCCCCAACCACTGGAGCAAACCATTCTAGCTTCGGGCCGGGTGATGAGTCCGGCGCGGGTGGAGATCGGCTCGGTCATCACTGGGCGTATCGCCCGCGTGCTGGTCCGCGAAGGCGACCATGTCGAAGCGGGCCAAGTGCTCATTGAACTAGAAACGCACGAACTGGCCGCCGCGCTGCGCCAGGCGGAAGCCAGTGAGCACTACGCGCGGACTCGTCTGGCCACCGTGGCCGAGGTGGGGCTCGTCACCGCGGAAAAAGCCCTCGCCCAGGCTAAGACCACGCTGGCATGGACCGAACGCGAACTGCAACGCGCCCGCCCGCTCTTCGCTGACGGCATTATGAGTCAAGCGAAGTTCGAGGACCTGGAGCGCGCCCAGCAGATCGCCACCAGTCAGCATGAAGCGGCGCGCACGCAGATGGACTCACAAACCAATACCGGGGCGCAATCCCGCGAAGCCACCGCCAGACTGTCCGAGGCCACCGCCGCACGAGAACTGGCCGCCGCCAAACTCGCGCAAGCCTCCCTGCGTGCCAGTGAATCCAGCACCGTGCTCACCCGCCAAGTTGAACCGGGAGACATCGTGCAACCTGGCAAGACTCTGCTGACACTCGCGACCATTGGCGAGACGCGCATCAGCGCCGCGATCGACGAGAAGAATCTGCCCTACCTGAAGGTCGGCGACACCGCCCTCGCGGCCGCCGACGCCTTTCCCAACACCACGTTTCCCGCCGAGCTGTACTACCTCGCCCCTGGCATCGACGTGGAGCGGGGAACCCTGGAGGCGCGCTTTCGCATTCCCAATCCCCCCATCTTCCTGCGAGCCGACATGACCCTGTCCGTCGAAGTCAAAGGAACCCAGAAAACCCAGGCGTTCGTCCTGCCGTTTGACGCCGTGCGCGGGTCGAGCACCGGCACCCCAACCATCCTCACTGTCCATGACGGCAAAGTCATCAGTCGCCCGGTCACGGTCGGCCTCAAGGCGGGCAACGCGATTGAGATCGTGCACGGCCTCCAGGACGGCGAACAGGTCATCCTCGGTGCCGCCGTCGCTCCTGGTACTGCCGTCCGCTCTCGTATCGTCAACGCCTCCTCACCTGTGGAGAACGCCTTATGATGAAATTTGAACGGACCCTCGCGATCCGCTTTCTCCGCGAAGGGCGCACACAAACCGCGCTGATTATTGGCGGCACCACACTCGGAGTCAGTCTCATCATCTTCATCACCGGCGTGCTCACCGGGTTTCAAGCTGACCTGATTGACCGCACCCTGGGCACCCAACCGCATGTCGTGATCCAGCCGCCGGATGAAGTCAATCGTCCGCAGATGCCGCACCTGCCCCCCCAGCTTGTCGCCACCAGCACCCAGGCTCGTGCCCAACGCATCCGCTCGATCAATCAATGGCAACCGCTGGCCGCCGAGGTCGCCACCCTGCCGCATGTCCGGGCTCTTGCTCCGACCGTGTCGGGGCCGGGGTTTGTCTTGCGCGGCGAGGTGGACAAGACCGTGACGGTGTTGGGCATCGAACCGGACTCGTACATGCGCGTCACCAAGTTCGACGAGAAAATTGTCGCCGGGCGGTTCATCTTAGGAGCCGACGACATGATTATTGGCACCGAGCTGGCCAAGGACCTGGGAGCCGGGGTTGGCGACAAAGTGCGGCTGCAAACCTCGCGCAGCGCCGGAGCGGCGTTCACCGTGCGCGGCATCTACGACGTGGGCAATCGCGAGGGGAACCGCCGCTTCGCCTATATCAACCTGCGCACGGGGCAGGCGCTGCTTGATCTCGCGGGCGGGGCGTCCAGTTTGGAGATTGCGGTCGATAACATTTTCGCGGCGGCCACGTTCGCCAACAGCCTGCGCCAGCGCACCACGCAAAAAGTCGAAAGCTGGGAGGAAATCAATCGCGAGTTGTTCACCGCGCTCTCCAACCAAACCATTATGACCCGTATTGTGCGCAGTTTTGTCGCGGTCATCGTGGCGATTGGCATCACCAGCGTGTTGGTGGTGTCGGTGGTGCAAAAACAGAAAGAGATCGGCATTCTGCGCGCCATCGGCGCCTCGCGCGGTGCCATTCTGCGGGTGTTTCTGTTGCAAGGGATGATTATTGGGGTCACAGGAGCCATCGGTGGCAGCATCGTCGGCACCGGACTCATCGCCCTGGGCAGTCGCGTGTTGCGTTCACCGGACGGCGAGCAATTGTTCTCGGTCCAGTTCTCGCCAGAACTCTATGGAGGCGCGGTGGTGGTCGCCTTGGTCTTTGGGTTACTCGCGGGGACGGTGCCAGCGCGTCGAGCGGCGGGTCTCGATCCCGCGCAAGCGATACGGACGTGAACCATGCCCACACCAATTCTCGCCTTGAACGACATTCGCAAAACCTACAACGCGGGCACGCCGATCGCGCAAGAAGTGCTCCACGGCGTCAGCTTCACCGTGCACGAGGGTGAGTTCGCCGCGTTGATCGGCCCTTCGGGGTCCGGCAAAAGCACGTTGCTGAATGTCCTTGGCCTGTTGGAGTCCGCGACCAGTGGCTCCTATCAGTTGCATGGCCGGGAGATGGCGCAGGCCAGTGAAGACGAACGCACCCGCGCACGCCTCTCAACGTTGGGCTTTATTTTTCAGTTTCACCACTTGTTACCGGCGTTCAACGCCCTGGAGAACGTCCAGATGCCGGGGCTCATGCTTGAGGGCGACTACACTCCGGCACGCCGAGCCGAGGCCCTTGCCCTCTTGGAGGCGGTGGGTCTGAAGGACGCGATGCGGAAAAAACCGAACGAACTCTCCGGCGGGATGCAGCAACGCGTGGCCATCGCCCGCGCGCTGGCGTTGACGCCCAAGGTGGTGCTCGCCGATGAACCGACGGGCAATCTCGACACCAAAACCGCGGACGACATTTTTGTCCTGCTGCGGCGCTTCAATCGGGAGCGGGGCACGGCGTTTGTCATCGTGACGCACGACCCTCGTTTGGCGGAGCGGTGTGACCGGAAGATTTCGCTGGTGGATGGGGTGATCGCGGATGACCAACGGATTCGGTGACGCGGACTGCGAGACATGCCGGAAAAATTAAAGGAAAATTCACTCAATCCCCCTCACCCTAACCCTCTCCCAGCCGGGAGAGGGAACTTCGGACTCCCCTGAAATTCGTGCCATTGTCCAGCCAGGAGCAGAAACTTTTTCCCAATGAACAACCCAATCCTCATCATTGACGGCTTCAACGTATTGCATGCCGTGGTGCTGATCGGGCGTGACCGGGCGGGGTGGTGGCAGCCGGCAGCGCAACGACGGCTGATTGAACGGGTGGAACGACTTCCGCTTTCCTATCCAACGATATGGATTGTCTTTGATCGCCGCCCATCCACAAGCGAGGTCCCACGGGACGAGGTCTCGCGGGACGAGCTGCCAGAGGATGTCACAAGCAATGACGCTCGCCTGCGGATCGTGTATGCCCCCTCGGCGGATGATTGGATTGTGAGTGAAGTTGAGCAGCTCGCGCCACGGTATGAGGTCACGGTGGTCACTGCCGACCGGCCATTACGAGATCGAGTCCGTCGCGTTGGGGGCAGCGTGCTTTCGCCTGCGGCGGTGTTGCGGTAGGAGTGCGTGATGATTTGGACGCGCCTATAGTCGCCTTGTCGTTTTTCTCAAGAGGGACAAGTCGAAAAAGCACGGGAGTAAGACAAATGACTGAGCATGGAATTTTAGGACTGATGCTGCTGATTCAGACGGGACTCCTCGTGGCCGGGCTGCGGATACTCCAGTTGGTAGTCCGCGAGGTCGGGGAGAATAGCGCGATGACAAAGGCGACGCTCGACGCGGTCAGTAAGCTGCAACAAAAGCAGTAAGCCTGGGAGGGTGTGCTTTGTACACCGACTCCGTGGTGTGAACTGTAACGCCTTGACACCCCGCGAACCGCCCAGCTACAGATGACGCCGCTTATGACACCGCTGACTTCAATCCCCCACAAACCTCCCCGTCTGCATGCTGGCGATCTCATTGGCGTAGTCTCTCCCGCCGCGGCGGTGGGAGAAGAAACGTTACGACGCGGATGCGCGGAACTTGAACGGCTGGGGTTCGCCGTTCGCGTCGGGGACCACGCGCTTGAGCGCCATCGCTTTCTGGCGGGAACGGACCACGATCGCGCGCAAGAATTGATGAGCATGCTGCAGGACCCCGCTGTCCGCGCGGTGTTTTGTTCGCGCGCGGGGTATGGCTCAGGTCGCGTGCTCCCACTGCTCGACTTTTCCACGCTCGCGCGGCACCCGAAAATCTTCCTGGGCTATAGCGACGCCTCACTCCTGCTCAATGCCTTCGTGCAACAGGCGGGCTGGGTCAGTTTTCATGGGCCAGTCGTCGCCGGCGAGTTCGCCAATCGCTTCTCCCCGCGCTCACGGGCGCATTTGCTGAACCTGTTGACCACGGGCCGCGGCGAGGAACATCTGTCGTTTCCTCTCACACTGCGTGAGGGGGTTGCTGAGGGCCGGTTGATGGGAGGCTGCCTTTCGGTGCTCGTGACCACTCTGGGTACGCCCTTTGACCTCAATACACGAGGCGCGATCCTCTTCCTTGAGGATGTCGGCGAGAAGCCCTATCGGATTGACCGCATGCTGACGCACCTCAAGCAGGCCGGCAAACTAGACGATCTCGCCGGGGTCATCTTTGGCGAGATGAGTGGCTGTCTGGGAGAGACGGACGATCCGGCGCTGTTGCTGTCCGTTATTACCGATCTGTTCTTGGACTACAGCTATCCCGTGGGCTTCGGCCTGCCCGCTGGACACAACGGCGAAAATTTCACCTTGCCGCTGGGCATCACCGTGCGCCTGGATACCCGGCAGCAGGTACTGACATTTCTCGAATCCTCAGTAGAATGAGCAGCCTCTATGGATTTCACCACGGTTGATCGCGCACTCGACACCGCCGTCGAACAAGGCGTCTTTCCAGGCGCGGTCGTCCTCGTGAACCAGGCGGGAACGGTTCGCTATCGCCAAGCGGTGGGGTCTCGCAGTCTCGAACCAGAGCGCACCCCCCTGACCACGGAGACGATTTTCGATCTCGCCTCCTTGACCAAGCCCCTGGCCACGACCGTCGCGCTCATGCTGATGGTCAAGGAGAAAAAACTGCGCCTCGATGATCGTGTCTCGCGCTTCTTCCCCAATTTCTCCATGCAAGGGAAGTCGCCCCTCACGTTTCGTCACCTGTTGTCACATTCGTCGGGATTGCCCGCCTGGAAGCCCTTCTATCAAGAGATTATCAATCGCGAGGTCCATGAAGGAAAAGTCGGCTTAACTAGCACTCGGAGCGCGCGCGAATTCGTCTATACCCAATTACAACGAGAAAAGCTGGAGAGCCCACCGGGACAGAAGGCGGTCTATAGTGATCTCGGATTCATAATGCTGGGAGCGGCGGTCGAGGACATTAGCGGGCTCGGACTGGACCAGTATTGTCAGGAGAAAATCTTTCGTCCGTTAGGATTATCGGTCCTGACCTTCCTGAATCTCGAGTTAATCCGTCGTCACAAGCGCCACTTGCCCGTGGAGCAGTACGCACCGACGGAACGGTGTCCTTGGCGCAAACGGATTCTGTGCGCCGAGGTCCATGACGATAACGCCTACGCCATGGGCGGCGTGGCTGGGCATGCGGGCCTGTTTTCCTCCATTGATGAGGTGGATCGTTTGGTCAGTATCCTGATCGCTTGTTATCGTGGCGAGCATGCGTTTCTCCCCGCTGAGATCGTCCGTGAATTCTGGACCCGCCAAGAGAGTGTCCCCGGCTCAACCTGGTGTTTAGGGTGGGATACACCGTCCCCACCGCCGCAACGGTCGAGCGCTGGGCAGTTCTTTTCCTCGCGCTCCGTTGGGCATCTCGGCTTCACCGGCACCTCGATCTGGATTGATCTGGACAAGCAGATACATGTGATCGTGCTGAGCAACCGCGTTCACCCTCGACGTGATAACGACAAAATTCAGGCGTTTCGTCCGCTGGTGCATGATGCGGTGATGCAAGTAGTAGGCAGTAGTCAGTAGTCAGTAGCCAGTAGCCAGTAGCCAGTAGCCAGTAGCTATAAAAAGGCAGGAAGCAATATGTCAGATGTTCTCCCCCTAGCCCCTAGCCCCCAGCCCCTAGCCCCTAGAAGCCATATTCACGTGATCGCCGTCGGTGGCGTGGCGATGGCCACGTTCGCGGCCATGCTGAAAGAACGGGGGTATCAAGTCTCCGGGTCCGATCAAGGCGTGTATCCGCCGATGAGCGATTTTCTCGCGCGCGCGGGCATCACGGTCATGCAAGGCTATCGTGCCGAGAATCTCCAGCCCGCGCCGGACTTGGTGGTGGTGGGCAATGTTGTCTCTCGCACCAATCCCGAAGTGGCCGCGCTGTTAGAGTCGGGCATTCCTTATGTTTCGTTTCCCCAAGCGCTGGGACAGTTGTTTCTGCCTGGGAAACGATCGCTTGTCATCGCTGGCACGCATGGCAAGACCACTTCCACCGCCTTGCTGGGCTGGGTACTGGAAAAAGCGGGGCGGCAGCCGAGTGTCCTGCTGGGCGGCATTAGTCGTAACTTCGATCAAGGCTATCGACTGGGGGATGGGGAATTCTTCGCGATTGAAGGGGATGAGTACGACACCGCGTTCTTCGATAAAGGTCCCAAGTTTCTGCACTATCAACCGCAAGGGGTCGTTGTGAACGCGATTGAGTTCGATCACGCCGACATCTATCGCGACCTGGATCACATCAAACAGGCGTTCGCGCGGCTCCTGGCGATTGTGCCCGCTGGCGCACCCCTTGTGATCTGTAGTGACTTTCCCGCCGCGCTCGACGTTGCCCAGGTGGCGCGGAAACCGTTTACGACCTTCGGATTTTCCGCTCAGGCCGATTGGCAAGTGCGCGATGTCCGTGACGATGGACAGCAACTTCACTTCACCGTGACCCATCAGCAAAAAGAGATCGCGCGTTTCGCCACACCGATGATGGGACGGATGAACATTCGCAATGCACTGGGAGTGACGGCGCTCTGCTGTAGCCTGGGAATCCCCGCCGCCGATCTCGCGCCAGGATTTGCCACGTTTCTTGGAGTCGAACGTCGCCAGGAGTTGATCGGTGAAGCGCGGGGCATCACGATTATCGACGATTTCGCGCATCATCCAACTGCGGTGACGGTCACGATTGATGCCGTGAAGCTGCGCTACCCGCAACGGCGGTTATGGGCGGTGTTTGAGCCGCGCTCGAACACCTGTCGTCGTCGCATCTTTCAGCAACCACTCGCCAATGCCCTGGCTCGTGCCGATGGCGTGGTCATTGGGCCAGTCTTCACCAAGCCGCAGGACCCCATCGCCGCGGCGGAACTCTTTTCTCCGGCGGAGTTGACCGCCGATCTCCACCAGCTCGGCAAGCGAGCGCATGCCGGACAAGGGACCGAGGATATCCTCTCGTTTCTCAGTGAGCAGTGCCGCGCTGGCGATGTGGTGCTCGTCATGTCAAATGGGGCCTTTGGCGGCTTACCGCGTCAATTACTCGCGACCCTTCAGAATTCCCTCTCCCGGCTGGGAGAGGGTTAGGGTGAGGGGGATCATGGTGTCGTCTACCGATTTTGCTTGTCACCATCAGAGCAATAAACGATTCTACAACAGGAGGTACGAACAATGGCGAATACGATTTCCATACATCCAGCGGTTGACCAGGGCCGCCAACCAGCGGCGGCGAACTTCACGGGCGGCACCATCGCCTGCCGCTGTGCTGACAAGAAGGTGACTGTCGCGATCACAGGGCAGTGCGCGCATAACCATGTGTGTGGGTGCACCAAATGCTGGAAGCCAGCGGGCGCGCTGTTCTCACAAGTCGCGGTGGTGCCCCGCGCCAACCTCAGCGTCACCGCCAATGCCGACAAGTTGAAAGTGGTCGATCCCAACGCGGCGATCAAACGCTACGCGTGCGGCGGGTGCGGGGTCCATCTGTATGGCCGCATTGACAATGACAAGCATCCGTTCTTTGGATTGGACTTCATCCACACGGAACTCTCGGCGGAGAAAGGCTGGTCACCCGCGGAATTCGCGGCCTTTGTCTCTTCCATCATTGAGTCCGGGGCCAACCCCGACACCATGAGCGCGGTCAGAGCGCGGCTGAAGGAGCTAGGGCTTGAGCCGTACGATTGCCTGTCTCCGCCGTTGATGGATGCCATCGCGACCCATACGGCGAAAGCCGCGGGCGTACTTCGTAGCTAAGGCTCCGTCTGCCCTGCTGATGAATCCTGAGGGCAAGTTCCGCGCGGGCATCAATGCCCGCGCTACGTGAAGGCGCCGGATAAATCCGGCTTTCCGAATTCCATTTATGGGGCGTCCGTACGGTACCCTGGCGATGGATCGCCGGGGCGCTCTGCAATGCTACTTCTGCTCCGGGTCTATCCCCGCTTGGCGGAGTAAGGCAGCAAGGCGTTCAGCACGCTGGTCGGCTTGTGCGGCGCGCTGGTCGGCTTGTGCGGCGCGCTGGTCGGCTTGCTCGGCGCGCTGGTCGGCTTGCTCGGCGCGCTGCCGTTCGTACTCGGCGCGTTCCTTACCCGTGGGAATCAGCACACCCTGCTCATCGGTCCACCGTAACCACGTGTCCTCCCTCCCCTCAAATTCGCCTTGCCACAATGTCAGCCCAAGATTGAGGCCGACAAACCGCGTGGAGTCTCGCCGTTCATACTGTATCTCCCCCAACCGATACACCGTGAGCACCTCGTCCATCACTTGCCGTTGCGGATCGTAGATCACATACACCGGCACCCGCATCCACGCATACTTGCGCCGCTTCTCGGCATTCTCGCCCCCTTTGGTGTTCGAGACAATTTCCACGACAATATCCGGCGGCTTGCCAAATTCCCAGATAAAGTAGGAGCGATGTTCCCTGCGCCACCACTCTTGCGCCACTGTCACATCAAGGCTCACGAACATATCCGGCACGATGGCCGGCGTCCGCGTCTGCGAAAACACCCCGACGTTGGCGGCGGCGAGAAAGGGCCGATTCTCCCCCGGCCCAGCCCACGAACTGTAGAGTGGTTCCGTCAACAAGCGTTGTTGTTTCTCGGAGTGGAGATTATCCACGGGCGTATCATCCTCGGTGATGAGATCCTCAATATCCGGCACGATGTCCGGCAGTGGTTCTAACATAGGCGCACCTCGTTGGCAGCCGCGAGGATAGCTCACGACCTCGGCGACCACCACGGAGAATAGAATGTTTCCTCATCGGCCAAGATATACCGATTTAACTCGACGCCACGATGCCGAGCGACTGCGAATGTTGAAACCAACGTAACCGCACCTCAATCACTTTTGTCTGTTGACTGGCCTTGTCGCGCACTTGCACACCGCTCAGGACAATCTCTTCGCCTTCAATGCGGGCTGTCGCTGCCGTAAGGTCGAATTGGTCGAGGAACACAAACCCTCCAAGGCGGAAGGTGCGGACAGTCCGCGTCAGGGTCTGTGCTGCTCCCAAGGACGTCTCCACCCGCACTTGGAACGTGTGCATTCCCGGCGCAAGATTACTGTAGTTCCACTGCACTCCCCACCCGCTGTGAAACGCATTCCCATGCTCAGGAAATGCCCTCGCAACATCAGAACGATACGTACAACAGGGCACGGTGCCTGCCGCAATTCCATCAATTGAAAGCGAAACATTCTTTATCGTCTCCACCCCAGCTTCAGGTGGTGTTTCTGGAAAAGCCCACCCACGCACGATGGCAAGCCCAGTCACGACCTGCCATTCCTCTGGACTCTCCCAGTAGCTCCGAATTGCTCCAGCCGCCTGTACAGACGCGGGCGCGGACCACGTGAGTCCATCGCGTACCCAGGTGGTCACACCCGCCAAGAGAGGGCCGACGCTCATACGAGAGGAAGAGAGCGTGGCAACGGTATCCGCTTGCGTCATGCCGAGCGACTGCGAATTAGTAAACCAACGAAAGCGGAGGTTGACCTGTTTCTGCTGCTGGCTGGCTTTATCGCGGACGACCACACCAGAGAGGAGCAGCTCGTCACCCACCACTGCCGTTGTCGCACTCGTGAGAGCGAATTGATCGAGGAACTCGAAGTCCCCCGGCTTGACCACCCTAATCGTTCGCGGTGTGGAGAGAAAAAAATCGCCGTCGTCACTGCCAATACTGAGGCTGAATTGTTGCGGTCCAGAGTCCAGTGTCCCCCAATTCACGACACCTCCCCAGCCACTGTTGAGCGTATTGCCCGCCGGGAATTGCGGAAAGGCGACTTGGACATCTTGCCGTTCCGAACAACACGGGGCAGTGGTCGCGGAGACGCGAAAGCCAGAAAAGTAAAGGCTCGCCTCGACATGGACTATGGGAACTGCCGGGCGCGTGACAAAGGCCCAACCCCGAAACATCCCGATCCCGGAGACGGGTTGATCCGCCTCTGGACTCTCTCCCGTCGCCACCATGTCGGGCGTGAAGGAGTCTGTCGGTTCTAACGTGAACACCCCACTCCCCGTTGCTACATACAACGTCGAGTTGGCCGTGGGAGCAACCGCGAGAGCGGCGACAAAGAAGAAAGGGTTTGATCCTTGCGCACGCGCGGTAATCGATGTCCAGTGCTGCCCCCCATCTAGGCTTCGGGTCACACTCCCGCGACCCGCGGCATAAAGGATTGACGGATTGGTGGGATCACTAACAATTGCCCAAAAAATCCCCCCTATCACAGTCCAGCTTTGACCAGCATCCACGCTACGATACGTTTCAACCCCGAACTGAAGCGACCTCTGACCACTGGCATACACAGTGGCGGGTTGCGTCGGGATCACGGTCAAGAACGAGACGGCAACGCCTGTTAACCCCACCTCTCCCCAACGTGTTCCCCCATCCGTGCTTTGGAACACCCCTCCCTCACAGATGATTTCAAGCCCGCCGGGGCGGCAAGAACCGCCTCCGGCATAGAGCACTGTTGGGTTCGTCTCATCTATCGCTAACCTCAACATCGGCTTGGTTATCCCGTTCCCGCTTGGCCTCCAGTTGGTGCCGCCATCAACACTCTTGTGGACACTCTCATCAACAACAGCGTAGAGGGTCGTCGGCGTTTTTGGATCAACAACTAGCGCCCCAATCCTCGCTCCTTGGAGGTTCGTTGTCGTCCAACTTCCCCCACCATCGGTGCTCTTGAATACGCCGGCAGAGATGATGTCGTCAACAACACGGTGATAGGCGGCATACAGGACGGCTGGATTCGCCGGATCAAGCGCCAATATCGGAATCTCGGAGAAAAAGGGCGTAGGCAGTAACGCCCAACTTGCTCCGTTACTGACGCTCTTAAACACACCCTGATCGGTTCCTGCATAGACCGTGGTGGGCGTTTGCGGATCAACCGCTAGGGCAGAGACCGAACGACCTACGGGACCAGTGGTGGTCCATTGATTGATCCCAGCGTGCGCCACTCCGGCAAGCAGCACACTCAAAGCGACAACAAGAAAATTGGGTATCCAAGATTTCGTCATATCGTTCTCCTTTTTTCGTCAGCGATTTTCTGTCACATACAACTGCTCTCTGCCTGAGGGAAACGAGCGGCGCATTCGGCCTATCTTGCTCACAACCCGTGTGGCCGCTCGTTTTTCGGGATAGGGAGCGAGTCCCAAAGCAGAGAGGGCAGCCCTGCTCCAGAGCCCGTTCCGAACACACTGCTCCCTTCGATCTTACTGCCGATCGTGCGTCCCCGCGAGGGCAAGGGGGGCGGTTTTCGTCCCGAAACTTGCTACAAACCGCTGCTCCCTTCCGCTGCGGGCGCGTGAGCAGCGAGCGTCACCGCGTCGTGCTGAGGGCGCTGTCCTTGGAGCGCCTGCTGGGTGAAGGCGTGCGCCTCCCAGGACTCAAGGTGCAAGGTTGTTTCTAATTCAACACGGGCAAAGGCTGGGTTTTGCCCGAGACAGTGAATTTTATGGTCCAAGAGTTCATCAATCACGCGGAACGGCACCTTGGTCGCTTGGCCATGCTTGAGTCCCAGCCGGTAGGCATAGCTCCAGATGCCCAGTCCCACGACTCCGCAGAGAAACAGGCTCCCGATGAGTACGTGCCATTGCATTATGTGAGTCCTCCTTTTTCGATTATGAAGGAATCTCTCTTTGATCCCCCTCACCCTAGCCCTCTCCCAGCCGGGAGAGGGAATTTTTGATGACCCGCGTTCGTGGTCGTCACTCCGCGGGTTCATTCAATGCCCCTTCGAGAGCGTTCAGTTGCTCCCGAAGTCGAGCGGCCTTGGCCCGCTGCTCTGGGGTGAGCACCTGACGGATTTCCATCACCACGGTGAGCCCCTCCTGCAACAGTTGCTCGCGAACCCGCGACACCCGGTCAGCAACGGGGGCAATGTCGGCGACGCCAATGTCATCGGGAGTGAGCAGAGTGTTTGTCAGTTCGGCGTTCGCGACCTGGAGGTCCTCGAAGAGAGACCTCAATCTCTCACCATGAGCACCCAAAATATCCTTCACTTGGACCTTCTGCTCCGGTGTCAACCCAACCCCCTTGAGCAAAAGCCGTAACATGGCCCCTGGGCCATTGTTTTGGGTCCCTCCGGTGATCAGCGACTCGAGTCCGCCGAGGTCCTGGGCGCCAACACGAGGAGCCCAGGCACTCAGGAGCATCAGGCTCATCACCAAGATACGTACATACATGTTCACAACGTCATCTCCTCACCCATCCTGTTCCTCGAAAAGAAAATCCAACGGATCGCTGTCACACTCGCGCGTGCGACCCTGCTGACATCGTGCCCGTGGCCATCCGCCATCAAGCGCCGCGATGAGGTAGGAAAGATTGGTGGCCTTCTTTGGCAAGGTGCCGGTGCCCAACTCACGGGTCGCGAACAGCGCTGGCACCACATCCTTCGCGAGCACCTCGACAATCAGGTCTTCATCCTGAACCTGGGCCGACGGCCCCGGTCTCGGCGAGGGCAGTGGCGGACCGTTCGGTGTCCAATCTTGCGTCCATACGAAAAGCAGTGCCGCCGCGCCAATCGCAGCGACCGGGAGCCACCCAAAACCGAACGCGGGCCGTTCCTGCGCCGGTAGTGGCAGTGGTGGCGGGTCGCGCAGGACCTGGACGATCGTGGCCAGGTCGGCGGTCAAGTCTCGTAGCCGCACAGTGCACGATTCACAGCCTTTGACATGCGAGCGCTCGGGAATGGTGCCGCGCCCTTCACAGATCGCCAACAGTCGTTTCTCTGACACACAGCGCTTCATCGCTGCTCTCCCAGGGCCTTGCGCAAGTATCGGACCGCGCGAAATAGATGCTGTTTCACACTGCCGGGCGTCACGCCCAGCATGTCGGCGACTTGGTGGTCGGTCCACCCTTCCACATACCGTAACACGAAGACCTCCTGTTGCCGGGTCGACAGTTTCCGAAAAAATCGCCAGATCAGCTCTCGTTGTTCACGGTGCACCGTGGCGTCTTCGGGGCTTACATCCTTACTCGGCAACTGCATATCAACAACTTCCAGTGGGCTCTCGGACCGCCAGCGCCACCACCATGATCGCTGTCGATCACGACAGGCGTTCACCGCCACGGTCGTCAGCCACGCGTCCCAGGAATCACGCTGCTGGGCCGCACGCGCTTGGATCAGCTTGAGGAAAACCTCTTGCGCCACTTCCTCCGCCTCCTGTTGATTTTTCAACAACAAGCGGCACAGACGCAAAATCCGCGCATGCTGCTCACGGTACAGTGTTTCGTGACATTCCCGATCGTCCAGCACGACCTTACCTCTCCCCACTATCCTTGCCCTACAGTATTAACGAATGAACCTCGCTTTTGGTTGACAGCGGTGGGAAAGAAAAACAAGGGAAACGGGGAAACAGGGAGGAGAAATGCGAAAAGGCCCCTCCTTTACAGCGGTTTGCACTTGAACGAGGAGAGAAAGAACGTAGGCCGGAATAAGCGGAGCGTTTCCGGCATGTACGCTCGCGCCGGGAACGGCCTACGGAAAGGGGTGTCTCCTCGCTCCAATGAAAAACGCTGTATTCCCCGACGTTCCACGCTTTGCGTTCCTCAGGCGATGACATAGCCGCCGTTCGGACTCATCACCTGACCAACCACGAAGTTGGCTTCATCGGAGGCGAGGTAGATCGCGAGGGTCGCGACATCTTGCGGGGTGCCAAAACGGCCCGCGGGAGTGGCCATCTCAATCGCTTGACGGACACCATCACTCACCGCCTGGGTCAACCGATTCTCATTCCCACAAAGGTCCTGGATAGAGCGGCTCCGCTTCCGCCACCTCACGCGGCCAGACGATCTCTTTGCGTCCCTTCTGCCACTGCGTGACGAGTAACGGATGGGCGGTTTGTCGGCCAGTTTTCGCATCGGTCGCATACGGACCGTAAAACGTCGTGAAGCGCAGACGCCCCGCGGCCTCACGTAACGCTTTTTGGTCAAACGACCCGACGTCCTCGACACACCGTTGCGCGATCAGACCGGCGGCATAGCCTTGCGCGGCTGGATAGTCGATGGGCACGGTGGCACTCTTGAGGTAATGCGTCAGGAACTCCGTTTCCGAGAGACCATAGTCCACTGGGTAGCGGACTTGTGGCTCCCACTGACTGGGCGCAAAGAACCCATCCGCCTGCTCACGCAGGGCGGATTTGAAACGACTAATTGCCGCGACGACGAGCCCCGCCGCTTTGATCCGGGGCTTGAGTTCGCGCAACTGTCGCCCCAAGAGAATGTCATCTTCCACGCGACCCACACTGAGAAACACATCGGGTGGGTCATCCTTCACTTGGCCGAGCAGGGGGCGAAAATCCTCGAGCCCCGAAGTGTAGGTGTGATGCAGCGTCAGCGCATAGCCTTCTCGCTGAATCCAGGCCAATGCCCCCGCCGCCATGTCCGCGGCAAAGCCGGTCTTCGCGCTAAACAACGCAATGCGTTTCGCGCCAGGGTCGAGCGTCTTGATGAGGTCAAGAATCGCGCACAGGTAGAGGGAAGCGGGGGTCAGCAGTCCAACCACGGAGGAGAGATTGCACTCGAAAATTTCGTCGGATGACCCGCTGTGATTCCACAGGACGTACTGAAAGGCGTCAGCCATCTCCGCCGCCGCGAGGGTCAACCCGCTGCCATAGGGCCCCATCAACAAATCGACCTGATCCTGGCGGACAAGTTTTTCGATGAGATTGCGAATCTTACTCTCATTGCTTTCGTCATCTTCAACCACCAAGGTGACTGGCAGACGTGTGCCCTCACTCTTCAGCAACATCCCGCCAGCCGCGTTGACATCGCGGACGTAGCACTCCAGCCCCTCAAGCACTTGACGGCCCAACAGGGCGTAGCGGCCACTCAGCGACACCGCGATTCCAAGGGTAATAGCGTTTTTCGGCATGGTAAAAATCTCCACGGTATAAAGCGTAAACATATCAACCGTAAAAAGAACCTCTTATTACGGTTGACGCCTGACGTTCAGGTCTCGAACAAGTCCATGGTAGGTCCCGGACAAGTTTGAGACTTGCAGTGACTTGTCTGAGACTTGTCTGAGACTTGCAGTGACTTGCCCCAGCCCCCCTTAATACTTCGCGATCACTTCGCGACTGAACTCCTCAATCATCTCACGTCCGTTGTTGACGACCTGAATGGCGACTTGCTTAAGGCCCACCGCCTCCAGCGCCTTGAGCCGCGCGATGATCTCTTCTCCCGTGCCAGTCAGGCTAAAGCCACGCAGCAACGCTTCATCGACATATCCCTCTTCCCCAGGCTTGAGATAAATGAGGTGACCTTCATGCACTTCCAGATACCGGCGGTCGGGCGGGGTTTTCAGCTTGGTCACGTATTCCGTGTTGTAGCGCTCGTAGAGCGTTTGCAGTGGGCCAGACAGATTACTGGCCACGGCGGACTGTTCCCATAAGGCATGCAGTGCCACGATGGCAAACGGCCCAACCCGGTCGATCACCCGCTTTGACGTGATGGATTCACCCGGTCGCAGAACGCACCCGGCGGTCAACGCAATGTTCGGCAACGACATGGGCGACCGTCCCGCCTTGGTTGCCGCCTGTTCAACAACCGCGAGGTTTTTCTTGAAATGCTCCGGGTCGGATAACGTGGTGATCCACCCGTCCGCCTGTTCCCCCACCAGCGCCAGCGCTTTGGGACCATTGGCGGCGAAGTAGATCGGAATCGGGTCCTTGAGGTTGATATAGCCGTGCTCCGTATGCAGGAAGCGAATCCACCGTTCACGGTCCCCCTCACGATAAAGCAGCTCTTTCCCCTGCAAGAGGGTACGGCACTGGTGAATATAGTCACGCACCGTCTTGAGTGGGACGGGCGGGAGTCCCATGGTATTACGCCCGGTAAAGCCAGTGCCAACCCCAAGGATCGTTCGTCCGGGAGCGAGCAAATTGATGGTGGCGATCGAATGGGCGGTCACTGGCGCAATGCGATTACTGGGAATCGCCACCCCAGTAGCGAGCGTCATCTTCTTGGTATGCTCCGCCGCCAGCGCCATACAGGCGTACACGTCGCTGTAGATCATCTGTGAATCATAGAACCAACAGTGCGTAAAGCCGTTGTCTTCACCGACAACCAAATCCTTCCAGGCATCGGGGCGGGCGGGATATGAGAGACCGAATTCCATACATCCTCCTTCTTCTGTGAGGCCACACCAGGCGGCGTTGGGTTGGCAATACTCCGCGGGTCAAGGGTCGAGTTAGGCATTCTCGGAGGTTTTTCTTTTGCCACCGAGGCTCTTTTGCGCAATCGCGGCCTTGACCCAACTCTCGACCCGCAGGTCCGTTTTTTCCGCGATGATATCAAAGTGACGGTCGGCGTGGAGAAGGGTGAGTCGATTTTCCTGGGCCACCGAAGCGATGAGTGCGTCAGTCGCCGGAACAGTCACTCCCTGTCGCCTCAGATCAAAACCAAGCCGGTAGCTTCTTGTCCAGACTGAACTGCTGATCGGAAATTGATGAAGCGCCGAGAGGTCTTCCGATAGCTCGACATAGTCCTTTTCCTCTCGTGTACCGCTGAGGAGTTCCAGCAAAATGAGTGGGGTCGTCGCCCCTTTTCCCTCGGCGAGCACTTCATCAAGTCGGTGCCGAATCGCTGCGACACCACTAGGGCGCAAAGCCCAGACCCAGATCGAAGTGTCGATGAGGAACAAGCCGTCAGCCATCGGCACGCATCCGTTGCAGCTTTTCCGGGGTCATTGTCAACTGCGTTTTCCCCAAGCGCTGCCTCAGCCGCTCAATACGTCGGTGGCGAATCATTTCCTGGAGAGCGATCTCCAGAAGTTGTCGCCTTTTGGTAACTCCAGTGACAGTCATGGCTTCCCGGAGCAGCTTTTCATCAAGTTCAGTGACGGTTCGCATGCGTATTGACCTCGCGGGGGAGTTTTCTTCTCACCGCCCAATATACCGCGGCTTGCGCTTCTCCATGAACGCGCGCGGTCCTTCCTTCGCGTCCTCGGTCTCCAGGATGTCATGGGCGGCTTCGTTCTCTAGCCGAAAGCCGTCGTCAAGCGACAGACTCAACGCTCGGATGACCGTCTCTTTGACCTTGCGGATCGCCACGGGACCATTCGCGGCGATTTTGTGGGCAAGCTCTTCCGCTTTCGCCATCAGTTGCTCCGGCGGCACGACATAGTTAATCAAGCCGATGCGATACGCCTCTTGCGCGCTGAACGTGTCGCCCACCAACATGATCTCCATCGCTTTGCAAAACGGAATCTGCCGCGGGAGCCGCACCATTGACCCAGCATAGGGCAGCAACGACCACTTGACCTCGGTCAAGGCAAACGTCGCGTGTTCCACGGCAATGCGAATATCCGTGGCTTGAATCAACTCCGCGCCCCCGGCGAGACAGAAGCCGTTAATCGCGGCGATGATCGGTTTATAGAGCGGAAAGCCGCGTAGCATGGCGATCTGCCCCAACTGTGGACTCGCTAACAACCGTCGGTCCCACTCATCTTCCGGCTGCCGGGCACCGGAAAATAACGGGGTCAGCCGTCCGAGGTCGGCCCCCGCGCTAAACGACTTGTCACCCGCGCCCGTAATGATCGCCACGCGCAGAGCATCATCAACCGCATAGTCCTGCCAGGCGTCCGCCAAGCGACAGATCACTTCTGGACTAATCGCGTTGCGTTTGTCGGGTCGGTTAAACGTGAGATAGGCGATCACATCCCGTTTTTCGTAGAGAAATGCTGGTGTTGTCACGCTGCTGTTCCTTCCTGAATTTTTACTCGCGTATATTCAACGAGGCGTCATGGCCCTTTGTTCTCGCAGTCGCCAATCCGCTTGGCGATCACGCGCTCGGCAAACTGCACGGGGACGCCGGTCAGCCAGCCGGAGGAATCAATGACGCTGGTGTACTGACTATCGCCGTCGAAGGTCGTCACACTGCGGGAGTGGACCTTCTGCCCATTTTTCGTTGTGCATTCCGCCGTCAAGCCATAGGTGCGGTCCACCTCCGAGTGCTCGACCGTCATCACGCACCCCAATTTGGCAAACGCCGCGCTCTGCTGTTTCAGCGTGTCAGTCGGGTCGCCACAGGCGCGCTCGACAATGTCCTTCGGCACCCACGCCTGATCCGACCGCTGCGTCGTACGCTGATATTCCCAGAGTCCTGGTCGCAACGCGGGAAGCTCGGTGGCCGAGGCGACACCAGCGTAAACTAGTAACATGATGAAGAAGAACCACATGAGGCGATCATACCTATCTTTGCGCCATTGAATAGTCGCTCGCGCGTCGTCATCGGTTGTCCGTAACGGTTCTTGCGTTTGTTGGTTTTCGTGAATCTGCCCAATCAGGTCCGTCGTGAGGTGGAGAAACGCGTCGGTTATGCCGCCGCCAAGTCATGCCCGCTCGCGCTCTGCCGCAAGACGAAGTCGTACACGCGATTGGCGACTGCCTCGGTCTCCTCAACCGTGAAGGGCGGCCTTGGCGGCGCTCGCCAGAGGTTGTCGAGAATGAACACCTGCACTTCGGCTTGGGTGGTCGTGTTCCGCGTCCAGTCGGGCATGGGCCGGAGCAAGTCTCGTAGCGACGCAAGCAGGCCCTTGCTCGCCTGCTTCAGCCGCTCCCGGTCGGCCTTGCTGATGGTCTCCTTGAACAGAAGATCGAATAGCACAAGCTCGGCATCGCTGAGACCTTCGTCGGCGGTACGCCGCTGTTCGACATCAAGGCTGGATGCGAGTTCGACCAACCGCGCGAAGGTCGCCTCGACCGTCACACGATCCTTCTCTCGGTTGTAGTCGGCGATGATCTCCTGGTACTTCCTGTAGTAGTCCATCCGCAGCGGGTTGTGGGCGAGCATTTGCGCTAGCTTCTGCTCGACGACATCACGAATGTCCTGCAACGCGGCGTGCTTGCAGCGCACCTTGCTCGCGAACTCGTTCCGGAGTTTCTCGAAGTCGATCTGGCTGAGGTCCACCTTAAGCCCCTCGCAGGGGTCGCACCCCTCGGCGTGGTCGCCGCCAGGTGCCGCGGCTCGTATGGCCTCGTTGACGATGCGGTGCAGCTCTTTGAGCACCTCCGTCACGTCCGCCGTGTCGCGCTTCTCCTGGAGCTTCTTGTAGATGGCCTCAATGTTGTCGTGGCGCTCCGCGTAGGCGAGGGCGCTCGGCTCCATCAACAGCGCCTTGAAGCGAATAAATACCTGCCGCGCAATGATCTCGAAGCGGCGTTTGGCTTCGTCCGAGGTATAGAGCGCGTCCACGCCATCTCTCAGCGCTTCGATCCGCGCAAACCCCTCGCAGGGGTCGCACCCCTCGCAGGGGTCGCACCCGGTTGCGCCGCGCAGCCGGGACGCATCGAAGCCAAGCCCGAGCAGGTGCTGCTCCGCCGCTTCGATGGACTGGAGCAGACTCGCAACTAGTTCCTCGATCGGGGCCACGATACCACCGCCACCCTCACCGCCTTCCTCCTCGTCCCCGAGCGCGTACTGCGCCAGCGCCTCGCGCAGGCTCTTGAGCATCCCGTTGTAATCGACGATCACGCCGCAGTCCTTGCCTGGGTAGACACGGTTGGCGCGGGCGATGGCCTGCATCAGGTTGTGGGCTCTCATCGGCTTGTCGATGTAGAGCGTCGCCAGACACTCCACGTCAAAGCCCGTCAGCCACATCGCGCAAACGATGGCGATACGGAAGGGATGCCGCGGGTCCTTGAAGGCATCCTCCACGCTCACCCGCTTGCCGTCGAGCGTCTGGAAGCCGGTCTTCATCACCACACGGTGCGGGATGATGTCGAAGCCCCACTTCTTGAAGTCCCGGACCTCGTTCTGCGCCTCGCTGATGACGATCTCAATGAGGGTGCTCGCCATCCACTCGGCTCGGGCGCGCGTCCGCTGCAGGATCAGCTCCAGCCGGGTCCGCTCGTCCGCGTCCGAGGTCGCCGCGACTTGGGCCTCCAGCTTCGGCAGTA
>JANMSE010000166.1:0-3226 GCA_031389045.1 Deltaproteobacteria bacterium | reverse complement strand
CCCCAAGGAGCAGAGGATGCGTGGTTCCTGTACCTGATCTTCTCCATGAATCGAACAGAGCCGGTCATCATCGCGCAGGGCAGTGACGAGTTGAGCAAGCGTCTGATCAGTGACGCCGCTCCGCAGTTGACGGTTGAGCGTGTCCACCGCCGTCTGATGGAGGGGATAACGGTAAATCTCATCAATGGCTCTGAGTAATTCCTGCGATTCAAAGAGCGTTCCTTTGACAGCCTCCGCGTAACGCTTCAAGCGCTCGTAGGTGCGGAAGCGCGCGCCGGACGGGCGACCCAACTGTCCACCCACTATCTTTTCCTCCGCGACCATGTGTTCAACCCCACGCTGGACCAGGGCATGGTGTTGCTCGTGGCGCGGGAGAGCAGGGGTATCAGGTGCGCAAGCGGCTGCTTGGAGGATCTTCAATTGGGACTGGGTGACGCTCTTCCCCCCCTGGTCGATCCACGCCAGTGAGTCGTTCCCTTCGGCTGTGCGAATGTACACGAGCACGCCAGCAGGTTCGGCAGGCATCGGCACGTGTGTCCGGGTTGAGTACACCACATCCGGCAGGTCGGGGATAGTCTTCTGCAAGCTCGAGTCACGATCGGTCGCGTTCTTCCAGATCTGATAGGCGTACGAGGCCAGGTCTACCTCGCTATCGGCGTCGCCGTCCAGGATGCCAGCGTTTTCGGTAAACAGATCACGCATGACTTGGTCGTTCCGGTCATCCTCGAAGAACATTTCATCCGTCCCCACCACTTCGGCGTTTTCGTGCAGCCGTTGGCGTACGCGGGCGCGCAGGTTGATGAGGCGTTCCACCCCGTCAGCCGGTAGGAAGGAGTAACACTGAATCTCTGCTGCCTTCTGGCCAATGCGGTCCACGCGGCCCGCACGCTGGACGAGACGAATGATCGCCCACGGCAGGTCGTAGTTGACGACAATAGAGCAGTCCTGCAGGTTTTGGCCTTCGCTCAGCACGTCAGTCGCGATGAGCACACGCAGTTCATCCCGCGGGGTGACACGATCACGCTTGTCGTTACTCTCAGGGCTGAAGCGCCACGCTAAAGCGGTAGGATCAGGTGAACTGCCTGTTACACCAGCGAGCCTGGCAATGTTTTTGAGTTGCGCTTCCAGGTAGCGCACGGTGTCGGCAAACTGGGTAAAGACAATGACCTTCTCGTTCTTGTGTCTCTTCGTCAGCAGCGCAAGGAGTGCGTCGAGTTTGGCATCTTGGTTTGGGTCCCAGTCTCTACATTTTTGGAGAACCTTGAGCAGAGCGCTAGCATCACCACGCAGATCTTTTTCTAGCGTTCTGACAAACAAAGTGGAGCGGAGCCATTTGAAGCGTCGCTTATATTGGGTGGTATATTCAGCGTAGACCTCCGCCGCGCGGCGTTTGAAGTCAGCCTCGGTGCGTAGGGGCGACGCATGCGTCGCTCCTATAGAAGCGCCATTGTCGTCGTCATCGTCAAACAGATTCGTCGTGACATCGGCGGCATCGGCATCCTCATCGTAGATACGGGCGTCGAGCAATTCCGCGCCTTGCGTACCGATGGGCAGCGGCTGTCCGTTCTCAATCGCGTCCAGAAAGACATAATTGCGCAAAATGTGGCGCTCGATGGATTGAATAAAGGCTTGTCCGCTGCTTTCCAGCCGCTTGAACAGGTTCGTGCGGCAGAAGCCCATCAGGCGCTTGCCCGCGCGGGAGAGGTCTTGTAACTGCCTGGCTTCGGCTGGCGTCGGCGGCTCATGCGGTGAGGCGGAGACATAGTTACCCAAACCATAGCGCGGCAGGTTCAACCCATTGATCGTGTCTACGACCTCGGTCGCATACAGCCAGGCGTACTGGTCGTTAGGATTTGCATCGGCAATCGTGAACTTCACAGTCTTTGGTCGCCGGGTAGGAAAGTAAGAGCGGGTGCCATCGGCTAAGGTGAGAAACTTCCGTCCCGTGGCGGAGTCAAGCTCGGCGTAGTTGTCCTGGATGAAACTGCGTGTGCGCCTCACCAAATACAAGCGCATGAGGTCGCGCCAGTCATCGGCATACTCACTCTTCTCGAATGCGGCCAGTGAACGTACAGGACACTGGTGGCGTCGGATAAATTCCGTCTCGCCTA
Organism: Deltaproteobacteria bacterium; assembly: GCA_031389045.1. Lineage (GTDB taxonomy): Bacteria > Desulfobacterota > Binatia > Bin18 > Bin18 > JABFSC01. The sequence continues at coordinate 1,115 of JANMSE010000166.1, read as the reverse complement.
CCTCTCTGAGTTTCCTCTCCGGGCGAATGCCAAGATCCTTGTCCTCCGGCACGAATAACCGCAACTGCGAGGAGAGGTCAAGGTAAGTCTTGTTGTAAGGAGTCGCTGAAAGCAGGATGCACTTGCTCTCGTTTTTTTCGATGTAGTCGTGGAGGGCATGGTATCGCTTCCCTTCACGGTTGCGCAGGTTGTGGCTCTCGTCAATCAGTACCACGCGATACCGCGGGAGATTCGGCAGTTCGGTAATCACTCTGCTGATGGAGCACACCTTGGCGGTGAGCCGGTAGCGGTAGACGTAGTCTTCCCACATCGGTACCAGATTCTTCGGGCAGACGATTAACGTCTCAGTAAAGTGGTCATCCTGAAAGATTCGAGCCAGCGCAGTCGCCATGAGGGTCTTGCCCAAACCGACCACATCCCCAATGAGAACCCCGCTGCGTTTGTTGAGGTGATGTGCGGCGATTTTGACAGCCGCCGCCTGGAATTCAAAGAGTCGGTTACCGAAGTCGCGGGGAATGCGGAACTCGGAGAGTCCGGCGCGTGCCTCTTGAGAAAGGTGGTAGGCGATTTTCAGATAGATGTGGTAAGGGGGGATGTTTTCTTCGCGCACCCAACTGCTGTCGATAAGCTGAGCAAGTTCCTCAGAAATGTCCAAACACCACCGGTCGTTCCAGCGGTCATTGAACCACTGCTGAAGCTTGTAGCAGGCGTCATGGTCAAGCACGTCCACGTTGAGTTCGCCCTGCTTGGACAAGCCTGACAGCGTGAGATTGCTGCTGCCGATGAAACCAACGGTCGGATTGTTGGGATCAGTACGATGCAGCAGGTACAGTTTGGCGTGCAGGGGGTGACGCAAAAAGAGCTTCACCACAACTTTCTTGGCCTTGATTTGCGCACTCAGGCGGCGCAGACCCGCCTCGTCCTCGTTGGTAGGTGCCCCGAGAGTCAGTTGTTCTCGAAACTCCTCGGCCATGCGTTTCTTCAGTCTGAGGGCTGTCTGCTGATCGATCCCTTCATCTCCGCGTGCAAGGCTAAGCGCGGTGCGCAGTTCGTCGTGTGGCAGTCTTTGCATGCCGACCAATAAGCGGCAGCAGGAGCCGTCGCCTCCGCGCCAG
>JANMSE010000143.1:0-4797 GCA_031389045.1 Deltaproteobacteria bacterium | reverse complement strand
ACCAGCACTGTATGGTGAATCAGGCGGAATGTGATAATTCCGAGTTCATTTTCGATTTCCGTCGCACGGGGTGTAACAATGGCGCTCCATTCGCGGAATGGAAGAGCTTTCGCTGTGATCAAATCCTCACTAGTTCTCCGTTTGAAGCGTGTACGGTTGATGGGAGCAGTCTTGATTTTGCGCTCACGAGTGTACTCGGTGATCCAGCAGCAACCTTCGGGTTTGCGACTCCCGACTCCGTTCCCGTCACTTCCGGTGAAGATGTGTACATCTTCCAGCATCCTGACCGTCGCCCCCTGCAAATCACAGAAGGTGGAGGGACGGACTTTATCGCTGACGATGTCAACCTCCGGTATTTCAATACGCTCGATACTGAGCCTGGCAGTTCCGGTTCGCCGATCTTCCGCGCAGCGGGCAACAAACTGGTGGGTCTTCATCATTGTGGCGGCAACTGCGACGAGCCTCCGATTGGTGGCAATACTGGGATCCGGATGTCCGACCTGTATCCACAGATTGCACCGTTCCTCTGCACCGCAGGGACATTGCCTAGGCTTTCGGGGGCTGGCGTTACTCAGGCGCAAGAGTTCGAGGGCAACGGCGACACAGTCATTGATCCGGGTGAAACCTGGCAAATGACCCCACGGCTACATAACTCAGCCTGCACTGGGAATGCCACTCAGGTCGCGGCAACAGTACGGGTGAATCCGGCTTCCACTCCTGTGACGCTCCTCACCTCAACTCTCTCCTTTGGTCAGATCGCCGCTGGAAGAACGGTGAATGCGACCACTCCTGTCCGTTTTAAACTGAGCCCGACGGCTACGTGTGGGGGAAAAGTCAGCCTGGACTTAGTGAATATTACTTCCACGAGCGGCGGAGCCCCGAATGTACCAGCAATCTTTTCTGCAGACGTAGGCTCAACTGAACCGACGACATTGCTCTTCACGGATTTCTCGACTGGGACCATTCCGGTCGGGTGGACCGTTACTCACGCAGGCACCGGCACCGGCCCTACGAACACCTGGATGACAACCAATCCAGGCAACCGCACCCGTGTTGGTGCTACTCCGCCGTTTGCGATAGTAGACCCCAGCCAGTTGACGCCAGGCCAGACGATGGACGAGAGGTTGGTAACCCCGTTCCTCGATGCCCGTAATTTCTCTCGTGTGGAGTTGCAGTTCGCCCATGATTTCAAGAGGACCGGAACCGAAATTGCCGATGTCGATGTCAGTTCCAGTGCCACAGGAGGTCTTTGGCAAAATGTAGCCAGGTTTACGGGCACCAGTGACAGCGGCACGCAGGTCATCAATCTCACGGCCTGGGCGGCTGGTCGATCTGATGTTCGAGTTCGCTTCCGCTATTACAATGCCTCTTTTGCAACAGAGCGGTGGTGGGTGGTCGATGACATTTCCTTACTCGGCCATAATGGCTTCCTCTGCAATGTGTACAATCCTGCTGTCGTGATCTTTGCGGATGGATTCGAGTCTGGCTCCACCAGTGCCTGGGATGCGACGGTCGGATCGGGCGCGAACATCGCGGTCACGCGCACGGCGACACTGGCAGGGAATTTCGGCCTGCAACTGACCCTGAACAATACGACGACACCTTTCTATGTACAGGACAACTCTCCGATCAACGATCCCATCTATCGGGCACGGTTCTATTTTGATCTGAGTGGCCTCACTATGGGTGAAAACGACCAGCATCAGATCTTTGCTGCATTTCGCGAGGTGCCCTTGACCAACATCCTCAACCTCGTCCTACGTTTTGAGAGTGGGCAATATCATGTACGCGCCAAAACTCTCAGTGATGCCAATACGTGGATCCCAACCGGATTTTTTCCAATCTCGAAAGGACGGCATGTCATCGAAGTGAAGCGACAAAAAGCCACCAGTCCTGGCGCTAACAATGGCCAGTTACGGTTATGGATCGACAATGTGCTGCGGGCAAGCATTGATACGATTGACAACGATCAATCGACAGTTGATTTTGTCCGTCTTGGGGCTGTGCAAAATCTCGACCTCGGTACGAGCGGGACCATGTATTTTGATCGGTTTGAATCCCGGAGACAGAGCGTTATTGGTCCTTAGGAGCCTGTCCGAGAATTAATATCTAATAAATCAAATGGTTAGGCATTTTTGAAAACTGAGACGATTCCGAATATCCAGTAATTCCTTGATTTTTTGGGAAAGGCTCAATTTTAAACTCGCCCTTTACCTGGCGTAACATATTATTTTTCAATGACTTTTTTTCTCGGACAGGCTCCTAGAGCAGATGCCTCAGGGGTGACCAAGGGTGTGATTAAAAGTGCGGGGCATTCGTAAAAACATTGTAATTACTCAGGTATCTGAACTCAGTGATACTATAGCATCACTGACCCACGCGTTTTTACCAAAACGCCTCTAGAGGGCTGTTTTTGAATTTTTTGACAGGATCACCAAAAACACACCCTATAGTTATCAACGAGTTAGCGGTCTTGCCCTACCTGAGTAGTGACGACGAGTCATAAAAAGCTAATCTTTATGAGTGCCTGGGGGAAGTTACAGCAAATCGCCGTATTTGACACAACCCCCGCACTTTTAATCACACCCGGTGACCAAGGACAGCTTGACTCTGAACAGCGGACGACTTACCCTTCTCCTAAGCCGTTGCGAATTCAGCTCAGATATGAAAGTAGCTTCAAGGGGCAGGCGGAAGCCTCTCCTTTTGTACCACAATGAACGACTTAAACATTGCGCTGCTCATTGGCTGTGCCCGTTCGGGCACAAGTATTCTGGGAGAACTGATTGCTGCACATTCGGAGACGAAATATATCTTTGAAGCGCAAGCTATCTGGCAGTTCGCCGGGCTTGGAGTCAATGACTCTCATCGACTGACCGCGGAACATGCAACGGCGGAAATAAAAACACACATTCGAGAATGGTTTAGAGCGCAGCGTGGTGAGGCCACCCTCGTTGTTGAAAAAAATCCCCGGAATGTCTTACGAATCCCCTTCCTGCGAGAAGTCTTCCCAGAAGCAAAACTGATCCATATTGTTCGAGACGGGAGGGACGTTGCCTGCTCCCTCATGCCGGGGATAGGGGGAGACCAATGGAGGCATCTCAAGCCTCCCTCGTGGCAAAAACTCCTTGCTGAGCAAACTGGGATAATCCGCTGTGCCCTTGCCTGGAAAGAGATTCTGGAAACTGCTCTCGATGATCTTTCCACCATCCCTCACCTACAAATTCGCTATGAGCAGCTTGTTATCCAGCCCCAAGAAGAAGCTCCCAAGCTCTTACGGTATCTCCACCTTCCGGAAGATGCTGCAGTCATAGAGTTCGGCAAGAAGATCCAAGATGCAACGCTGGGCTCGTACCATGCGCAACACCAGAAGAGGTGGTATCGCGAGGATCATGCGTTCCGTATAGGGAGATGGCGAGAGAATTTACCTACTCAGGAGCAGGACGCAATCGGAAAGATCCTTCATCCCCTGCTCCACAGGCTTGGGTATGTATGACAACATGCGTCCGGGGTCACTCTACCGAAGCTTGAGGAAGAGCTGTGCCACGGCGGTGCCATTCTTCACTTTTGCCGATTGTCCACACCAATGATGCTATGCCAACGACTCCCTCTTTCTTGACGACGAAAGAACAGCTTCACACTGGTCCGTATATCATCGGAGCGACAGGAGGATCAGGCACGCGAGTCGTGGCCCGCATCATGCGTCGCGGCGGCCTGTATATCGGCTCTACTCTCAATGGGGCTGAAGATGCGCTGGATTTTTCAGAATACTTTGATCGTTGGATTACTCTCTTTATGCAATCTTCCAATGGCTGGACGAATCCCTCACCAGCGATCCAAACAGACATGAGCCGGGATTTACACGCGATTCTAGAGAAGCACTGCGCCTCTTTGAAGCCAGAGACTCGAGCGTGGGGCTGGAAAGCGCCACGAAGCATGTATCTCTTGCCCTTCTGGCATCAGCGCTTTCCTCGTTTCAAGTTTTTACATGTCGTGCGAGATGGCCGGGATATCGCGTATTCAACCAATCAAAACCAGCTCAGAAAACATGGCGGGGTCTTCCTCACCTCCGCAGAAGCACAGTGGAGTCAACCCTGCCAGTCCATAGCGATGTGGAGTCGGATCAATCTCCTCACAGCGGACTACGGCGAGCAAAAGCTGCGGGGCCAGTATCTGCGTATCCGCTTTGAAGATCTGTGCGCCGCCCCTCTGCCGACAATTCAGCGAATCCTCAATTTTTTTGGTCTTGAAGGAAACGTGCAACACCTTGCCGAGTTCGAGGTGCGGGCACCAGAGTCGTTGGGGCGTTGGCACACTCAAGAAAGGCAGACGGTAAAAGAGCTGCGTCGCATTGGGGCTGCGGCTTTGGCGCGGTTTTGTTATGAACTGTCATAAAGAGTGAATTCCGTCTCTCCTCCTCCTGAGTCGCGCCCGGTCGAACGACACTCCTCGCACCCGGTCAGAGGAGACAAATGGCAATTCCCATCCGTTTACGCTACTCCGGACTTCTTCAACCACTCCAATAACTGCTTCCACCCATCCTCCGCTTGCTCTTTGCGATAACTGGGTCGGTAATCCGCATGGAACCCGTGCGGCGTATCGGGATAGAGCACAATCTGGGACGGACTGTTCGCCGCCTGCAAGGCTTTTTGCATCTGCTCGACCGTCTCATTAGGAATCCCGCTATCGGCCGCACCGTAGAGCCCCAGCACCGGTGCTTTGAGGGTCGCGGCGAGGTCAATGGGATTTTTCGGTTTCAATTCGGAGGTTTGATCGACCAGACGGCCATACCACGCGATC
>JANMSE010000115.1:0-2683 GCA_031389045.1 Deltaproteobacteria bacterium | reverse complement strand
TCAGGCAACGGCGAATGCCCGTTGATGGTCCACTCGATGACCATGAGTCAAGACTTTCCGGCTCAGGCCCCGACTGTTTTCAACCAGGAGTACAGAAGATACCCTGAAGCGGTGACCAGGGTGGTGAACGTCAATGCCATTCCGAACACGCGGAACGTGTAGACCTCAACATCCTGACTAACCCCGAAAGCGTGGGATGTCCGCCCCACGAGCAAGCAGATCGCCAGGAAATGTACGAGCAAAGCGTTCGCCCCGCTTGTCTCGACGAAGTAAATAAGCAGAAGACCCAGGGGCACATATTCAGCGAAGTTGGAGTGCACCCGCATTGCGCGGAGCATTGTCGGGTTGCCTGCGTCACCGATTGCGATCTTTAGACGACGACGCAACATGAGCGTCCGGACGCTTAAGAGTACGAACAGCAGCGCCAGTACTGACGCGTAGAGCGGGACGATGAGCATGGTTGGGGTACCTTAGCGTCAGATGTGAACCGCCCGCGGATTGTGGCGCGCGGTTTCGACAAGCATGGTTGGGTGGAAAGAGCCAACGGCGTTCATAGGTCCTCGGGCTTCAGCCCCGTGCGTTTGGAAATTCGGGCGAGCATTCGCGGACCGATCTCCTCGCTATCGTGAAATGCGAAGACGACGTCAAGCCAGTCAGGGCGTGAAAGAGTTTTGTGTGATCCGGACTGGCGCTTGAGCGTCCAGCCATTCCGGAAGAGCGCGGCAAGAACACGGCGGGCCTTCGACGAAGGCCATGAGGTCATGCAGCCGGGATTGCGATCGAGATGGACTGAGGTCCGGTTTCGTTGTGTTCGAGGCGCTCGGCCAGCACGCGCAACGCCAGGACTTCGGCTTTCGCCATTGCTTCCGCAGCAGTTACGCCATAAGCAAGAACACCCGGCAATTCAGGGACTTCCGCGAGCCAGCGACCGTCTTCTTCGCGTTCGTGCTCAATTGTGAAATTCATCATATGGCGCCTCAATTTGTTGCATCAATTCTAACCCGTTCTGTTCTTGCCGCCCAACGCACTAGCTGCGCGGCCAGACGCCGCAGGCGGACGGTCTGAACGAGCGCCGGGTTGGGCTGCGTCACAGCTGCGGTACTCCAAGGTCTTTGCAGATTTTCCGCGCCAGGTTGTCATTGATTTCGGCATGGCGGGGGACGGCGCTGCGCTTATTCAATGACGGGTTGTGCCACCAAGAATGGCTACCGCCTTCCCGAAGTAGGGAGCAGCCATGTGAGGAGAGGTGTCGCAGTAAATCGCGACGCTTCATATCACAATACTTAGCTCTTCGTAGCCTTTGCCTCCAGCATCCCGAGCATCCGCGCGGTTCATCTCCAGTGCTTCCATAAGAGTAACTCGCAGCGTTTTCAGTAACTCGTCGCGGGAGCGCTCCTGACAGTTGACGCCAGGAACCTCCTCAACCCAACCAATCCACCACTCGCCATCGTTCTTTACAACGGCTGTAAAAGTCTGATTCATATTGATACCTCCGAAGACAATTCTACCCCGGCGACGGATTTCGTCGTCCTGTAAGCAATGGTTATGCTGCAGTAAGTCTGACCTTGACAACATTGCCAAGATTAACTCGCTGCTTTGCCTGCCACAGGTCGTAGTTGCTTTGCATCGCAAGCCAACTCTCAGGAGAACGCCTCATAGTCCAAGACTTACGCATGTCCGTCCCTGAACTCAAAAGTTAAACGCCAATTTCCATTCACCCACACAGACCAGCGCCGCGCTCCGATCCCTTCTGCGGATGCGGGCGAAAGCCCGGGACGTTCATATCTTCAATAGAATGAGCCGTATCCAGAGCCACCAACAACATCCGAAGTCGCTTTGCGACCCTGGAATCAGAGCGGGAGTTCTTCGACTGCGAGCTGCATGTACATGAACGCGGCGGCTTCGTCCGGCATAACTGCACCGGAGCCAAATGAGTCGAGCCATTGCGTGATTGCAGCGCCATGCGTTTGAACGGCACCGCGAAGCGCCACGAGCTCGTCACGGGAGGCGCGTTTGAGCGCCTCCGCCCTCTTTACATCGTCACCAATACCCCACTTCTTCGCCAAAGGAAGGAGATCACGCAAGTGTTCAGGTACGTTCGCCGCGCTCAGTTCAGATCGGCTCTCGCTGCTCGGCGCCGAAACGCGTTCACAGCCTGCCTGCCCCATTAGACAAAGAAACGCGACGGCCATCGCCACATGTTCAAGTACTGTTCGGAATCTGTTCATAGCTCTCCAGTGAAGGACCCAACGTCCGTGTCGATCGACTTGTTAGTCCGCATCATCGCAATGAGAGCAGCGCCAAAGCCGCAACGACAAAGAAAACTATCCATGACAAGTGCCTCCCTCTGGTGAATACCAGTGGGAAGAAGCCCGACACCAGTGCAAGGACTGCAATCGTCTTGAGCACATGATCGGAATCAAGTCCCGGTCCGGCTATCGCGACCAGCATGTAGGCAAAGCCCCACCACGCGACCGTCGTGAGGTGCCAGGCAAAGCGAAGAGTGCCTGTCGTGAATGCTGTTCCTCCGAACAGCTTCGGAAGGTCGTCACGACGGAACAAGCGGATCAGGATGTACCGCTCTCCGAGGTAAGAGTGCGCGATCCCTGTGGCCAGAAGAAGGAGGGCCGCCAAATAAAGCATCCCTTGCGCCCTAACTTCCGAATTCAGCCGCACCGCTAGA
>JANMSE010000088.1:0-6748 GCA_031389045.1 Deltaproteobacteria bacterium | reverse complement strand
GCAACTGCTGGCCAACAACGCGGTATCGAGCGCGGGCCGCGAGGCGTGCCTGGAGATTCGCCCACAAACCATCGCCGATCATGTCCACGGCGAGAGCGAGCGGACGTGGCAGTTTTTCCGGCTGCTGGAGGAACATCTGTCACTGCCGCTGCGCGAGTTCCCCGATATTCGTCCAGCCTTGGACTGGGCGGCGCAGGTGGGGGCCGCGCTCGAAGGGCTCCGGCTGCTGGAGATATTGGAGGCCATCGCCCTGTCACGAGTCCTGTCGGCGTTCTTGCGCCGTCATGCCGCGGATTATGACCACCTCATTGCCTTGCCTGGACGGTTACTCGCCTTTCCTGAGTTGGAAGATACGCTACACCGCTGTCTCGACGAACGGGGCAATCTGAAGGATGAAGCCAGCCCGGAACTGCGCTCGTTACGGCGACGACTGCGCATGGCCACGGCGGAGATCGAGCAACGGCTGCAAACCCTGCTGCGCTCTTCCCAGGTCAAAGAGGTCATAGCGGACCAGTACGTCACGCTCCGTAATAATCGCTTTGTCATCCCCGTGCGCACCAACTTCAACATGCGTCTGCAAGGCGTTGTGCAGGATCGTTCTGGCTCCGGTGAGACGCTGTTCATCGAGCCGCTGTTCGCCGTCGAGTTGAATAACCGCCTACTGTTGATTCGCAAGGAGGTCGAGGCCGAGGAGCATCGCTTGTATCTGTGGCTCACGGAGTTGGTCCGGGAAGAGATTCCGAACCTCGAACGCGCCTTCACCGCCCTCACGGAAGTGGATGTCCTGCACGCCAAGGTGCTGCTCGCGCGCAAACAGCGGTGCAGCAAGCCCATTCTGGGGAGTCGTGAAGTCCGGGTGCGCCGGGCGCGTCACCCGCTGTTACTCGCGACGGGGAAACCGGTGACAGCGATTGACCTGCTCATGCCCGAAGGCAAAAGCGGGCTCATCATTACGGGACCGAACACCGGCGGCAAAACCGCGGCGCTCAAAACCCTGGGCTTACTCTGTCTGATGGCGCAAAGCGGGCTGTTGATTCCGGCGGAAGAGGAGAGTCGCCTGCCGTTCTTCTCCGGTGTGTTCGCCGACATTGGCGATGCGCAATCGCTGGAGCAGAGTCTCTCGACCTTTTCCGCCCATATACGCAATGTCGCGGACATCCTCAGCGATCTGACCGCTCCGGCGTTGGTGCTGTTTGATGAACCCGGTGGCGGCACCGATCCCATCGAAGGTGGAGCGCTGGCCTGTGGGCTCCTGATCCATCTGAAAGAACATGGCGTGCATGTGGCGGCGTCCACGCATCTGACGCCGGTCAAGCTCTTCGCGTTGGCCGATGGCGCGTATCAAGTCGCCGCCGTGGCGTTTGATGTGGAGACGCTCACGCCGCAATATCAGTTGCTGTACGACACGGTCGGCCAGAGCCTGGGGTTAGCGATGGCGCGCCGGTTGGGACTCCCTGAAGCGGTCTGTGTCGCCGCGGACTCCACGCTTTCTTCCGAGGAACGGCAATTGTCACACGCGCTGGCGCAACTGGAAGAGATGCGGGTGGCACTGGAACGGGACAAGGCGCACATGGCCCGTGAGCGAGAAGAAGTGACCAAGCTCCGCGCTCAGCACCAGCGTTTGCTCGCGGATACGGAAGAGAAGAAGCGCCGGTTGTTGCAGGACGAGTTGACGGAAGTCAAACAACTTGTGCGCCGCGTGCGCGAGGAAGGGCGCGAAGTCCTCGCCAATCTCCGAGCCGCTGAACCGCAGGCGCGGCAACAGATGGCGAAGTTCCTGCATGACCACGGACAAGTCATCTCGGAGAAGGAACAGATACTGCAACCCGAAAGCACGGAACAGTTCACACCGCCCGAAGTGGGAGACGAGGTGCAATTGCGCAATGGCAAAATTCGGGGTGAGTTGGTGGCCGTGCAGGGGAGCCGCGCGCGCATCCGCCGGGGCGGGATGACTTTCGAGGTCGCGATTGAACAGGTGCGCAAATCGAATGAGAAACCGGAGCCGGTCTCACGCGTGACGGTGGATCGCGGCAGCGACGCGGCCACGGTGGAGTTGAATCTCCTGGGCATGCGCGTGCACGAGGCATTGCCACAGCTCGAGGAGTTTTTGGACCGCGCGACGCTCAATCATCAATCCAGCGTGCGGATCATTCACGGCATGGGGACCGGCGCGCTGCGGCGAGCCGTGCGCAAATTTCTGGCGGACTCGCCGTACTGCAACTCGTTCAATGAAGCGGACCGGGCGGAGGGTGGTGGGGGCGTGACGATCGTGGAGTTGACGTCGTGAAACTCTCCACCCGCGACCTCCTCGTTGAAGTGTTACTGGACGCCTTTGACGCGCCGTCTCCGGTTGCCTCGGTTCAGGCACGAATAACCGCCCTCGTTAAGCAATCGCCGTCCGAGCAAGCGGAAGTGACGGACAAACTCACGCGCTACAGCGCGGCCCTAGAGGAATGGCGACCAGACCCGCGCCACTCCGCGCGTGACACGGCGCTCAGCAAAGCCGCGCTGCTGTTCAATCACCATCTCTTTTTCGAGGTGCATGAAGTTTTGGAAGCCCAATGGCGCGAAGAGCGCGACCCGGCTCGCCTCTTTCTCCAAGGGCTCATTCAGATCGCCGTCGCTTTTCACCATCTCGAACGCCGCAACTTTCGCGGCGCGGTGGCGCTGTTGCATGACGGACTGGAGAAACTCATGCCCCACCGGCCCGCGTTTCTGGGCGTGGAACTGCAAGAGTTCGTGACACAACTGATCGCGTGTCACAACGAGTTGCACCGCCTGGGGCCAGAAGCGTGCGAGCAGTTTCAGCGGACATGGATTCCGCGGCTCCGGTTCCACGTCGGTTGATGTTTGGCTTCCGCGTACCGCGAGAACCGGGAAGGAGCCGCTGAGCGTCCCTGACACAATGCGACGCTCGATTCCCAATTCGTTATGCTGGATGACGCAATTCGCCATTGCCCCCTACTTCACCTCGAACGACTGTAATTCCACCGGGACACCGTCATCGCTATTGATGACATCCACATCCGCCACCGCGATGCCGTCGTAGACCGGATCGGTGCTTGTCGCGGTGGTGACGATGCTATACGGGATGTTGCCGTCGACTATCCCATCACTCCCCCCACCAGTCACCGTCACCAGTTGCGGCGTGGCCCAATTGCGCGAGGTGAAAGTGAGGCCCGCGGGCACGGTGCCTTCCGTCGTGTCGGAACTTCTCAGGGCAATCGTCACATCCGTTGTGGGGGGCGCGGTCAACACCACGGTAAAGGTATCCGTGCCGCCCCCTTCCGTCGTGATGAGACCGGAGGTGGGCGTCACCGTGACCTCCGCCCCCGCGCCCTGGATGGCGAAGGTGAACGGATTCTCATCGCTGTCGTTGCTGACGATGTTGACTTCGGCGGTGCGCACGCCCGGAGCGCTGGGATCGAAGGTGACTTGCAACGTGGTGTTACTGGAGGCCGTGACCGGCGAGGTCGGTGGGAGATTGACTGTGAAGTCCGCCGCATGAGAACCACTGACGGTGACAGCGCCAAGGAGGAGGTCCACCGTGCCGCTGTTCGTGAGAGTAAACGTATGGACGCGCGTCGCGGCCGTGACACGGACGCCGCCGAAATCCGTGTCATCCGCGAGGTCTGGTGTCGCGTCGCCATCGGCGATGTCCACGGCGTTGCCGGTGACGGCGATTTCGGGAGTGGGGAGGCTGAGGGAGGCGGTATTATCGCTTACGTTCGTTTCATTCGAGGTGCTGGTGACGGTGGCGATGATGCTCCCACCAGCGGTTGCATACGTCCCGGTGAGTGTCACCGTCGCCGTGTCGCCATCGAATAAGGTCGCGGGCAACGTGCAGGTTGGCACACCGGTCGGGTCTTCAGTGCATCCGCTCGTGGCCACACCGGTGACGTTGGCGGGGATCGTCAGGGCGACGCTGGGGGTCAACGCACGGGCCGGACCATTGTTGAGGACCGACAGTGTGACGGTCAGCGGCCCGCCGAGAGTCGGGGGCGCTGGCACGAAGCCAAGGGAGGTGGTCAGATCGACATCGCACCCGTTCATGCCAACCAGCGCCAGCCCGCGGATGTCGACGACGCTCGGATAAGCACCTACTGACGGCCCCACCGTGCCATCTGGGTTCCAGAGATTGAAACGAGCGCCGCGGTTGGAGCCGATAAAAAGACCACGGCATTCATCCCATACCGCGCCAAACGTTTCATTGATCGTACCTATCACAGGAATGTTCGTGATGGGGACATAAGGTGCCGTGGACGGGAATTTTTCGAAGACGACCGTCGCATTGCCAGACCAATGGTAGAAAAATCCATCGCGCGGGTTGTAGGCGATGACTTCACCATCCGCGCCGGCACCGAGGCTCTGAGCCAAAGTTTTCGTCCCATCGGTCTTGTCGATCTCGTAGAGCGTTTCGCGCACGCTCGCGCCGTCCCCAGTGACCCCAAACAACTGACCATCCCCGCGGAACGCAATCGACGCGAAGTTGTCGCCAAGATTGCCGATTTGCGTGGCGACACCAGTCGTCAAATCCACAGTCACAAGCACCCGCCCGCTCACAGTGGAGACCTTGACTACCGCGTACGCAACGCCCGTCGTCGGGTCTATGGTGACGCTATTGACGCCGGTAATAGTAAAACCGGCAAGGGTCACTTGGATGCCACTTCCTAGAATATACGCAAAGGTATCGGGATCAAACCGGTAGAGGGCGCCTGTGTCGCCCCCGCCATTCTGGTTTGGGTTCGTGCCGTACAGTTGGGCCTGCACTGGCGGGGGGAATAAGGCCACGTACAGCAGCACTGACCAAAGCAGTGCCGCGCTGGCAAATGTCGCGAATTTTGTATGGGTAGCGGGGGAGGACATTTTTCGCATAGTTGGGCTTTCTCAGTCGGGGGACAACAGCGGATCAAACCACCTACATCCACGTCTCCGTAGTCCCTCCTCGTACCAGCACGACAACCAGAGGGCCCGCGTGGCAAACGCGCCCTTTTATCAATCTGGCATCAAGAGGACAAGGGCGCTCCAGTGCCACGGCTGTTGCTTTCCCCTTCCCGATTATCCGCATACCACCGCAGGCTTGCCTTGTCCTTGAGCGAGCACAATGCCGCGTTTCTTTGGGGGCCCCGCAAGGTGGGAAAAACCACGCTGCTGCGCCAGCAATTTCCCCACGCCAAGTTTTACGATCTCCTCGGAAGCGATCTCAGAATGCGCCTACTCCCGCGGCCCGCGCTGTTACGAGAAGAAGTGCTTGCCAGTCAGGACCCGGTGGTGCAAACCAGTATCCTCCTCTCTACACAGGAGTCCCACTGAGCATCGCCTTGAAGTTCGCTCGGAACTTCGTGAGGGAGAGCTTGTGGGTTTTCGCTTTTGCGGGGTCGTACAACTCGATAGTTGACCCTTGGATACCGAGCACGGCAAAGCCGTGCCAGGTGGAGACATCTTTGGCGTCATCGCGCGAAGCACCAATGGCCGGAACCTTGTTGGCCCGTTGCGCTATCGCGCTGATCTCAGAGAGTGGAGTGCGATCATTGATGGACAAGATTTCCGGCTTCGCCCCCACCAGTACCTTCCAGAAAACGTTCGCGCTGTCCTGCTCGTCGATCTTCTCGTAACTACCCATCCGCACCGCGAACGCTTTCTCTATCACGCTCGGCCAGAGCGCATCGGTGGGCGAGTGCATGTAGATCAAGGACCAGTTCCGGTCAGCATCGTCGGTGTAGAAGACGTCGCTGACCTCGGACATGGTGTTCTCAAGCGTCACGGTGAAGAAGCGTTTCGAGAGGATCGTGTTGTCCTTGGGCGGCTCTTCCAGCGTGTCCGCGACGCCAGAGAGATCCGTCACGACGGCGGCGGGGTGCTCGGCGAGCACGCTTCGGATTCGTCCCCGGCCACTCTCGGTATGCGCCAGGGCCGCCAAAATCGACGCGATGGGACAATTGGCGAGGCCGCCCTGGGCAACGTCGCCGCTCGCTGGTCCACTTTTATTGAAGAGCGGAAACGTGACCTCATGCGCTTTTTTGGTCTTGCTGTCGTTCGCTGGCGGCGGCATCTTGAGCGTCTTGACCATCTTGCCCACAGCCTTGGGGACAGCAACGAAGACGTGACGAAATCCTAATGGGCCGGGGAGTCGTCCGCCAACATCTTCTAAAGCGGAACCAAGGGGACCAGGCAGCCGCACGCGATTATCGTCTCGAAGGGTCATCCCTACCTCCTGAATATAATGCTCCCGGAGGGTCGTTATCCCGTCCGGGAGGCGGAAACTGTGCTGAAGTACACACTCTTGTCAAACTGACCATTTCTTGTGTTGATATTACTCGTCATCGTCGCCTTTGGTAGCCTTGTAGAAGAAGTAGTCGGCCGTGTAGGACACCAAGGCCCGCTTGCCAATGTCTGAGACCGTGGCACATCCGGTCGCAGGCGCGACGCCACCAGTGGTGTTGAGCCGCTGGATGTAGGTGGTCGTCGTCAGCTTGCGGCCACCGGTTGGTCCGTCTTGGTCCCCAACGACCTCAAGCAGGAGCCAGGGAATGGCACCCGGCGCGACAAAAGCCGGGTTAGAGGAAGAGGCAAGCGCCCGAGCCCAGACGGTGCTGGTGTCCTTGGAGTGTTCCCACGTCGCGCGGAGGATCCCACGGGAGTGGTGCGCGCAGCGCACCCTACACAACTGCGAGCAGCGGACCGGGGGTTGAAACCCCCGGCTACCCTCAAACGCCCCGCTGGGGCGTGTCGATCAGCCCCAGCGGGG
>JANMSE010000121.1:0-3484 GCA_031389045.1 Deltaproteobacteria bacterium | reverse complement strand
GTGAACCCAGGCCTCGTACAAGCATACGAGGTGTATCGTGCCATTCTGACAGAGCGCCCCTACCCAGTGAAGGCTTTGGTTGCGTTCGCCAGCGACCCACTGATCAGCAACGGTGATTCATTGCAGGGCAAGGCGGCCTTGGAGGCTCTGGACTTCTATGTGCACGTGGATATGTTTTGCAATCCCAGCGCCGCTCTCGCCGATCTGCTCCTGCCCGCCTGCACCTGCTGGGAGCGCGAGGCGCTCATGCCCTCCTTCCAGACCGCAGAGGACACCGCGACGTGGGTCCAGCTTAGACTGCGGGTGATTCCCCCTTTGCATGAGTCGCGCTCAGACCTGGAGATCCTCTTTGACTTGGCTACACGACTTGGTGTAGGCGAACATTTCTTTAACGGCGATATTGAGGCAGCCTTCAACTATCAACTGGCACCCTCGGGCTTGACCGTGCAACAGCTACGAGAGCATCCGATGGGCATGCGGGTTGAGGCGCAGACCCGCTACCAGAAATATGCCGAGATTGATCCGCAGGCCGGCCAACCGCAGGGTTTCCAGACTCCTACTCGCAAGATCGAACTGTATTCGACCACG
This sequence comes from Deltaproteobacteria bacterium, assembly GCA_031389045.1. Taxonomy (GTDB): domain Bacteria; phylum Desulfobacterota; class Binatia; order Bin18; family Bin18; genus JABFSC01. Next base: position 2,896 of record JANMSE010000121.1, on the reverse strand, counting down.
TTTGCTAAAGCAGGCTACAACCCGCTACCGACGCTGAAAGAGCTGGCGGAGAGTCCTGCGAGTGGTCCCGATGCCACTCAGGAGTACCCGCTGGTGCTCACCTTCTTCCGGGTGGTGCAATTCTGCGATACACAACACCGCAACATCCCACGTCTGCGCCGCCCGGTGCCTGAGCCATTCCTGGAGATCCATCCGATCACAGCCACAGCGGCAGGCGTTGCTGAGGGTGAATGGGTCGTGGTGGAAACAGCCACAGGCCGAGTGAAACTCAAGGCCAAGTTCAGAGATTCGCTACATCCTCAAGTCGTCGCCACGCCATACGGCTGGTGGCAGGACTGCCAGGAGTTAGGGCTGCCTGGCTATGACCCCTTCAGGCCGGAGGGGGCCAACGCCAACCTGCTCGTTCCCAACGAAGCCATTGATCCGATCAGCGGTTCGGTTCCGCACCGCTCCCAGAAGTGTCGCGTCAGGAAGGAGGGTGTCTCAGCCGGGACATTGACGTAAGGGCTTAACACTCGCCTCCAGGCCGACCGCAGTCCGGTTGCGGTTCTGGGTGAACGTGAAAAGACACAGTTGGGCTGCGGCGGCGGAGCGTTAGGCGTTCGTACTTACGCAGTTTCGCGTGCTGTCTACGAGAAGTATCGGCAGACAGTGTGGATGCGCAGTTTGGCGCGCTCTGGGGGGACGTAGCGACCGCAACGCTCGCCAAGGGGCTGATCCCCCGAGTATTCCCAGCAACGTGCATGGTCCCCGCCAATAGTGGGTCGCACATGCCGCCGTGTGTGCCACGAGCAACAAATCTGGATCGCCACTGGCTTCCGCAGTCACCAGCATTTCATTAGTCCAATCGAGGGATTCGGTGAGGCGTCCTTGCGTCAGCAAGTTGGCCGCTAGTGCAACGTCACGTTCATTTTGTCTATTCATGCGCATTTGACGGAGAGACCGCAGCAACGTCATTCCCGCGGAGGCGGGAATCCAGGCGGCATAACCCCAGGCCAGTGCTTATGTTCCCTGGATGCCCGCCTGCGCGGGCACGACGGACCTGAACCAGACAAAATGATCGTGACTGAGTACTAGTCCGTGGTAGATCGGCAGTAACGCCTCACGGTGGCCGAGGGACTTAGCCAACCCCAGCGCTGGATGGAGGCTGGTCCACCCCTCAGGCGCTCCGCAGCCTCTGAGCGCCATCCAGGCCGTATCAAGCGGAGTGCACGGGTCCAATTCTTTCCCGTCGCGCTCCGGGGACTGCGGCAGCGTGCCAAGAAGCTCCATGCCCTGGTTCGGGTGCGCAATCGCTTCGTTCAGCGCTCAACGTTTCAACGCCAGCTTACCGGTTCCCCATCAGTTCCGAGAATTTCATGCTGATCTCCGATCAAAGACCGGTTTTCTCCTGTTATCTTTCGTCCTCTGGTACCCTTGCCAATGCCAGCTCTTGCCGTGCTTGGTCTACTGCCTTTTTCGCGACACGGTAAAACTTGGGCATCCGTAAGGTCTGGGCAAGGTGGTGGCAACTCGCCAGATACATTTCTGCGGCTTGCCCGGCTCGATCCTCAGCGACCTGCTGCGCGATGCGCTCAAGCGGCAATTGCGTCTCCGCTGCCAACTCAGAAAGTGAAGCAACTCCTGTGGTATATTGTTTGACTGCCCACTGGAGCACCACCTGCTCGGCTGCCTCCTCACCGACCTGGGCGAGAAATGCGCCTTTCGACTGATGCAATACTTGTGCGGCTTTATCCACGCGGACACTTGCCTGTTGATCAAGACGGACTGACACTGTTGTGAGCTTCGTTCCCATCGCTTTACCCTCGTTCCTTCAATATCGTTGCCACCTGCGTCAAGGCCAACGCAATGAGCTGTGGACTCACCGTCCCACGTGCAGCAAGTCGAGCGAACACGGTGAGGACGCCAACCTCGTCGAGCACTCGGCGCTCGTAGAGCGAGGCTGCATAGGCTGGCGTAGAGACCGGCGAGAGCCCCATCTCCACCGCCGCACGGAACGGCCGCAGATCATCAAGCAGCAGCGTCCATTCACGGTGCTGCGCGGCGAGACTGATCGCGGCGCGTTCCCCAGGCCCGAATCGTTCCAGGATGATGCCTGTGGGCGCTGTCAGTCTGTCGCTTGTACAATTGTAAAGCTTGCTGGGGGCATTGGGGCATTGCTTCATCGGGTCATTGAATCATTGCCGTATTGTTTTCTTCAATGAATAAATGACTCAATGGCTCAATTCGTCAATCAACGCCTTGGCCTCTTGCAAGTCCTTGGTGTCAAATCCTTCGGTGAACCAGCCATAGATCTCAGCTAACATCTGGTGAGGTTCTGCCCTCTTGCCCTGTTGCTGCCACAGACGCGCCAAGCTCATCGTCGCGCGCAGCTCCAGCGACTTCGCTTGTTGGCGTTGAGCGATTTCAATAGCCTTGAGAAAATACTCCTCCGCCTCCTGCACCACCGCCGCCTGGGTGCTAGGTGTTAGGAGCTGGGGGCTGGTTTCTATTTTTGACTTTTGACTTTTCCCTTTTGACTTTTGATTTGCTTGTTGCAGCGTTAACTCCCCCTTGAGGCGGTAGAGTTCTGCTTCGTGCGAGCGTTCCTCATTCTTCTCCACCAGAGCGAGCGCCTCGGCGACCACCCTCAGTCCTTCTTGCGCCTGCCCACCTTGCCCATAGCCCTGGGCCAACGAACCCAAAAATAGGGGGACCCACAGCTCTGCCCCCGTGGCCCGCAAAACGGCCAGCCCCTCCCGTGTCTGCACGAGTCCTGCTTCTTCCTGCTCCCGTGTACCCGACAGCGCGGCACGCTCGACGAGTGCCCAGCCCTGCAGGCCCGTTCCATAACCCAACCACTGGGCAAACCCGTACTCATGAGCGAGTGTCAGTAACGCCTCCGCCTGGGCTTGGG
>JANMSE010000065.1:0-12203 GCA_031389045.1 Deltaproteobacteria bacterium | reverse complement strand
GCAACTGGCCGAGGAAACCGCCGCGTGGTCCACCGCCAGCAATGAGAGGCAGCGGGCGGTGGATTGGCAATTTAAGATCGACGACGCACGCATTAAGCTCAAGTCCCTTTACCCTAAAATTCAAGTGTGACAAAGCACTAGTGTCCCTGCTCAAGACCCAAGCACTCACAAATATCCACGCCCATTCGTGATGGCTCGATCTTCCATCCCTGAGACTTTGCGCGCAGTCCAATTGATCACCGCCAAGAAGCTCGGCCCAAGACAAGAATAGTTGTCCTTATTGAGAACGACCCGTTGCGCGAAGCGCGTGATCTTCGTAAGCTCTCCACCGTTTCCCGGGGCGACGTAACGCCTGCTCCCCACGCGCTGCTCGCACGCGCGCCACAATCAGATTTCGACCCGGTATCCTAAAGACAAGGAGGACGTATGCAACTGTTACACACCATGATTCGCGTCAACAATCTCGACGAGTCGCTCAAGTTTTATTGTGATGCGTTAGGGATGAAACTACTGCGCAAGAACGACTATCCAGGCGGAGAGTTCACCCTCGCCTTTGTTGGCTACGGGCATGAAAAGAACAACACGGTGATCGAACTCACGCACAACTGGGGCACGTCCAGTTACGAGCAAGGCACCGCCTTTGGTCACCTCGCCATCGGTGTCGAGGACATCTACAAAGTCTGCGACGAGTTGAAAACCAAAGGCGTGAAAGTCGTGCGTGAAGCCGGTCCCATGAAACACGGCGGCGCGGTCATCGCGTTCATTGAGGACCCCAATGGCTATAAGGTTGAGTTGATCGATCTGGCTGGGGCGCGGGGCTAGGTGCTAGGGGCTAGGGGTTGGGTGCTAGGTGAAAAAAGAACAGCGGGGACTAGGCACTCGGCAATCGTGAGGGACAAAACAATCTCCATCTTTTTTCCCACACCCCCCACACCCAGCATCGAACACCTAAACCCCAACACCGAGCACCCAGCCCCCAACACCCCAAAGGAGGCACTATGCTCAAGGCAGCGAAAGATTCCATCGACCTCGGTATTTTTGTCAGTGACATCAAAAAGAGTCTCGCGTTTTATCAAGGACTGCTGGGCTTGGAAAAGACCGAGGAGCTACAAACTGGCTTCGGCACGTTGCACCGGCTGAAGTTCGGCACCAGTGACATCAAGCTCATGGACCCGAAGAACGTCCCACCCGTTGGAGCCATTGGATTGGAGAAGCAGCTTGGGATTCGCTACATCACCTTTGTCATTAAAGAGCTAACAGCTCTCTGCGCCGCGCTGAAAGAGAAAGGCGTGGAGTTCACCATTCCCGAAACGCAAATCCGTCCAGGCACGCGTATCGCGATGGTGAAAGACCCCGACGGCAACATTCTTGAGTTCGTTGAACGGGGATAGCGACAAGGTAAGCGTTCAGCAGTCAGCCGTCAGCTTTCAGCAAAAACAAGGGGATGCGTATCGCTGGAGGCGTTGGCTCATGTCAGAAGTTGGACAACGTCTGCTGTGTTTTCTTGTCTGGCTGACTGCTGAAAGCTGATAGCTGAACACTGACCCATCCGGGATGGAGGCGTTTTTATGACAGCTCGGCTTTGCGCGAGGTCAAGAACACCGCGGCACTAACGGAAATGCCAATCGCGATCACGGAATAGACGATAGCAAAGTATAAATACCCGACCCCCGGTGGGCGCGTATTGTTGGCCATGAAGAGAATGAGGTTCAACACGACATAGAGCGCGTAGGCATGGCTCATCGGGAGCGCGAAGCGTTTCCGATACCAGATGCCATACGAGTAGGCCAACAGATAGAGGCCAAAGAGCGGGCCAGCGATCAGATTCGCCGTCCCAGATAACCGTTGCCCAAAGAGCACGAAGCCAGTTTGCTCGCCACCGAACTGGAGCGGCTTCAATAGATTAGAGACCGCCAGCAGCGCAAACGGGACGGCCAAAATCGTAAAAAGCTGGCTGCGTTTTTCTTCCGCCATTGCTTTCCTCCTGAGTGTGTTAGGGAACAGCAGTTCCGGCAATCGTTGTTGATCTCGCCGTGTCAGTTGCACAGCGGGCTCACTCTACCTCGCTCCCGAATGAGCGTCCAGCGTCAGAACATTTATGACTGAACCTCGGCATCCGACCGAACACTCCCTTCTCTACACTGCGGTACTCGTATGCCACCCCGACACCAGCAACCAAGTCGTGCGCGGGATCGAAGTACAAGTGTCCTGGCACCAAGATGGCATCCTCGCCCTCACCTACACACTCACAGGAACATGCCCCCAACTACGGATTCCACCAGCGCGGCCACCCGCCAGAGCTGACGACCTCTGGCGGCACACCTGCTTTGAGGCTTTTCTCTCTCTCCCGGGCGATCCGGCATATCAAGAGTGGAATTTCTCGCCTTCAGGTGAGTGGGCGCTGTACCACTTTCGTGACTATCGAGAGCGCCTGCCGCTCACAGACGACGAGTCCACGCCGGAGATTGACGTGCATCAGACGCCGGAAGGTCTCAAGCTCAATGCACGTATTCGCCTTCCCCATCGACTCACAACGCGAGCACTTCAGTTGGCCCTGTCCACCGTTATTGAAGATGAGCACGACAATCTGTCCTACTGGGCGCTCACGCATCCCCCAGGCAAGCCCGATTTTCATCGGCGTGACGCTTTTGTTTTGGAGATCGCACCGTTGAACGACTGCGCAACCAGAAAGGAACCATAATGAAGTTCGGCATAGATCGTCTCATCGCGGAGCCGGACCTACGCAAACCGTTGGCGGGTCGCCGCCTCGCGCTGCTGGCCCACCCCGCCTCGGTCACTCGCGACTTGGTGCATTCCCTCGATGCGCTGTCCGCCCTCACGGACCTGCGCATCGTCGCCGCTTTTGGCCCGCAACATGGGCTGCGTGGCGACAAGCAAGACAACATGGTCGAGTCACCAGACTTCAACGACCCCGTGCATGGGATTCCGATCTTCAGCCTCTATGGCGAGGTGCGCTGGCCCACGGCGGCCATGATGGACTCGTTCGATGTCCTGCTCGTTGATCTCCAGGATGTCGGCTGCCGGATTTATACCTTCATCACCACACTACGCTATGTGCTCGAAGCGGCGGCACAATATCGCAAGGCGGTGTGGATACTGGACCGCCCCAATCCGGCGGGTCGTCCGGTCGAAGGATTGCGGTTACGGCCAGGATGGGAGAGCTTTGTCGGCGCGGGACCGCTGCCCATGCGGCATGGTCTGACCTTGGGGGAACTCGCGCGTTGGTTTGTCCAGACGTTGCACCTTGATGTTGAATACCAGGTCATCACGATGGATGGCTGGCAAGCGACCAGCGCCCCAGGCTACGGCTGGCCACTTGGCGAGCGTACCTGGATCAATCCGAGCCCGAATGCCTCCAACCTGTGGATGGCCCGCTGTTATGCCGGAACCGTGATGTTGGAAGGCACCACGCTCTCCGAGGGACGTGGCACAACACGACCACTCGAGCTTTTTGGAGCGCCAGACCTGTCGCCGCGCGCGCTTCTGACAAAAATGCAGTCACTCGCGCCACACTGGTTACATGGCTGCCGCCTCAGAGAATGTTGGTTTGAACCAACATTCCATAAACATGTTGGGAAGTTATGCGCAGGACTACAGATTCACGTCGAAGACGGCAGTTACCAACATGAGCAGTTTCACCCCTGGCGAGTCCTGGCTCTGGCGTTCAAGTCCTTGCGCGCGCTGCGTCCCGACTTCGCGCTCTGGCGTGATTTTCTTTATGAATACGAACGTGACCGGCTGGCCATCGACCTCATCAACGGTGGCCCTCTCCTCCGCGAGTGGGTAGATGATCCAGCGGCTATCCCCGCTGATCTCGACGCACTCGCGGCGCTAGATGAAGCATCATGGCTGAACGAAAGGGAGTCTGTCCTGCTCTACCACTAGATACACAACTAGATACACAACGCACCGCTGGAACCCCCATCACGAGGACCGACGAGCCTTGCGTCCCGAAGCGCGCTTTGGTACGGCCTGACGTTTGACTCGTGGGCGTGCTGGCTGGACCCGTTTCACGGGAACTCGTTTCACGGGGCGCTTGGGCGCGACTTGCCGTTTGACCCGTGCGCGTGTTGGCTGGACTCGTTTCGCAATGCGTTTGGTCGTGGCTTGCCGTTTCACCTGTGGGCGCGCTCGTGGGACTCGTTTGGCGGAGCGTTTAGGTGTGGAGCCTCGCTTAACTGGTCGCGACTGAGGCACTCGTTTCTTGGGGCGGCTGACTCGGCCCGAAGGAGTTGATTTTGCGGGAGTTTTTCTCTTTTTAGGGGGTTGGGAAGCCGCTTTCGCCCGGACCTGGCGCTTCCCTTTGCGCGCGGATGCTTTCGTGACGGATTTCCCGGAGGTTGGCCGCGTCGTCACAGGGGGTGGTTCGACGGTCACTCCCACTTGCATCCGGGGTGGGCCAACGGCTTCAACCCGAGAGGGATGAAGTCGGACGATAAAATGGACAGCAATCGGTCGGGCCCCCACGAAAGTACGTTCCGCGGCAATATGTAAGAGCCGGGGGTGAGCAGGATCAATCCACCATCGTTGCACGGTGGCTTGGATAGTGGCCGCAGTCGCGTCCGCCAAGGCTTTTAGGGCCGCATCGTTTCCTGTAGGCATCAGGTCGTCTTTCTCTGCGACCTATTCTACCTGTGAGTTCGGTCCCTGCAAGGTCCACGGGCAAATTTGGATTGCGCTGTAGGAAATATCTAAGGTCGCCACAGCAATGGTCAACTGCCGAGCGGGGGTATCGTCATCACTACGGGCAGACAAGAGAGAAATACGCGAATGTTGTACGGATGGATTGGAGAGTGCATTACCCATCGTATTAGCCTAATGCTTGTCCGGCTAACGCCGCGCTCACCGCGAGCCGTCAAGACGCGCCCTGTCAGTTTTCCCCAAACCGCAACGTGGCGGCGAAGCGGTGAACGCTTTGTTATCTGCCGTTGCGAAGTCTATGGAGTGAGGCAATCCTACTAATCATCGTCATCATCGTCATCATCATCGTCATCATCGTCACCGAACAGATCTTGTCCACGAGCCCTCCGGGCAACCTCGGAGGGAGAAAGAGATCGACTCCACACCCTCACTTGGTCAATGTCACCGGTGAACATGAAGTCGCATGTGCCTCGATAAGCACCGAGGTTAAACTGCTCGTTAGTGGGTAATCCGTAGCCTATGGAGAGCGTTGTGGGAGTTCCCGATCCAACCGCCACACCATCTACGTATAGCCTGACTGTGCTACCGTCAAAGGTCCCTGCCACATGATGCCACTTCCCATCCCAGACGCCTGGACCAGCATCGGGCGAGAGCGCGGCAGTGACGCCATTGAAGATGTAGAAAGAGAGCCCCCCACTCTGCCCTGTATAGATGGCATACGAGGCAGCAGTACAAGCGGATGCTCCTTTCGATAGGACATAACGAAATACACCAGGAGAACCGAGACTTTTCACCCATGCTTCTGCTGTAATTGTCGGGGACTCTAAGGTGACTGAGTCTGCAACTTTGACAAAATCGTTCCCATCAAAACGTAGAGCAGTACCAAATTTTCCGCTAATCCATGTCGGATCGTTCGTATCTGGCGAGGGTAGCGAACCGAGTTGCCCGTAGTTAGCGTGCCCCGACGTATCCCATGCCACTTGACCCACGCCCCCGTCGAAACGCCAATTTCCGGCTACATCCGAATGCACGGCATAAGCCGCCTGCGTCATGCCTACTATTACGAACATCACTACCGCGATCCTCGGTCCTCCCCGCATACGCTCGGGGAGAATGTCACGCCACAGGGCAAACAGGCTGTTCATCGTATCCTCCTTTTTTGTACTGATAGGTAGGCTACTGAGTGTATTACCCTCCCATTGGCGAACCACGAGGCAACATGGCCTGGCCGATCGGAAGGAGGAGAGGAGATAGTGCGGGCGCAGGCAAGTTCATAAGAGAAGCGGCCCTTTGTGATTCAGTCAGATTGTTGTTGGTTGTCTATAGCCGGGATTGTCCTTTCTTGGGAAGCGAATTTGCGTTGTATTTACGTTCGATTTGCGTTGCATTTTTTTTAGTATCTATGGTAAGACTTTCTTCATTGTGTCTTCACTCTTGGTATTTCCCCCTTTTCGTCTGGATATAGATAATGAGCGTCTCTGGCTGGGAGATGCGGAGCTTCATCTTCGTCCGAAAGCTTTTGCGGTGCTGCTTTACCTGATCGACCAGCGAGGACGGCTGGTCAGCCGTGTGGAGCTGGTCCATGCAATATGGCGAGATACCAAAATTAGCGATGTCGTATTACGAGGATGCCTACGAGAAGTGCGGCAAGCGCTCGGAGACTCGGTCCATACTCCCCAATTTATCGAAACCGTTCCTCGACGTGGCTGGCGATTTATTGCTCCCCTCAGTACAACGCTGCTGCCTTCCATGTCCGATTATCAATCTCGCAAGGATAGGACTCGACATGTCCCCCGTTTGCAACTTTCGACCTCCTTGGTCGGACGTGAAGCCGAACTCGAACAGCTCCAGCAGTACCTAGAGGAGGCGCAGGGCAACGACCGGCAGGTCGTGTTCGTCACCGGAGAAGTGGGCATTGGCAAAACCGCGCTTCTGGACGCTCTTCTGACCCAGGCCGCTGCTACGGCGGGTGTGTGGACTGCACGCGGCCAGTGCGTTGAACAGTACGGAGTCGGTGAGCCCTATCTTCCGGTTCTTGAAGCATTAGGGCGATTGTGTCAGGCCTCGGAAACGAAAGAGGTGATCCCCTGCTTGCGTCAGCACGCGCCGACGTGGCTCTTGCAATTGCCCGGAATAATGGATTCCGGGGAGGAGGAGCGATTACAGCGCCTTCTCCGAGGAGCAACACAAGACCGCATGCTACGAGAGATGGCCGCGTTTATAGAAGCATTGACGGCGGAACGTATGCTGGTGCTGGAGGATCTACACTGGAGCGATGCGTCAACGCTCTCCCTTCTCGCGTATCTTGCCCGACGCCGCGAGGCAGCACGCCTCTTAATCGTGGGGACTTACCGACCGGCTGAGATCACACGGCGCAATTCTTCCTTGCGGAGCATCGTCCAAGAACTTGCTCAGTCGCGACACTGTCGAGAGTTACCGCTCGCGGGCTTGAGCGAACGTGACGTATCAGAATATGTCATGCGCAGGTTCCCAGAAAAGGCGTTGCCTGCCACCCTCGGCAAGACTGTCTACCGCTATACCGAAGGGAACCCGCTCTTCGTGGTGAACGTGGTCGAGTACCTGATTTTCCAGGACTCGCTTACGCAGCGGACTGGAGCAGGGGATATGCAGGAGCAACTTTCTCAACTTCAGCGAAGCGTTCCTGATACGCTTCGTCACGTGATTGAAGGACAGCTTGATCGGTTGAGTGCGGAGGAGCAGCGTTTACTAGAGGTTGGCAGTGTAGCGGGAGTGGAGTTCTCGGCTACTATCGTCGCTGCAGGTCTTGAAGAGAACCTCATCACTGTGGAGGAACGCTGCGCTACCCTTGCTCGTCACCAACTATTTCTGGAAACCGTTGGCCTGCCTGTAGGTCGAGAGCGACGATCGGCCACCCGCTATCGGTTCTTACATTCCCTCTATCACAAGTTGGTTTATGAACGACTCTCGACCGCACGGCGACGACATCTGCACCTTAGTATCGGAGAACATAAAGAGCGAGCCTACGGCGGACGAGCGGCTGAGGTAGCAACCGAGCTCGCTACCCATTTTGAAGAGGGCCGTGATTATCCTCGTGCTGTCCGATACCTCACATTCGCGGCGAAAACAGCGATGCAGCGCCATGCCCCACGCGAAGCATCCCTCCATCTCCATCAGGCGCAGGAGTTACTCGCAACGTTACCTCAGTCTCCAGAACTGAACAAACAACTCAATGACGTCCAGCGCGCTTTGCACCATCCCTTGCTTTTACTAGCGAATGCGGAAGCGCGAAACGTCCGCCCTACGGGGCTCTCCCAGACCAAATTACGAAAAATCAGCTAGCTCCGCCCACTTCCCACTCTTCCCAACGTCTCTCCGGTGTCTTTGACCATTGGACTCTTTGACATGAGCGTTCCAGGAAAACTCGCTCACCGCTCCGGTCCAATCCACGTCGGCCCGGTCCACCCCTTAAGGTCGTAATCATCCAGACACGACTGCACCAACTGTTCGAGCGCGGCTCGATCCCCATCCGCCTGCGCGGCAAAGAGGGTTTCCACCTTGAGGTTCTCCACGTTCCCCGCGTAGTTCCGTTCATACAGCTCGTGCCGCCCACCGAACTCGGTGCCAATCGCATCCCAGACCAGCTTGCTGAGCTTCACTCGCTGTTCGGCGTCCATGTTCGCGCCTTTGTAGTATTGGTCGAGAAATGGCCGCAACTCAGGAGAGGCAAAGTCCTTCGCGCTTGATGGAATCTGAATGAGCCCCCCAGCGGCGACCAGTTCAATCAGCTCGCGGAAGCGGGGGTACACGCTCGGAGCCTGAACACGATAGGCCCACATTGACCGGTGCGACGGCGACACATACCCATTCGCCGCCGGGTCGGGCGACAAACAGGCATCGCGCACCAGCGCATTGAAGGTGTGGACGTAGGCAATCGCTTCCCCTAGTTTCTCCTGCACGCCACGAAAACCGATAGTGCCATTGGATTCGGCGACACGCAGGAACAGGCCGGTCAAAAACTCCAATTTCGTCGCGAAGCGGGTCGCCCCTTGCAACAGGAGATTCTGCAACACCTGCGCCTGGGGGAAGAAGCCATTGGTCTTGGGAATGTCACGAAAGACGAAGATGTTTTCCCACGGCACGAACACCCCATCTAGAATCATCGTCGCATCGTTCTCATCGAAGCGACTCGACAACGGATAATCAAACGGATGCGCCCGGCTCGCGGCGAATTCGTAGGAGGGACGTGAAATCAGCTTCACGCCCGGCGCGTTGGTCGGGATAATGAACACCAGGGCATGATCGGTATCGCCATCACTGAGCGGCACCGCTCCATAGTTGAAAATGAAGTTGTAATGCGTGAACGCGGCGGCGGTGCCCACCATTTTCGCGCCGCTGACCACGATCCCATCATCACGCTCCTCAACGGCACGCACGAAAATTTCCTTTTGCTCATGGAGCGCCTTGGAGCGGTCCACCATCGGATTGATGCCGACATGATTGAGATAGAGGCATTCATCGGCCAGCTTATGGAACCACCGGCTAGCGATCTCGGTATACGGCGCGAAATACTCTGGCCACGCGCCCAGACTCACCACCAACCCAGCTTTGTAATCGGGGCTGCGACCCATGAAACCAAAGTGTAACCGGCTCCAAGCGCGCATCGCTTCTGACCGAGCCAATAAATCTTGGGGTGTACGCGCTAACAGAAACGACTTATGCGTCAGTGCGCCGTTCGGCGTCAGACCGGTCAACACCGCTTGTTGTTCGGGGTCATGCAGGGCGTCATACAAGCGCGCGACGGAACGGGCTCCGTTGCGAAACCCCGGGTGCGTGGTCACATCGTTGACACGCTCACCATTGAGCCAAATTTCTCGTCCGTCACGGAGACCTTCAAGATACTGCGCCCCGGTCATTGGGACTCGCTTCGGACGTGTGTTCACTGCCGCTGTCGCTTGCGCCATACGAGAGACTCCTTGTATTCCTGAACCGAGCTGGAGCGGTACTGTAACTGTGGTTTCTCCGGGCTGTCAATGTGCTACTGCAACGTCACGTTCATTTTGTCTGTCAATGTGCATGTGACGGATAGACAGCAGCAACGTCATTCCCGCGTAGGCGGGAATCCAGGCGGCATAACCCCAGGCCAGTGCTTATGTTCCCTGGATGCCCGCCTGCGCGGGCACGACGAACCGGAAGCAGACAAAATAATCGTGACCGTGTGCTACGCGCTGACGGCCACCTGATAGCCGGTAAACTTGCGCACGTTGAGCACCCCGGTATCAAAGATGAGATACTGCCCTTTGATCCCCAACAATATCCCCTCAATACGTGGAGTCTTCTCCAGATTGAGGGCGGTGACGCGCGTGGGATACTGCAACACCGGATAGGAGAACGCGCGGACAGGTTCCTGCTCCAGGATGGAGAGCGCTTCCGTGTCCTTGCCTTCCCCGATCTGCGTCAGCGCTTGTTCACAGCGGGAGAACAGGTCTCCACGCTGCATCGGCAGGTCCTGAAGTTCAGGTTCGCCTTTGAGCATCTTGCGCCAATCGGTGCGGTCGGACACATGCGCTTTGAGAGCGACTTCGACCAGGCCCGCTTGGCGGCGATTTTGGACTTTCAGCACCGGCAGCGCCTGGACTGCTCCTTGATCCAACCAACGGGTGGGAATTTGCGTCGCGCGCGTGATGCCCACTTTGAGGCCCGACGCGTTCGCAAGATAGACGTAATGCGGCTGCATGCAGTGCGCGAGGCCCCACTCCGGCTCGCGGCACGTGCCTTTGGCGAAATGACAGAGTTCGGGTTTGACGATACAGAGGTCACACTGCGCAAGGGTCGTGAAGCAACGGTAGCAAAACCCTTGACTGAAACTTTTCTTGGTTGGTTGGCCGCAGCCATTGCAGGTGATCCGCCCGGCGAATTCGAGGCGCAGCGTTTTGCCCAGCAGCGCATTGAGCGGCAACTCGTCGTTCCCTAGCGGAAGCGCGTAGGCAATCGGGGTTGCGGCTGATGCCGTCATTTTACGGATATTACCACGCATGGTTTCCATAATGTCCTCCGCTCAGGTTGGCACTCTCAGACTGGCGGTGTACAGTAACGCGCATCATCGCACCAGAAAAGGACTGAAGCGCATGAGACTGCACCCCCGCCCAAGAAAAACGGGAACAGTCAGCTTCAGGCAGACTCAGTGATATCGAAAGATTGAACTATGATGCACGTAACGCCAAAGAACACACCCATGAATACGTTGCCAGTTCATGGCTCTGTAACGCTGCTGTTAAACAGTTGTCGTCATGCCGACGCCGTGCAGCAGCGAGGTACGGGCGTGCATCCTTGTCGAGGCGCACAAACCGCCGCACGGCGCGTGTGAGGTAACTCATGTCAGTATTTGTGATTGATGCAAACAAACGCCCCCTTGACCCGTGTAGCGCAGCTCGTGCGCGATACTTGCTCAAGATTCGCCGTGCGACCGTCTTTCGGCGTGTCCCCTTTACGATCCAGCTACACGACCGCACGGTACAAGAGTCTTTTGTCCACGCCCACCGTCTCAAGATCGACCCTGGGAGCAAAACCACCGGGCTCGCAATCGTGAATGAGCAAACTGGGCAGGTGATCTTTGCTGCTGAACTCACGCACCGGGGCCAGCGTATCAAAGAGGCGTTAGCCACTCGCCGTGTCATCCGCCGCCATCGCCGCCGCCGCAAGACCCGCTACCGGCAGCCGCGATTTCTGAACCGCACCCGTGCGGCTGGGTGGCTCCCACCGTCGCTACAAAGTCGTGTTGAGAATGTCCTCACCTGGGTTGCTCGGCTGCGGCGTGTCTGTCCCCTCTCCGCACTGAGTCAAGAGTTGGTGCGCTTTGACACGCAGCTCATGCAAGACGCTGAAGTCTCTGGTGTGGCCTATCAGCACGGGACGCTGCACGGGACGGAAATCCGCGCATATCTCTTGGAAAAGTGGGATCGCACTTGTAGGTACTGCCAGAAAAAAGACGTGCCTCTTCAGATTGAGCATATCCAACCGCAGGCACGTGGGGGCAGTGATCGGGTCTCCAACCTCACGCTGGCGTGCCAGCCGTGTAATCAAAAGAAGGGCAGTCAGACCGCCGCCGAGTTTGGCTTTCCGCTCGTTCAGGGACAGACGCAAGTGCCACTGCAAGATGCCGCCGCTGTGAATACGACGCGCTGGGCGTTGTATGGGCGGCTGTGTGACACCGAGCTGCCGGTCGAAGTGGGGACGGGCGGCAGGACAAAATACAACCGCACACGGCTTGGCCTCCTGAAATCACACTGGGCCGATGCCGCCTGTGTCGGCGCTTCCACACCAGAGACATTGGATGTGAGCGGCATTCAGCCACTGCTCATCCGTGCCATGGGGCACGGTACCCGGCGGATGTGCCGGATCGACAAACACGGCTTTCCTATTCAGCACCGCACGCGCCACAAGCGTCACTTCGGGATGCAGACCGGCGACTTGGTGCGAGCAGTCGTGCCAAAGGGCAAGTACGTGGGCACCTGGGTGAGTCGTGTCGTCGTGCGAGCCACGGGCGTCTTTGACATCCGCAC
>JANMSE010000057.1:0-2747 GCA_031389045.1 Deltaproteobacteria bacterium | reverse complement strand
CTCGTTGGGCCGGAAACCGTACAGCGGCTAGGGGATGGGTATCGGGTGGAATCGCTAGGACGCCAGCATCTGAAGAACTTCGCCGACGCCACCGACCTCTACCGTATTCTCGGCTCTGCGAACACCTGAGCAAATTGTTCACACCGAATGAACATTTTGTTCAGTCGATTGTTACGCCTCTCCTACAGGGCCGACAATCCAAAGGAGGCAAATTATGAAAATCGCTGTTGATCCCGGACATGGCATGAGCAATCGCAGAATGGGCGTGTTCGATTCCGGCGCGACCCATGATGAAGGCGGAGTCAAATTTCAGGAAGCCAGAATAGTGCTGCAATATGGGTTAGCATTGAAGGAGGTCTTTCGCGCCCGTGGACACGACGTGTTCATGACACGAGATGATGCCGAAGATCACGCCCCTGTCGGCCAGCGGGCAACCAATGCCAAGAATGCCGGCAGCCAGGTGTTCATCTCCCTTCATCTCAATGACTTTGACGACGATACGGCAAACGGCTTAGAAGTGCTCTTTCGCGGCGACGACGATAAAGTACTGGCGCGGAAACTCCAGAATGCCCTACTGACTGTGACCGCATTCAGAGACAGAGGGATCAAGCAGCGCACTGATCTTGCTGTCCTGAAGTTCCAAGGAGTCGCTGTGCTACTTGAACTTGGATTTATCGCCAACGATGGAAACCGCACCGTTTTGCTCAACCCACAAAAGCGCCAAGCGATCTGCGAGACGATTGCCGACGTGGTGGTAACGCATTTCGCGACATAACAATTCCTCAACCGAACTGTACGACATTGGCACCCTACTTACGGAAACCGCACATGCTGAGCGTAGCCCGCAGGGCGAGGGTGAGAGGTTTGACAAAGCGACAAACGGAAGAAGGGAGGGAGTAAAAGATGAGCCCATCACTCAATCACCACCTCAGTCGACCACGCACGCCGGGTACGGGGTATCGGAACAAGCGCTGGACGTTGCGCTTACTCTGCACCCTCCTCCTCTTTTCCACCCTTCTGACGAGTTGTAGCACCATGTCCCCCTACGCCCGCTACTTTGGTGTCCGGCCAGATGGCCCGGAAATGTTCCCGAATAGTAGTACCTCCATCCCGGCAGAGTGCCATGGGCTGGACGTTCATGGAACAGCCGCGTGTCTTCGCTATTTAAGCTATGTCAAGTGGGCAGAGGAGATGGGTCAAGCCTACCGATCCCGTGCCACCATGAACGAATGGTCCATCTACGTTGCTGGGACAATCGCCCTTGGCGCGCTTGCTGCGGTCGGTGGTCTCGGTGTTGTCGGGGCAGCGGCCAGTGAAACCGTGGGATTGTTATCCGTATCAACCGGATTCACCTCCGGATTCTTTGGATTGCTGAACAATAGCGAGCGGGCGGGCTTTTATACCTACGCAGCCAACAAGATTGCCGACGCCCGCACTCAAGCCGAGGAAGCAATAAGTTCTAAGCGGACGGCCGAAGAATACACAGAAGCGACACACATCCTTGCTAGGGCCATGGGTGAGTGGACAACGTGGCTTGAGACTCAACGGTCCGAGGCTGCTGTCGCCGCCGCCAATTCCGAAGAAGTGAAAAAAGCCAACAACGAACTTGCGGACCTCCGCCGTGAGAGACGATTTGCGAAGATTGTGAAGGCCGCGACTCTCGTGAATATCGACCCTAAGGAAGGAACGGAAACAGAGAACCCCACGGTGACGCTCACAACGAACGGCATCGACCTTGAGGAGTACACGGAAGATCTTTCCCTACGCATCGGCGGTATAGATCTGAGCCAGCGCCCCAAGGTCACCGGGAAGAACACCCTTGAGTTCACTATGCCTGACTGCAAGGCGCTCCAAGATCCGCCGACCGTCAGCGTGCAATTGCGTCTCGGCGATGCGTCTTTTCCCGGAGAAAAAAACTTCACGTGTAAAAAAGATATTCAGCCTTGATGATGGGATGGAGGAGTCGTGGCCTTATTCGGGCGCTCGTGCTCACTGGAGATGAGATATGGCAGTAGAACAAGAACAACCACCCGCAACGGCAACTGTGAACGACCCGCCTCAGCCTCCACCGCCCACCGCCAAGACACAGTCGGAGCCTGTGCAAAAGAGCGTGGAGAACGATACACTGTCCGAGGAAAGTGCCGTGCGGGTGCGCCAAACCATCCGTGACGCTCATGCGCTACTGGAGTTTGCGGTCGCGGACGGTTTGCCGGTTGAAAACGCAATTGTCGAGGAAGTAATAAAGTCGCTCCGCCTTGTTGACCAGTCGCGACCATTGACGTGGCAAGACTGCGCGGCGTTTGAACAAGCGTATCGAAAGCTTGCGCACGCGCTGAGTCCGTTGACCATCGAAGAGGTCAGACGGCAAGCCCAACCTTGGTACAAAAGAGTGAGTGTCGGAATTGTTCTTACCTCTGTTCTTTCCGCGTGCGTGTTGTTTCTTTTAGGGCAAATGGCTTGTCGAAACTGGATGGCTTGGCTCAATTGTGCCCTTTGCACTGAGCGGGAAATGGGAACAGGTGCGGTTGTTGTAAATACAGATTTAGTTTACACAACTTTTACTGTTAAACCTTTTGACGTAAGTGTTGGTCCATATAAAACAACTGTGGGAGGAACTAAAAATCTTGATGGTACTATAGATTACACAATGAAGATGAATGTACCAGGCAACAAACTTTCTTCTGAGTTCAACAGCTTTATTTCTAAAAACACTGGTACTAAAAACGATCCTAACGCACCAGTTCCTG
>JANMSE010000044.1:0-8526 GCA_031389045.1 Deltaproteobacteria bacterium | reverse complement strand
CGACGACCACAGGCGTGGCCTCCACCAATGCCTTCAAGTACACGGGTCGGGAAGACGATGGGACTGGGTTGTACTACTACCGGGCGCGGTATTATCATCCGGCGTTGCAGCGGTTCATCAGCGAGGACCCGATTGGGTTTGAAGGTGGGGATGTCAATTTGTATGGGTATGGGTGCAATAACCCGATCAATCTAGCGCCCCGGTTGCGCTACTTGCCGTCGAGTCCGAAGACATACAGCTTGTTACTACTGGTTCCGCCAAACAAGCTGAAACCAGCGCCCCAATACACGCGCCCATCGGCCACGACCGGATGGGTCGCGACCGAGCCACCAGCGGCAAAGCGCCAGAGCACCTTGCCGGTGGCGGCATCCAGGGCGTACATCTGGTCGCCAGACGACGCCATTGAGCTGACATAGATCACGCCGTTAGCAACGACCGGGGCGGCGTAGGCAGCGGCATTCTGGGGATCGCCCGTTTGCCAGAGTATCTTTCCCGTGGCCGGATCAAGCGCGGCCCAGGATCCGCCCGTGACGACCTGCCCCGATGTCAGGCGGTGCGGGACGTGCTCCAGATTCGTCAGCGTCACATAGAGACGCTGCCCATCGTAAGCCGCGCCCCAGGTAAGCCCGCCGGGCTCTGACCACGGCCCGACCAGCGTGTGCCACAACACTTCGCCAGTCTCGGCGTCGAACGCCCAATACACGCCACTTTTCTGGGCGATCCCCACGACCTCACGTGTACGACCGCCGATAGTAGCGCTGTAGAGCTGCGGCGACCCAGCGGCGAACGCCCAGTTCAGAAAATCATTGGGTGGTGGGCAGACCCTCACGTCCGCGGCATGGCCGATGTCGTGCAACGGGAACGGGTATGTCACGCGCGGCAATTCGCCGCAGGCCATTTCCCACACCCGCGCGCCTGATCCGAAGAACGTCCAGCGTGGTTGACCCGTGGCCATGTCGACCGCGGTGATGGCGTTGAAGCGCGCCTCGGCGGGGTAGCAGTCGGGGTTCCAGTCGTCGGGGGCCGCCATGAGACAGGCCGTGACGGACTCCGGCTGCGAGTAATGATGGTCAGTGCCAAAGTAGACGAGCCCCTTCTCCACATTGGCGCCGGGTACGCTGATGACCGCGCCGCCGCTCCAACTGTCGAGCCGCCCGCCATTGTCTGGCATCGTCCACGTCTTCCACACGATCTGTCCGGACTTGCTGTCGAGCGCGACGAGGCTGCCGCGAAAGTTGGATTTGGCCTTCCGATCCTTGACGAACTTGGACCCTTCGGTCGATGAGACCCCGACATAAAGCCGGTCTCCCACCACGATCGGCGAGCCTGTTACCTGCGCCGCTGGGTGCTCATCAAGCCGCGTGATCCACCGCCGCTCCCCAGTTGTCTCATCAATGGCGATCATGTTCGCGCCGCTGCGATCGCCGAAGATGACCAGCCCTTCGGTGACAACAACGCTCGTGCGCACGGCCGAGTTGGCCACACCGTTGTACTCGGACACGGAGTGGGACCAGATCACTTCGCCGGACTGGCGATTGAACTTCCACAGCGTGCCACCGGAATCCGGGACATAGACCGCGCCACCGATGACCACAGGCGTGGCCCAGTTGTCCCCACCTGTTGTCACGGTGTAGACAGGCGCGAGCCGACTCACCGTGGTCGGGCTGAGTGTGGTCTCCGCGGGCTGGCTGCGGCTGTTCCCCGGATCGTAGTTGCTCATGGGCCAGTCCGCCGCGATGACCGGAGCGATTTGGGTCAGCAGGACCAATGCCCACGTCATCATACTCAGCGCGGCGGCCCATCCGTGCGTCTTGCGTGTTCGTTGGGATACCATGAGCGTGAAGGATTGAGGGGCCTTATTGCTAGACAGACGCCATGACATTGGCACGACCGCCGCCCTTTTCGTGAGCGCGCACTCAACGATTCCGATGATCACGAACGAGCCCCGGTTCCTTGGGATGTGGGTAGGGATGAGGAGTTGGCACCATTTCGCGGTGGAATGCACGAGCACGCGTCATCGCGTCACGATAAATGGCCGCGAGCTGATCTTCGGTCTGATAGTCGAACGTATCTTGGAGGCGCTGCTCAATGTCACCGCCGCGCTCGGGTTGGTGCTCGACATACCATTGCACCGTGCGACGTAGCGCCGTAGCGGGCGGCAGCGGATCGCGATAGCCGAGTTGCTGTTGGATTTTCTGGATATCCATCAGTTTGTGATGCGGGGTGACCTCAAGGCTGACGCCGCGCGCGGGATAGGCGACCTCGGCAGGCAGGCTGAGGATGTCAAATTTGTGATGCAGCTCGTCGGCGATGATGTCGACAATCTGGCGCACCGTGTATTGGACATCGTCACCACAGTTGTAGACTTGGCCAGCCGCTACTTCGGGCTTGTCCACCGCCAGCAACACCGCATGGGCGAGATTGCCAGCGTACCCATGCGTCATCAAACCCAGGCCGCCCTCGGACAAGATGATGAACGGACGTTTGTCGAGCACGCGACGGATCACGCACCATTCCCGTGGCAACAACTGATACGGCCCATACACATACGGATAGCGGTAGACGACGCCACGCGGGTGGGCCGCGAGCACCGCGCGCTCCGTGCTAGCAATCAGATAGGAGAAGCGGTGCTCTTGTTCGGTTTGCACGGTGGGGGCCGTCTCGGGGACCGGAGTCGGCAGGCCAGGAGGAAAATTCACCATGGGATCGAAATACCCGCGGTAGGCTGGGACACCGCCGATCGCGATGAACTGTCCTGTTCTGCCTTCCAGAGCTTCCGCAATCATCCGAATGCGTCCGTACGTGGCGATCACGACATCGAAAGTGCGTTTCCCCAGGGCCGCGTCCAATGTCTCGCGGAAATGGGGATCCCCGTGGATGTGTTCGACATTAGCGGGAATTTCGGGAATTTCATGCGTGCCGCGATGGAAGATCGTGACGGTGTAGCCGCGTGCCTGAAGACCGGTGACGAGAAACGGTCCGCTTGGACCGGTACCACCCACAACGAGTGCTGTTTTCATTGACTTTACTCCCCCGTTTTTCCCAAACCGCCTGCTGGCAGCGAACACATCTGGCAGGTTTCGGCCAACAGTCAAAGGACATGCGTGAAGATGAGAGCGGATCGTCCGTATCCCAGTAGGCTTTCCGCGGCCCGCCCACGATCGCGATCGTGATCGCGCCCACGGACGCCTCGCCACGTCCGCTTTCTTATGTCCTCCACGTGACGGTGTCAACTTCAAGGTGCGTTGCGCAAGCTCTTCGAAGTCCAGGTGAAGCCCAGTTTTGGAGTCATTCCCCGCGGAATCCCACCGGGCCAGCCACTGGTGACGCCAAAGTGATCCGTGGTGGCGGGTGGGATGTCCCGCGAACGATTCCTGTCACCTGGCTCCGCGAGCAGTTCATTCCTCCAACGTTCACGAGAAGCCCTGTCACCGGTTTTCGCTGTGCCGCGACCACGCCACCAGGGTGGCATCCTGTGCAGAAGCAGTCGCCTCGACGCACACTTGCTGCTGTTCGCCCCTACTCCTCACGCCAGAAGGTAGAAGGTAGGCCGGAATAAGCGGAGCGTTTCCGGCCAGCCCGCTCACGCCGGGAACGGCCTGCGGCCTTATCCCGGCCTACGGAAAGGGAGGTCTCTGCTACTTCACGATGAGACCGGCGAAATCTCCCTGCTCGCGCCAGCGGGCGAGCATATCGTAAAAGGCCAACGCGCCGTGAGGGTACACGGTCTGGAGGAACCCTTGCCCCTCGTTGGTCCCCTCGCCGTTGTAGTACCCCGGCGTGCAGACGTTTTGGTACTTGGTCATCATGTTCGGCCCGGTGACGATCTTCACCCACTCCGCTTCGGCCTCGGGGGTAGGCTCAATGGATTTCGCTTGGCGACGATTGACCTGGGTAATGAGCGCGGCGACGTGTTGGGCCTGGTTATCAAGCATGTACGTGAAGTTCGCCGTGAGGCCGGTCTGCGTGAGCCCCATGTGGAAACAGTTCGGAAACCCGTGGCTCAGGAACCCGTGGAAGGTGCGCATCCCTTTTGCCCAGGAATCGGCGAGCGACACGCCATTGCGGCCATACATCCCGAACTCGGCGCGCCGGGTGTACGCCGTTCCCACCTCGAAGCCGGTCGCGAAGATCAAGCAATCGACTTCATACTCGACCCCATCAACCACAACGCTGTGCTCGGTCACACGATCAACCCCCTTGCCGCTGGTGTCCACGAGCTTGACATTGGGTCGGTTGAAGGTGGGCAGATAGTCGTCATTGAAGGTGGGACGTTTGCACCATTGCCCGAACCACGGCTTGAGCGCTTCCGCCGTCGCCGGGTCACGTACCGTCGAGGCGACACGTCCGCGAATATCATTCATCTTCTGAAAGTCGGCGATCTCCGCGAAGAGCGCCTTTTCCTCGCCGGAGAGGTCCGAGCTTTTGCTGTTGAGCAGATCGCCGAGCTTCTTGAGCGGGCTGGTCCATTTGTCGCCGACCTCATCGCCCTCGACGCGGACCCCGTCCAAGAGGGCAGTGAAGTTGCGGTTGCGAAAGACCTGCCATCCGGGCTTGAGCGTCTTCGCCCATTCGGGGTTGGTGGGAGTGTTGTTGCGTTCGTCCACCGAGGACGGCGTGCGCTGGAAGACGTAGAGTTGTTTCGCGTGCAGACCAAGATGCGGAATGCACTGGATCGCCGTGGCTCCCGTGCCAATGATGCCGACCCGTTTGTCATGGAGTTTGTGCAATCCGCCCGTGGTATCCCCACCCGTGTAATGGTAGTCCCAGCGACTGGTGTGGAAGGTATGCCCTTGGAAATTTTCGATCCCTGGAATGCCGGGCAACTTGGGCTTGTTCAGTGGTCCGCTCGACATAATCATAAAGCGTGTCTTGAAGACATCACCGCGATCGGAGGTGACGGTCCAGCGGCCTGCTTCTTCATCCCAGCGGGACTCTTTGATTTTCGTTTGGAAGCAGGATCGTTCATACAGATTATAGTGCTTGCCGATCCGTTGCGCGTGCGCGAATATCTCCGGGGCAAAGGAGTAGCGTTCCTTGGGAATGTAATTGAGCTCTTCGAGCAATGGCAGGTAGAGATACCCTTCGACGTCGCACTGAGCGCCGGGATAGCGGTTCCAGTACCAGGTGCCACCAAAATCCCCGGCCTTCTCGATGATACGAAAGTTGGTGATCCCGGCCTCTTGCAGCCGCACCGCCGCCAACATGCCGCCAAAGCCTCCGCCGACGATGAGGACATCAATGTCTTCTTGCAGCGCGGGACGGGTGAAGCCCGGATCGACGTAGGGGTCTTCATTGTAATGCGCGAACTGGCCGGCGATTTCTTGATATTGGGCGTTCGCATCCGCCCGCAGACGTTTGACGCGTTCGGCGGCGTACTTCTCGCGGAGAGAGCCGGGATCAAAGCCCAGCTCTTCGGCTGTCGGTAGACGATTCGATTGGGATTGCGATACAGCTTGACTCATCGTGTCAGTCCTCCTTTTTCAGGGCCTACTGTGGGGCATCACGACCATTTTTTCAAGATGCGCGTGGGAGCGCCGCATTATTTCAGTGCACGCCCGTCGTCTGTTCCTCGGCGTGGACCATACGCAGATACTCCGCCGCTTGCTTTTCGATCACTGTTCCTTTGAAGAATTCTGGATTCGTACCAGCCCATAAGCGCACGGGATTGCCGAAAACGAAATCGCGGAAATCCTCCGCGCTCAGTAATCCCTTGTCCACGAGTTCATGCGCCTCTGGGAGGACGTCCGCCATATCCACACAGTCAAAATGACCGATGTCCGAACCCATGATGGCGCGCAGTTTGGCGTTGAACGGATTCGTCCCAGAGCGGAACGCCCAGGCGTTGACGGGATCATCGGGCTCGCAGCCAAAATAAAAGTTCGGGACGAACAGGTCGCGGATGTCCGCCGGGCGCGTGATCTCGCAGCGCGCGAAATCATCCACGGCCTCGACGCCGCCCAGCAATTGGTGGAGCGCGTCAAGCTGGTCGATATGCGTGGTGAGTGACGCGGCACCATAGCGCTGGAAATAGTCCGCGAGCATGCTGACATTGAGGTGCGCCGGGTTGGTGTGGTCGAGCGCCCGCATGTTGCGTTTCTTCCAGTGACCAATGAGATCGCTGTAGAGCGTGCAGGCCCAACCGACGCCGCCTTCCAGGAAGGCGAACTTGAGCGTTGGAAACCGGCGCGTGACGCCATTCAAGAACAACGATTTGCAGACCGCTTCGCCAGCGGCCGCGAAGTGGCCGATATGGTTGTAGACAAAGTTGGAATAGGTCGCGCGAGCGCCCACCCCTTGGGAAGCGGTATGAAATGTCGGTGTCACTTTGAGTTCGAGACACTTCGCCCAGACCGGATCGTAGTCGTATTGGCTTTCGAGCCCAAGGGTGTCGAGCCACGTCGCCGGGCGATTCGGCACGCCCTCCTTTTGCGTGGTTGCCAGCGGTCGGCGAAGCAGGCTTGCGAACATCAGTGCTTTCAAGCCCAGTTGGTTGACGACCACCTCCAGCTCGGCGAGCGCCTCCGCCGGCGTTTCCATCGGAATACACGCGGCTGGAATGAGGCGATCCTCAAGGCCCCGAAACATGTCCGCCGCCATCAGATTGTAAGCCCGATAGGACGCCCCGCGCACTTCCTGGTCCTTCATGGCGGGAAAGAAGAGCGCAAGCGTGGGATAGACGACCGCGAAGTCCAGCCCAAGGTCAGCCATCCGTTCGTAGAGGAGCCGCGGCAGCATCGCGGTCGCGCGGTCGAGTGAGTTGCGCGTGGGAAAGGCCCACCAGGCCGGTTGCAGTGGACGGCGGGCATGCCGTTCTTCCGACGTCATCCCTGACCACTTCCGCAGGCCCGTCGAATACTCGTTGCGCCGATAACGGTCGATCATGGTTGGGCCGCCAACCTGCTTGAGATAATCAAGAAAGGTCGGCTCGAACTCAATCCAATGGCCATCGGCGTCAATCACCGGATGCGTCAGGCGCGCGTGAAGCGAGGCCGATGCGGTTTTGGGAGACACTGTCATGGGAACCCTCCTGCTTCGTTGTGGGTAATTCGTCCCACCGAACTACAGAACGACTGAAGGTCTTGTCAACTTGTCGGGCACGCGACTCTGGCGAATCTCACTCGACCTGACGGATCGCGGGTGCGCTCTTCACCCTCGACGCCGATAGGCGAATGTGCGAAAAAGGTGCCCACGGTTCCAAGACGACGAAGAACGCTCAGTAACGATCAGTGATGAACTCACGAAGAAGCACGGTGGTGTCGTCCATCACCGATCACTTCCACAAACAACATTAGGAGGATGCTATGGCGAATGCGCTACCCCAGACACCGGCGACCAATGCGGGAGCAATCGACAACTTTGACGCGATTATCATTGGCGCTGGGGTATGTGGCTTGTATCAACTCTATCGCCTCCGGCAGCTCGGGCTGTCGGTGCGGGTGTTCGAGGATGGAGAAGGCGTGGGAGGCACGTGGTATTGGAACCGATACCCTGGCTGTCGCTTCGATTCCGAGAGCGAAACCTACGGCTATTCGTGGTCGGAGGATCTGCTGCAAGAGTGGGATTGGAAAGAGCACTTTTCCGGCCAGCCGGAGAACGAGCGCTACCTCAATTATGTAGCGGACAAGTTTGATCTGCGTCGCGACATCCAACTCAAGTCGCGGGTGAAATCTGCGGTCTATGACGAGCAGGCGAATCGCTGGGAGGTCCAGTTGGAGAGTGGGCAACGCGCGCGCGCACAGTATGTGATCGCGGCGGTCGGCGTCTTGTCGGCTCGCTACGTGCCGCCCTTCGAGGGAATCGACAGCTTCAAGGGTGAGTCGTATCACACCTCGCGATGGCCACAGGAAAACGTGAACCTCGCGGGCAAGCGTGTGGCGGTCATCGGCACCGGAGCCACCGCCGTGCAGCTCATTCCCATCGTCGCCAAGGAAGTCGCTCATCTCACGGTCTTCCAGCGCACGCCCAATTACTGCGCCCCGTTGCGCAACTCGCTCGTCACCTCGGAAGAACAGCAGACGTTCAAGGCCAACTACGCGACCATGCACAAACGCATTCGGGAAACGGCGACGGGCTTCATGCACGACTTCGACCCGCGCAAAGCCCTGGATGTTCCCAAGGCCGAGCGGCTGGCGCGCTATGAAGAATTGTGGGCGCAACCTGGGTTCGCGAAATGGTTGGGCAACTATCGCGACATCATGGTCAATCAGGAAGCCAACGAAGACTTCGCCGAGTTTGTCCGCGAGAAGATTCGCGCGCGCGTGAAGGACCCGGTGGTGGCGGAAAAGTTAGTGCCAAAGGACCATCCGTTTGGCGCTAAACGCATTCCCTTGGAGACCCAGTATTACGAAGCCTACAATCGCGACAATGTGCTGTTGGTCGATGTCCGCGAGACCCCCATTGAGCGCATTACCGCCAAAGGTATCAAGACGAAGGACAAGGAGTATGAGTTCGATGTCATCATCTACGTTAAGGGCCTCAAAATGTCATTTTAAATATTTATCGTTAATTTCAGTTTTTTCATTT
>JANMSE010000392.1:0-26281 GCA_031389045.1 Deltaproteobacteria bacterium | reverse complement strand
GGCCAGTGTCACGTCATCCATCGTGGCGAGGTCGGCCCCAGTGAGGAGTTGGGGGGGGGCGCCACGGATAATGCCGATGCGGCGGGCGATACTTTCCGCCGTGAGACCGTAATCACCGGTCATCATAATCAGGCGAATGCCAGCACGGTGGCACTTCGCGACCGCGTCCGTCACCTCAATGCGAGGTGGGTCCATCATCGCCACTAAGCCCAGGAGCGTCAGGTCTTGTTCGACCGTGTCTGGTTCATACTGGGTCACAGTTGCTGGAAGCCCCCGTTGGGCAATTGCTAATACCCGTAGCCCCTTCCGCGCGTAGTCATCCTGCGTACTCAGAATCTGACTCCGCAGTGTCTCATCTAACAAGGAGTCGTGCCCTTGGAGGCGGATATGCGTGCAGCGTGTAAGGACCTCCTTGGGAGCACCTTTGATGAAGGCGACTGGACGGGGGGCTAGGGGCTGGGGGCTAGGGGCTGGGGACGGAGTCAGTGGACCTTGGACGTTGGACCTTGGACTTTCGGCTTTAGACGTTAGACTTTGGACCTTGGACTTTGGACCTAATTCCCAATGAATCGTCGTCATCCGTTTCCGGCGCGAGTCGAAAGGTAATTCACGGAACCGTGGCCACTGCTGGGCTTCTTGCTCCATGTCGATCCCCGCCTTGGCCGCGACGACTAGTAACGCGGCCTCGGTTGGATCGCCCAATATGGTCCACTGGGGGGATTCACTGTTGGGTGGGAGTACCCGCGCGTCGTTACACAGACCGGCGGCAATGAGCAGTTCACGTACTTCGCCTTCAACGGGGGTAGGAATCGGTTGTGACTGATCAAGGAAGTGTCCTTCCGGCGCATAGCCGACTCCCGTGACGATCAAGGATCGGCCCGCGACCCACAACTCACTCACGGTCATCTCATTTTGCGTGAGGGTGCCAGTCTTGTCCGTGCAAATCACCGTCGTGCAGCCCAAGGTCTCCACCGCGGAGAGGCGTTTGACCAGCGCGTGACGACGGGCCATCCGTTGCGTCCCCATCGCGAGTGCTAACGTCACGGTCGGCACCATACCCTCGGGGACGAAGGCGACGATCATGCCGAGCGCAAAAATAAAACTCTCCAACACCGTAATCCCAGTGAAGGCGACGGCGAGGAGAAAGAAGAGACAGCCCACGGCGACGGCGATCACCGTGACGATTTTGGTGGCCCGCTGCATTTCCTGTTGCAGTGGACTGAGGACATCGACCACACTTTGCGTGAGATGGGCGATTTTCCCGACCTCACGCTGCATTGCCGTGGCGAAGACGACGGCGACGCCGGTCCCGGCGGTCACACTGGTGCCGGCGAACACGAGATTGGAGAGTTCCGCTGGGCTGAGGTCGGTGCGCAAGATCGCCTCGGCGGTCTTGCGCACCGGATGTGATTCTCCGGTCAGCGTGGATTGATCGACACGCAGGTCGGCCTCCTGCACGAGCCGTCCGTCAGCGGAGATATGATCGCCCTCCGCCAACAGGATGACATCGCCAGGGACGAGGTCCTCGGCGCGCACGCGTTCTTCGCTTCCCTCTCGCCGGACCCGGGCATACAGGGGGAGTAAGCGACGTAGGGCGTCCGTCGCTTTTTCCGCTTGATATTCCTGCCAGAAACTAAACGTGCCGTTGATGAGATTGACGATCCATATAGCGATGCCCAGCTCTGGCATACCGGCCATGAAACCGAGGACGCCTCCGACCCACAGCAGCATGGCCATCAGATGGGTAAAGTTGCTCAGCAATTTACGGAGGAGCGAGCGTGTCTGAAGCTCGTGAATGGTATTCGCGCCATGGCGCCGCAACCGGGCGACTGCTTCCGCCGTGGTCAGTCCCTGAGACTGGGCGTCAAGCTGTGTATAGACGTCGGCAATCGCCAGCGTATGAATCGGGTTGGAAGGAGTGGGAGCAGTATGTGTCACTGGATGCCGTGATGGGGGGTGCTTAGTCACCTTCGGCTAACAGAGCATCAAGCACGTCACTTCTCGTGATGATCCCAACCAGCTTCTGCTCATCCACGACGGGGAGCGCCCCCAGCCGTTGGCGGCGCAGTCGCTGGGCGGCCTCGCGCAGTGACGTTTGCGAGCTGACGGTAATCACATTGTAGGTCATCACTTCTTCGACGATATGCGCATCGGCGAAGTCGTCGAGGTCTTTCCCACGCAGCATCCGTAAGCTCGACGGGTACGCATCGCGAATATCGCGGTCACTCACGATCCCGACCAGTTTGTCGTTGACGACGACAGGAAGCTGGTTGATCCGATGTTTACTCAGCAATTCCCGCGCGTGGCGCACGGTGTCGTGGGGTTTGGTGGTCACGACGGTTTTTGTCATCCATTGAGAAACAGTTGTCATCGACGCCTCCTCCCTCAGTCCGGGCGTTGCCATTCGACGGTGAGAAACTTGGGCTCTGACCAGTGGTAGGTGGTCTCGCCCTGGTGGGCGCTCTTGAGCGTGCGGCCGATATGCTGGGCCAGCTTTTCGTTGGTCGTGGTGACAACCATGCCGGCATCGGACTCCGTGATGTCGATGATCCGCTCCAGCGGGTTGTCTCGCTTCACGCGGGTTTCTTCGTTGTGGATGATGCGGCGAATCTCGTCTTTGTGGGCGTTCAGAAACGCACTGGCGTGGAGTGTGACGCGTCCGCCAACATAGTGGTCGCGAATCTTGTGGCAGGCGGGGCACAACACCTGGTGCGTGTCTGCTTGCATGGAGGCATGGAAATAGGCTTCTTCATCATAGAACCAATGCCGGCGTTCATAGAGCGCGTGGCATTCCGTGCACACCGCTGTTTCTTCGGGAGCAAAGCGCGGAGTGTAGGGATCATTGGTATCGAATTCGGCGAGGTTGCGGCGCGTGTGGATAGTTCCTCGGCCTCGTGTTTTGGTGGACATTGGGAGCCTCCTCTTCTGTGTAGCGACCTCTGCCGTTGAACTGGCCTACTTGGCGGGTTGCGGAACCCGGACGACCATCACCGGACACGGGGCGTGCCGCACCACTCGTTCGGCGACACTCCCAAGCAAGACGTGGGACAGTCCCGTGCGGCCATGAGAGCCCATCACAATCAGATCGGCGGGCTCGTGGGTCGCGACCTGACAAATCTCCCAGACCGCTTCGCCCACCACGACCCGGGTCTCAACGGTCACACCGGGGATGCCTTTTTGCGTCACGAAGTCGATCAGACGTTTGCGGGCATCGGCCATCACCTCTTCTTCCAGCTTGGCGAAGTCGGTCAGGTACATTGTTTCTGGAAACGCGTAGTACGTGGTGGGATGGACGGCATGCATGAGGACGATTTTCGCCTTGCGGTCCGTAGCGAGGCCCAGGGCCCAGGTAAAGGCATGTTCGGCATGGTCCGAGAAATCCGTCGGGACGACGATAGTTTTGATTTGCATGGCAGCACCTCCTTGGCTCGATTTGAGCAAAGGCAGTGCCAGCGGATTTCGGCGTGAAACTCACGAGGAGTTCCTAAGCGTGAGAATTTTTCCTTCCATTGTTCGCAACAATAGGAATCTTTCCGCCCGAGATGCAGCATTGGGGATTGAGGAGCAGCGGGTCAATGTCATCATTGATGTGACGGGTCAGGAGGAGCAGTGGAGATCGGTTGGCGACGGGTATCGGGTCGATGCCCGTATCGTCATTTTTCAGGCTGATGACGCGGTTCAGGTGCCAGTGGGGGCGCTGTTTCGTGATAGTGAAGGCTGGGCGGTGTTTGTGGTGTCGGACGAGTATGCCCGTAAACGTGTGCTTCAAATTGGGAGACGCGGCAGTGCTACCGCGTTGGTTGAGAAGGGGATTGAGCCAAGTGAACAGGTGATCGTCTACCTCAGTGATGCCGTGCGGGATGGCGTGCGCGTGCTGGCGCGGTCAGTGGGGTGAAGCGGTGAAGCTGACTGAATTCCAGGTCTCGGTGCGGAT
The DNA here is from genome assembly GCA_031389045.1 of Deltaproteobacteria bacterium. Lineage (GTDB taxonomy): Bacteria > Desulfobacterota > Binatia > Bin18 > Bin18 > JABFSC01. Next base: position 22,347 of record JANMSE010000392.1, on the reverse strand, counting down.
ACTGCACCCTACGATCTCTCACTTTCTCGTCTTTGCAACCGAGTCTTGTATTTTTCCTAACGGCTGAAGGGCAAAGGACTACCGCGCTTCGGCGGCCACGGGCGGGGAGATTTGCTGCTGCGTATCCAGGTGCACGTGCCGGAACGACTCTCGGATGAGGAGCGGAAGTTGTATGAGCGGCTGCACTTGCTGTTATATAAGGAGAAGACGTGATGGGGTGTGGCGCTCCTCTCTGGCTATTCGTGGGAAGTTGTTTCTGTTAATGGCTGGAAGGGTCACCATTGGATTATAGCGGTTCTCAGTTGTATGCGGTGGCTGGGCGGCAGTCCGAGATGGCCAGCGTGAGCCGCTTTTGCCCAAGCGTTGCTGCTGGTTTCTCTAGCAGGGAGACTTTTGCCATGAAGATCTACCTCGACATGTGTAGTATCCAACGACCACTCGACACGAAAACTCATCCCCGTATCGCCGTGGAAGCAGAGGCTATTCTAGGGGTGCTCACATTGTGCGAGGCTGGACAGGTGGAGTTACTGACTTCCGAGACGCTGCTGTTTGAGTTGGAGCGGAACCCGCACCCAGTACGAAAAACATACGCCCTCGACGTGCTCGCCAAAGCAACCGTGTCCATCCAGACAGACACGCAGATTGAAGCGCACGCACGGACACTCCAAACCCAGGGCATCAAACCGGTGGATGCTCTACATTTGGCCTCGGCTGTCGCCGCAAAGGCCGATTACTTCTGTACGTGTGATGATCGATTCTTGAAACGCGCCAAGGCGGTGGATACCCGACAAACCAAAGCGGTCTCTCCGCTGGAACTGATCATGGAGATAACAAAATGAATGTCCAACCAAAACCCTTAAGTGAGATCACGCGCCACGCGATTGATCTGCTCTCTAAAGAGATGGGCATTGTCGATACCGTGCGGTTTCTGACCCAGTTTACGGCGGGGTACGGGAACTATACCGAGGAGCGTGAAGCCCTATTCAAAGATGTGACGCTTGACGAAATCCTCACGACCATGAAGAAAGCCTCGATTCACCAGCATGAGTAACAAAAGATGAGGGGAGGTTACGGCTTTTGTGGCCTCACGAAACCCGACACAGGACCGCCGCTCGGTGACGGTTTGGAAGAAGCCGAAAGGGCACGGCAGGGCGGCGCGCGGGGCGCTGGAGCATTCGATGGAGTAGGCAATGCGCCTTCGTTCCCATCGTTCGTCATGGTAGGATTTCTCCCTCAAAAGGAGAAGTAGACATGCTCACGAAAACAGTTGATATACGAGAAGCCCAGACGACCCTCCAAGACCTCTTGTCCTTGGTGCGCGCAGGTGCCGAAATTGTCCTCACCGAAGGAACGACACCGCTTGCCCGTCTGGTCCCGCTCTCGGTGTCCACTACGCCACGCACGCCTGGATTGCATAGCGGGGCGATGCGGACCAGTGAGGATTTTGATGACCCACTGCCGGAAGGTTTCTGGACGGAAACGGCATGAAACTGCTGTTGGATACGCATACCTTCATCTGGTGGGACAGTGAGCCGGGCAAGCTCTCGTCTCAGGTCTTAGCGTTGTGTCAAGATCGCCAAAATTTCTTGCTACTCAGTGTCGCGAGCGTCTGGGAGATGCAAATCAAATTGCAACTGGACAAACTACGACTGACCTTGCCCCTGTCTGATCTTATCGAAAGTCAGCGGCGGACAAACCATCTCGAAATTGTCGCGGTGTTGCTGCCTCACGTGTTGGCTTTGCAGCATCTGCCCGCGTACCACAAAGACCCATTTGACCGCCTCTTGATCGCGCAGGCAACCATCGAGGGCATGGTCATAGTCAGCAACGATCCGCTGTTTTCTCGGTACACGGATAAGGTGGTGTGGTGAACCTTCTCCCCCCCTAGAACCGCATAAACACTAGCACCCCCGCCAGAGCCCCTACCAGGGCCATGCCCGCGAGAGCGCTGGCCACCTGCCAGCGAAAATGTCCGCTGCCGACTACACTGGCAATGCCCAGTTTGACGACCGTATTCACGACCAGGGCGGTGGTCACGAGAGCTGCCGGGGTCTGCCACAGCCCCAGACTTGCCCCCGAACGCGTGAGCGCGAGAGTGACGGCGTCGACATCAGCGATGGCCGCGAGCGCGGCGGTGACATACCTGCCACTGGTCCCGAAGTATTCCTGTCCGGCTTGGGTCAGCAGAAGGACGAGCGCATACATCGCGGCAAAGGAGACCGCGCCCGCAAGACTAAAGGGGTTGGTGAGTGTCGTCCCTGTCGAGCCAGGCGAGGACGGAGCAGCCGCCCGTGCAAGCCACCAGGCGGCGCCGAGACCTACCCCTGTCATCGCCCCGACCACCGGCAACAGACGCGGGAGAATACCAACATTCACGAGAGCGGCCAGGACCGCGACTCGTATCCCCATGACGACTGAGGCCACAATGGTGGCCGCCGCTGCTGTCGTTGCGAGTGCGCTATCCGTTCGGGACCGTTCCGCCATTGCCATCGTGACGGCCGTGCTCGACACGAGCGCGCCAACGACAGCGGCGATGCGCAACCCGCGTTGGTCGCCGAGCAGTCGCGTCGCGATAAAGCCCGCGAATGACAACGCACTGACCAGAACGACGACCAACCAAATATCGTAGGGATTGAGGACCTCCCACGGTCCATAGCCGCGGTTCGGCAATAACGGCAAGATGATGACTGAGATCACAGCGAGTTCGAGGGTCGCGGCGAGTTCTTCGCTGGTCAGCGCGTGCGAAAACGCCTCAATTCGGGGCTTCGCCGCGAGTAACACCGCGATCGCGACTCCGGCGGCTCCCGCAACCACCAGGTGCCCGGCTCCGGCGAGCACTCCTAATAGAAAAGTGGCGACCGCCGCCATTTCTGTCGTCGCGCCGACATCTCCGGTCGCGGAGGTGCGGAAGTACGAAACCAGAGCCACAACCGTCACGGCGAGGAAACTCACCACCAAGAGCGCAGGGCCGGTGAGATCAATCACCAGCATGGGGATCGTACCTGCAAGGGCGATGAGCGGGAACGTTCGCACCCCGGCAAATACGTGGTGGGGCTTGCGCGCTTCAGCGCGTTCACGATCAAGACCAATCAGCGCTCCCACGAGTAGAGCGACCAACAGTCGTTCGAGCGCCAGGTGTGGAAGCAGCGTTACCGTGTCCATGCTTGAACGGGTTACTGGTTATGGTCCTCGCACCACGAGCACTGGACATGGCGCATGACGCACGACGCGTTCGGCGACACTCCCCAGGAGAACATGAGACAAACCCGTGCGCCCCCGTGAACCCATCACAATCAGATCGGCATGCTCACGAGTCGCGGCATGGCATATCTCCCAGACGGGGTCTCCCATGACGACCTGCGTCTCAATCGGGACTGTCGGTGGTGGGGGTATGGCCGCGAAGTTGGCGAGGTGTTTCTTTGCCTCTCTCTTCAGCTCCTGCTCCATCGTGGGAAAGTCAGTCACACAGATGCTCTCTGGAAAGGCGAGGTGCGCCAGCGGATGAATCGCGTGCACGAGGATCATCTTTGCCTGCTGGTCGGTTGCGATATCAAGCGCCCACCGAAAGGCGTGTTCGGAGAATGGCGAAAAATCAACTGGGACAAGAATGGTCTGAATCCGCATACCGCATCTCCTCTTCTATTGTTCCGCGAGGAAGGCATTGAGGATATCACTCCGCGTGAGAATGCCAACAAGCTGCTCACCGTCCATCACCGGCGTGGTCATCCATTCCGCGACGGTCATACCTGTGTCCTCCTCACCCCTATGTGGCCGGGGTCAGGCACCCCACAATGCGCGCAGTTCGGCGGGTAAGATGTGTTTGACATCCTCGACTTCGCCCGCGCTGGCGTGCCGCGCGATGACCGTGAATACCGCCCGCGCGATACCTTCAGGGTCCCTCCGCTCGTCGTTGCGAAAGTCGTGTGCGATGTGCGCGAGAAAATCCTCGCGGTGGCGCTCCTTGAGCGGTTTGCCCGCGATCTTCCACCCTTCGTAGTAAAAACCTCGCACGAGCATGGGTAACTGCGCCCCGAGGTCAAGGGCTTCCTCAACCGTGAGTCGATCACGGAGCGCATGGAGCACACTCCGTAGCGCGAGATAGGCACGCTGACGTTCTCCTTCCCATCCCAGCTCCTGCATAATGTCGTTCAGCCAGATATTGGTTTTCTGTAACGTCGAATCGAACGCTTCTAATCCAGTGGCACTCATATAAAGGGTCCTCCTCTGTGGTACCAAGATCAGCAATTCCGATGCCCACAAAAAAGCGGTGGTGGCATTGGCCTTGCTCTTCATGGGCAGCGGTCAGCTCTCAGTTGTCAGCCAGACAAGAAATGATGGAGGGGTTTGTCCACCTTCTTACCTGAACAGAGAGCCTACGGGACGTCGCGCTTTTGTTGCTGAAAGCTGACGGCTGATCGCTGATCGCTTACGTACGGTGCATTGGAACAACGACTTTCCCAATCTTGCCACAGCACGACACGAAATGTTCTTAGATTTGCGAAAGATTCCCTGACGGAGGGGAACAAGGAGACGCTATGAGCGACGATTTACAAACAGAACAAAACCTACGGTCTCCAGAGACCGCGTCTCCAGAAACCACGTCCCCAGTGACCATTGAGAGTGAACAGCCCTCGAAGGGCGACACGATTCCGGCGCTCTTGGCGATCTTACCGATGCGGGATGTCGGTTTGTTTCCCGGCATCAGCGGGCCACTGTCGATTGGACGGGAATCGTCCGTGCGACTGATCGAGGCAGCGTTCACCGGAGACCGCATCATCGGGTTGGTGGTCCAACGGAATCCCGGTGAAGACAAACCCCGCGCGTCTGGACTCTATCCGGTTGGCGTGGCGGCCCGGATTCACCACGCGCAACGCTTGCCTGACGGCACCTTGCGAGTCTTAGCCCAGGGGCTGCAACGCATTCGCGTAGGCGAATACACCCAAGAAGACCCTTACTTTCGCGCCCAGGTTTTAGTGCTGGGTGATGAAGGCGAACTCGATAAAGAAGTGGAGCACCTGCAAGCGTATCTCGTACAGCAGTTCACTAAATTGACTTCGCAGACCCCGCTTATGCCGGGCGAATTGCTGGCGGCGCTCTCCAACATTTCCGCGCCGGGCATTCTCGCCGATGTCATCACTGGCCACATGAATATCCCATTAGCGGAGAAACAGGAACTGCTGGAGGCTCTCAATGTGAAAGCGCGGCTGTCGCGCTTGAGCACGATTGTGACGCGTGAACTGGAGGTGCTGGAGATCGGTCATAAGATTCAAGCGGAAGTCCAGACCGAGATGGCCAAAGGACAGCGGGAGTTTTTGCTGCGTCAACAGATGAAGGCGATTCAGCACGAATTAGGGGAAGAAGGCGAAGAGGCCGGGATACGAGCCACTGGCGAGCGCATCGCGGCGGCTCAGATGCCCCCGGAGATCGAGAAGGTCGCCACGCATGAGCTGGAGCGCTTGCGCACCATCCCTCCGGCGTCTCCAGAGCATACGGTGGTCACCACCTATTTGGACTGGTTGACGAATCTGCCGTGGGCGATCACCACGGAAGATACCCTGGATACCGTGCATGCCCAGACGATACTCGACGAAGATCATTTCGATCTGGGGAAGATCAAAGAGCGGATTCTCGAGTTCTTGGCCGTGCGCCAACTGCGCCCGGAATCCAAAGGGCCGATTCTATGTCTGGTCGGACCGCCGGGCACCGGGAAAACCTCGCTGGGGCGGTCGATCGCGCGTGCTCTGGGACGCAAGTTCGTGCGCATCGCGCTGGGTGGGGTACGGGATGAAGCGGAAATCCGTGGCCATCGCCGCACCTATATTGGGGCGCTGCCGGGGCGGATTATTCACGCCATCCGCCAGGCCAAGTCCCGCAACCCGGTCTTTATTCTCGACGAAATTGACAAATTGGGGGCGGACTTTCGCGGTGATCCCAGTTCGGCGCTCCTCGAAGTGCTTGATCCCGAACAGAATGCCACCTTTGTCGATCACTATCTGGATGTGCCGTTTGATCTTTCTGGGGTGATGTTCATTACCACGGCGAATTCTCTTGACCCCATTCCACCCGCGCTGCGGGACCGGATGGAGGTCTTGGAACTGCCCGGCTACACCGCCGAGGAGAAGGTGGCGATCACGCAGCGCTATCTGATCGCCAAACAACGCACGGAGAATGGTTTACACGAGGAGCATCTGTCGTTCACCCCGGAAGCCCTGCGCGCGCTGATTGCTGGCTATACGCGGGAGGCGGGCTTACGTAATCTGGAACGGACAGTGGCGCGAGTATGTCGCAAAGTCGCCCGGGCGCACACGGAGGGACGGAAAGCGCCGGTTCTCGTGACCCCATACAATCTCGCGGATTTTCTGGGACCGGTGGTCTTCGTGTCGGAGATCGCCGAGCGCACGCGCATACCTGGGGTCGTGACTGGACTGGCCTGGACTCCGACGGGGGGAGACATTCTCTTTATTGAAGCGACACGGATGCGCGGCAAAGGGGGGCTGACGTTGACGGGCCATCTCGGTGATGTGATGAAGGAATCAGCCCAAGCCGCGCTCAGTTATATTCGCAGCAACGCCACCACGTTAGGAATCGCGGACGATTTCTTTGAACGGGTGGATATTCATATTCATGTCCCGGCGGGAGCGATCGCCAAAGACGGCCCGTCGGCGGGGGTGGCGATGGTCGTTGCCTTAACTTCGCTCTTCACAAACCAGCGCGTCCGGTTTGCCACCGCGATGACTGGGGAGATGACGTTGCGCGGTAAAGTGCTCGCGGTCGGTGGGATTAAGGAGAAGGTGTTGGCCGCGGCGCGGGCGGGTATTACCACGGTGATCCTGCCCCAGCACAACGAGAAAGACCTGATTGATGTGCCGCAAGAGATTCGTGACAAGATGCGGTTTCTCTTTGTCGAGGAGATTCAGGAAGCGATTGCGGCGGCGCTTGAAGCCTCCGAGGAGACTCAGATGATGCCGGTCCGGATCACCACGGAGACAGGGGCGAGCGCACACATGAAAGGGTAATCGCAATATGCGTGGGCGCGCGGATGAGGCGTACTGTTGGCACGTCCCATCCGATTCTCTTTGTTGTATCGGCAAGTGTATCTTTTTGTTGCCCCTTTCCGTATAACGTTTCCCACTCCGTTCTTGGGAATTTTTCCTGTGTGATGAGAAAACCTATGACGAAAAGATCGACAATGCTGGATGTTGGACAGACGCTTCGCGTTTTAGAAGTCTTACGAGCCGTGCAACAGGATACACGCACCCCTGGGTGGTATTGGGGGGAGGTGCGGGGGAAGGAAGCCATTGGGGCCGCCACGACCTTCCTGCTGCGCAGAGGTCTCATTCGAGCCGCAGCCGGACCACAACCCTTTCTGCTCACTCAGCAAGGGAAAGAGTTTGTTGGAAGCCAGATCAAAGACTGGGACGTATTTCGGGCAAAAATGATGCGTCAGGGAGTAGTGGAGAAAGTGGCAAAAGCACTCATGCGGTTTCCTGAAGACAAGCCCTAGGAAATCTGCGGGTGTCCTCTTCACGTCATGCCACCGTCCGAGACTCTTGGGGAGCCATACCAACGTTTCCGCCGTTATTGCTCACTCGCGGTCGGGGTTGGTCCCCCCGATATGGAAGTCGGATTTTTGCTGCGGAGAAGACAGCGCGCCGTGGGTGCATACTCATCTTCTAGCCACTGGCCGATCGATAACGCATCCGCGCTGCCGATAATCCACGTAGGAACAACCGGCACTTGGCGTACTTGCAGAATAAGTCCAATCCCAGGGCGGAAGCGTTGGAGCGTACCGGTCCGCGACCGCGCACCTTCGGGAAACCAGACGAGGGAATTCCCGCGCTGGAGGGCCGCCGCCGCGAAGGCCAGATTCGACAGCGAACCTCGCTGGGGATCAATGCCCTGGCCCGTGACCTGTTCCGCCGCGCTGACCTCGCGCAGGAGGTCACGAACGGTTTCGATCCGGCTAATCGCGTCGTCGGTTTCATAGAGGTCTAACTGGGGACTCCACTCGTCTCCCTTGGCCGCGCGCCCGAAACCCCAGGGCCGATAGATTAACTCATCGAAGAGACGGTCCACTTCCCGCGAGAGCCGGGTGGGGAGGGATAACCCTGGAATTTTTTTCTCCATAAACGCCTCCTTTGCTGAGGTATGAGCTAGCAAGCCCGTTGCCGGATTCGCGAGCAGCGGGCGTTCGGTTTTGTGCGGGTTCTCCGCGGGAACGAGCCTGCCTGTTTCTCATCATTGCGACGATTGTTCGTGTTTTTCCTAGCCGTGGGAGAGGAGCAGGAGACAAGGGCATGGGAATGAGCGTGCGAAACAAAGGGCCGAGGAAACAAAGGGGCGGCACCTCTTTTGCTGTCAGAGCGGTAAGGGGCGCGTGAGGTCGTGTTGTTGATTGCGTCACCCCAAGCTCGGAGAAAGGAGAAAGACCATGAAGCTGTGGAAACCGATTGTGATGGGCGCCGTATTCGTCGCCCTGGGGATGTTTGGAGACGCCCAACTTGGTTCAGCGCAGGACGCAAAGAGCATTGAGCAGATGATCGCCGGGGCGAAAACACCCGCGGATCACGAAGCCATTGCCACCTATTATGAGAAGGAAGCGCAAGCGGCTCACAAAAAACACGCCGAGCACCAGGAGATGAGCGATTCGTACGCGACCATTCCGGTGCTCAGAATCAAAACCGACACCGTCGCGCACTGCAAAATTATCGCGAAGAAGTACGAGGACATCGCCAAGGAATACGAAGACCTCGCCACGCTGCACAAAGAGATGGCGAAGTCGAACAAGTAGCCTTGTGCCCTCCACGCTGATGGGTGCTCTTCTCCTTCCCGTGACGGCTGACCTGGAGGGCTTACCCCTTATGCCGTTTCACCCGCGGGAGAGAGCGGCTCTCCCGCGAGTTCGATTATTTCACCGCTAGAGATGTGTCATGCGGTCATACCTTCGCGTAAGCCACCGAGATCAACCATCACCATCACACCATGCGCGCGCTGTTGTCACCATGCTTTTCCACCTCTGGTCGCAACACCCCTGCCGCTCGTTCGGCAAGCGGTTTTTCCAGACGCTTGTGTATGTTGTCTTGTCGCAAAATGCGCACGGCTGAGAATAACAGACCTGGCCAGCGTAGGCGTGGTTTGATATGTGTCCGCGCAAAGTGAGGAGAACAGATGCCTGCTGAAGAAACCGGTGCGGTGTGGACACAGAAAGGAGCGACGTTCAGTGACAAGTCCGCGCGCAAGGAATTTGGCCTCACCCAAGAGGAAATTATTCAGGCCATCCAGGAGGGGAAACTTCAGTATCGTCTGAATTCCGTTTTCGGGAACCCATTTTTCAGACTGCTTCGCGGGGAAGTCGAAGCGTTGGTCGATGAACAATATGGTGACAACTATCTGAAGAAGCAGAAGCTCACGCACGAATTAGCCGAGATCAACAAGGAATTGCGGCGGCTGCGCACGCAAATTGCCGGCCTGGAACACAGAAAATCGGCAGTGCTGGAGAGCCTTGAGGGAATGCGCGCGGTGACCAAGCCTGAACCTTCTCGCGTCTCCTCATCGGTTCCTCGCGGACGCAAGAGAAGCCGACCCAACGTGTATCCGAACCCAACAAGCATGACGAGAAAACGAAATGGCGAAAACCACCAAGTCTGAGAAGGTCCCACCACCGATGCAATCGACTTACGAGAGTATCGTGGAGTTCACCGATGCAGTTGCCGAGCAACACCTCAATGCCGAATATGCGCAGCTTCTCCGCTATGCCACGGCGGCGCTCTGCCGAAAAAGGCCGTCGCCTTTGGCAACCGGACACGTCAACACCTGGGCGGCTGGGATCGCGTACGCGATAGGAGCGGTGAATTTTCTGTTTGATAAAAGCCAAACTCCCCACCTGCGTGGGTCAGAGCTGTGTCAAGCCTTTGGGGTGAGCCCGAGTACCGGGAGTGCGAAAGCGAAGGTGGTCAAAGACATGCTGGGGTTATTTCAATTTCATCCCGATTGGACTCTTCCCAGTAAGCTGGAGCGCAATCCCCTGGTCTGGATGCTTTCCGTCAATGGGCTCTTGGTGGATATTCGCAGCATGCCGAGAGCAGCCCAAGAGATCGCTTATCGCAAGGGCCTCATCCCCTACATTCCAGCAGACCGACGAGACGCGACCGACGTGTGAAGAGTTATGGCAATCGAGGAAGAAGACGAAGACGTGCTACAAAACCTGGAGTTTGGGATCATCCAGGTCTATCGACAAAACCGGGCTCTGCTGGATGCCGACGTAAGTGACGCGCTGGAAGCGTTGATCCACTGGTATCGGAGTGAGCAAGGCCCTCGGTCCCCCCGACGGTTCCGTTTTGACCAGCGCACGCAAGACGTGTTCGATTCCGTCAAAGCGGACTTGCCCGGTATCGACCCGAAAGATGTCAACGTCTCTTTGTTGGGCACCCAGTTGACGATTGAAGGGGAGCGTAAGATGGAGAAGGCCGAAGCAGGGGAAGGGTTCATGTACCGCGAGCTGCCTTATGGGAAGTTTACGCGGGTCTTGACCCTGCCTGAAGGCATTGATGCCGACAAGGTCAAGACGGCCTACAAGAACGGCGTGCTGGAGATCCGCATGCCCATGCCCCCACAGATGGTCAGCAAGAAGATTCCCATTGAAGTGCGCAATAAAGGAACACCACGGTTTGTGTTGTCGGGGGCATGAGGGAAATCGTATGCGTTTTCATAATCGCGAACATGCCGCGCGTTTATTAGCCGAGAAACTCGCAGGCTACCGGGGACAGCATCCCCTTGTGTTGGGCATTCCGCGCGGGGCCGTGCCGATGGCGAAGGTGATCGCCGAGACTCTGAACGGTGATCTTGATGTCGTGCTCGTGCGTAAACTTGGCGCGCCGGGCAATCCCGAATTGGCGATCGGTTCGGTTGATGAATCCGGGCACGTGTTTCTACACGAGGATGCCTGGGATTTGGGAGTGAATGAGAAGTACATTGAGCGTGAGAAACAGACGCAACTGAAGACGCTGCACCACCGGCGCGCGCAATATACTCCGGTGCGGCCTCCCCTCGACCCAACCGAGAGGATCGTTATCGTGGTCGATGATGGCATCGCGACAGGCGCGAGCATGATTGCCGCGCTCCGGGCCGTGCGCGCCAAGCAGCCCGCGAAACTGATCGCGGCCGTGGCAGTGGCACCACCAGAGACCGCCGCCCGGATACGTGAAGAGGCGGACGAACTGGTGTGCTTGAATACGCCTTATGACTTCATGGCCGTGGGGCAATACTTTGAGGATTTCTCCCAGGTGTCCGATGAGCAGGCGATTGCCATCTTACGGCAGAGTGGCGTGAAAGCCGCGTAACGGAATCCATCTTTGATCCCCCTCACCTTGCCCTCTCCCAGCCGGGAGAGGGAACCTGGAAGCAACCTTGCTAATCCTACCAAACTTGGACATCCGCATTCATCAGGTGTGTCACGCACCAGTGCGACGCTAACCGGGCGACTACTCCCACTGCCGTGAGCGAAGACCACCACGGCCGACGTTTTAGGAGGATGACTGAGTTCACCCGCGAGCCTCACGCTGTCGGCTGGAATATGGACGAGCTGATCCGTTAAGTGCGTGGCCATCGGTGCTGAGAGCTTTCCCTATTGCGGTGAGGCTGGCGGTTCTTTGTGTTCCATCATCGGGCAGCAGCCTGGCTTCTCCTGGGATTCCTTGTGGGGGCGCCCGTGCTGGTGGTGTTCGTGCATCCTGGTGTGCATGCGTTGTCGCTGCTCAATCAACGTGCTCAACAATTCATCGGAGAGCTGTTGGTGTTTTTGCATCGCCGCTACGAGCAACTGCGTGTCCGTGATGCTCGCCATCGTCTGGGCGTGCGCACGTAAGGTCGCCATCTGTCGCTGTAACTCGGCATCCATTTCCTGGTGCATCGCCGCCATCTGCTTGTGTCTCTCGTGCATGCGCCCTTTCCCGTGATGCGGGGACGCCTTGTCCGGTGTCGCCGCGTGCTCCGTCCCCTGGGCCGGAGGGTCCGGTTGCTGGGCTGTTTCCTGAGCACGGAGTGAAAAGGGGAGGCCGAGGATGAGGCTACCTATAAGCAGACCTCGACGTAAACCTGGAATGAACGCGCTGTCTCGTCGCATGATGAATCTCCTGTGGCTTATGGCACATGGCTTATGGCTTATGGCTCGCTCACTGCGTTCGCTCTATGGCAAGAATGATCTCACCATACGCCATACGCCGTCTTTGTCGGTGGCTTTGACTTGATTCGCATATTGGCCATCCGCCGCTCGACAGGTTGCACTTCCGCTTTTCGTCGCCAGGGGAGTAAAGACCGCATACGACACCTCCAACAGTGTGAATTTTGCTAACCCATTAGAGCAAAGAGCTTGCCATTGAGTGCTCCCACAAGAAGTCTTACATTGGGGGGCGAATCTCTCGTCCCATCGTTCCGCGATTCCCGTAGTTGCGACGTGCCTTCTTATGTGTGAGAAAAGATGCATCTCTTTTCCTAATTCTGACTTTGCCCTCTGCCATTCTCAGCGGCTCTCGCACTATCGTCTTTTTTCTTGTGGAGGTATGACAAATGGCTGGTGTGAATACGGAGTGGCTCACCACGGAGAGGCTCACCACTGATGAATTCCGATTCCGCAAGACTTTCGAGCACGCGCCCATTGGCATGGCGTTGATCGCACCCGACGGGCGCTGGTTAGACACGAACCGCGCCCTGAGTGAGCTACTGGGGTATAGCGAGGCGGAGCTGCTCGCCACTACTTTTCAAGCACTCACGCATCCCGACGATGTGGCAACGGACGTGGCCAATGTGCACCGACTCCTGCGTGGGGAAGTGCCCTCCTACCAGCGTGAGAAGCGGTATCTGCATAAACAGGGACAGACAATCTGGACCAGTGTCCAGGTCTCCTTAGCGCGCGATGCTCACGGGACACCCGCCCATCTCATTGCCCACATTCAAGACATCACCGCCCGCAAGCTGGCCGAGGCGACATTGCGGGAAAGCGAGGAGCAGTTTCGCACCCTCAGTGCCGCCGCGCCCTTGGGGATTTTTCTGAACGCCGCCAACGGGGAGTGTACCTACACCAACGCTCGCTGGCAGAGTATTACCGGGCTGACGCTGGAGCAGAGTCTCGGCCAGGGGTGGATCAACGCCGTCCATCCCGATGATCGGCCCCGTGTCGCCGAGACGTGGAGGACTTATGTGGACAGCGGGCAGGAGTTTGTCTGCGAATTCCGCATGAGGCGCCCGTCCGGTGAGGTGCGCTGGGTCCAATCGCATGCCACGGAGCGCCGTGGGGATGATGGCCGACGCATCGGTTACGTTGGGACCACCGAAGACATCACCGAACGCAAACGCGCCGAGGCGTGGCGTTCACGCCTCATTGCTACCACCCAAGACGCGGTGATCGCCATTGATCGGCAGAGCCGCATGGTGCTGTTCAACCCGGCGGCGGAAAAGATATTTGGGTATACGCTGCCGGAAGTGCAAGGGCAGCGCTTACAGGTGTTAATGCCCGACCCCTACGCCAGGGAACATGACGAGTATGTGGAACGGTATGAACGTACGGGGGAACCCCGCGCCATTGGACGTGTCCGGATCGTGTTCGCTCGCCGCAAGAACGGCGAGATGTTTCCCATGGAACTCTCGGTCACCGAAGTGGGCGTGGGCACGGAGGATGATATTCGTTACGCCGCCTTCATTCGCGATGTGTCCGAACGGGTACGGATACAAGAGCAACTGCTTGAGCGTGAGCGTTTGGCGGCCATTGGCACAACGGCGGCGAAACTGGTGCACGAGATCGGCAATCCGCTCAATGGCATGTCAATCGCGACGCAGCTCCTGGAGCGCCGCTTGGGAAAACTCACGGAGGATGAGCCGATCCAGATGTCGGTCCGCGCTTTGCGCGATCAGACGAGCCGACTGGCTAATCTCCTGGATGAATTTCGTTCGCTCTCGCGGCGGCAGCAGTTCACTTTCCGTCCCACCAAGCTCCCGGAAGTGATTCGGGAGGTGATGAGCGCGGAGTTTGGGCTCTACACCGAGCGCGGGATCGCCGTGGAACAGGTGTTTGCTCCTGACCTCCCGAGCGTCAATGTGGATCAGGACAAACTCAAACAAGTGATGCTCAACTTGTGTAAGAATGCGATTGAAGCGATGCCCAACGGCGGCACCCTGACGATTCGGGTGCATCATTCTCACGAGCACGTCTATATGGAAATCGCCGATACGGGCACGGGGATTCCCGACGGGGTCAATGTCTTCGAGCCGTTTATGACGACGAAGAAGGAAGGGACGGGGCTGGGTCTGCCCATCGTGCGGCAACTCGTCGATGCGCACGGGGGGACGCTGACCTATCGCAGTGAGCTGGGCAAGGGGACGACGTTTGTGGTGACGTTGCCGTCGCGGTTTCAAGGGGAAACGCGGGGGGAATAGCGAATGGCCTATGGCTTATGGCCTATGGCCTGCTCGCTCTGCTCGCTCTGCTCGCTCTATGGCAAATGGCGCATGGCAGAAGCGTTCTTGCCATACGCCATTTGCCAGAGAAGGTGTCTGAAAACCACGCTCCTGCGGAAGTTTTTCCATCGTCCACGAGATGTCGGCGAGATTGGAAATTCTCGTCAGCGAAGCAAAGAAGTAACGGGTATTCATACCGTGCTCCTCGATTCATAACGGCATGGTCTTCAGGGATGGCGCGAGTAAGAGCAAGGCCAGGAACGCGGCTCGTTCGACCATCTGGGGAATATAGATGAACTCGTGCCGCGCGTGCGCGCCATCGCCCACCGCCCCCAGGCCATCCAAGGTCGCGGTAAAGAGACTGGTCGTGTTGCCATCCGACGCACCACCGGCGACCCCGCCTTTCACCTCCAAAGGGAGGAGTCGCCCAAGAGCGCGCGCTTGTTCCCACAACGCCGTATTGCGCGGGGTGGGCTCCATTGGCAGTCGGCCAATCCGTCCGGTGATCGCCAATGTCACCCCTGGTGTTCTTGCTTGGAGCTGCCGGATACGTTCTTCAATACGGTGCGCGTCCTCACGAGTAAGAATCCGCACGTCCACAATGGCCCGGCTCTCCGGTGCCACCACATTGGGACGAAGCCCCCCGTCAATCATCCCCACATTCACCGTCACCCCATGCTCTGGGTCGTTCAGAGCAAAGAGCTGTTGAATGACGTAGGACAATTCCAAAATGGCGCTGGCCCCACTTTCAGGATTCAGCCCTGCGTGCGCGGCTTTTCCTTTGACGGTCACGGTAAAATTCCCCACCCCTTTGCGGGCAACCTTGAGCTTCCCGTCTAAACCTAAAGAAGGCTCCAGAACAAACGCGCGGTCGGCAATCCGCGCGAGCCGACGAATATGCCGTGTTGATTCCAGACTGCCAATTTCTTCATCCGAGTTGATCAACACCACGGGCGTGACCGTTGGTTCGAGGTGCAGCGTCTGGAGTGCGCGCAGGGCGTAAAGCATCTGCACCAGGCCCGCTTTCATGTCATACACCCCAGGCCCGCGCATGATGTCTTCGCCGAGTTCCACCGGCATGTCCTTCAAGGTCCCCACGGGCCACACCGTGTCACAATGACCAAGCAAGAGTTGGATGGGTTGTGGTCGCCGCCGCTGGTGTGGACGAGCAAACACGTGCCCGCCCGTCAGGCGACCGGGAATACGATGGGAGTCATAGCCACAGTGCTGGAGCGTGTCGGTCAGCAGTTGCAGGACCGGCAGTTGCGACTCCGGCACAGTGGAAGGCGATTCGAGGGCAACGAACTGTTGCACCAACGCCACCATGTCCGGCAGACAGTCACGCAAGTAAGTAACGAGATCGTGTGCAAGCGCGTGATCCATTCTTCCCTCTACCGTTTGAAGTCAAGTGGAAACGGAAACGAATAACTTTCGGAAATAGAGGCCGTGCGCCCTGGCGATAAATACGCCACGATCGCTTTGAGTTTCACCGTGGGATTGTCGATGTGAATGATTTTGCGTGGTCCCAGATCGTCAGCGAAGTCAAACATTGCGTGCCGGCTCGTCCTCTCAGCCACGAATGTATATTCCCCAAAAAAGGGAGCAACACTCATGCCAGTACGCCAGCGCTGGTTCGTCCGAGGACAAGTTGTTTACTGGAGAATTGTGGCGTTAGGGATGCCCTCTGCTCGAATGCGCAAGCACGCTCATTGGGGATGATAAGGAGCAGCTTGGTGGCATATCTATTGCTTTTCACGATACGCGAACCGCTTGCAAGAGACGGTTCTGTCTCGCGTATGTCAAATGGAGGAAACCTCACCATGCTCAGACGTGATTACTATACGATCCTCGGTGTGTCGCGCTCGGAAAGTGCCAGCGGTGTGCGCACCGCGTTTCGCGAGTTAGCCCGCCGCTATCACCCCGAACGTGTTGGCCCACGGGGGACACGCTTTCTCCAAGAACTGGTGACGGCGTACCATGTCCTGGCGGACCCAGACAAACGGCGCCATTACGATCAGGGGCTGTTCCATGCCGGAGGAAAAGCTGAAGTACGGGAAGAGCCGATTCTGACCGGTGCGCAGGGGCAAGAGGATGCGTCACTCCCGGTGGCGATGTCTCCGCTGCGAGGATTCGCGACCCTCTATCCACCGATTGAAGTCACGCTCATGGCGGCGTTGCGCAGTTTTGTTCGCCCAGGAACCCAACCTGATGAGCCGATGAAGAGTGTGAATATCCAAGTGGTGTTGTCACCGGAGGAAGCCGCCGGCGGTGGCATCGTGACTATCCGTGTCCCTGTGTATTATCCGTGCGTTGTTTGTGGCGGATCGGGGCAGGATTGGTCGTTCCCGTGTGAGCCGTGTGAGGCGCAGGGGATGGTGGAGGAAGAAGAGACCGTGCACGTCCACATCCCAGCCAGGGTGGGAGATTACACGTTGATCGAGAAGCCCGTGCGTGGGCTCGGACTGCATAATTTGTATTTACGGTTGTACGTGCGGGTGATGTCGTGATGAGAGGAACGGATTCTGGAGGTTCTGACGACGAATCCTGGGAGCTCGCTGTGGCGGCGTGGGACCGGCTGTCACGGATGGCGAGAATGCTTTTCATGCGGATGTGCTCATCTCGGAAGAGTCACCGTGCGCACGCTTTCTTATCGACGAGAAAATCCCCTTCTCTTTTCGCGAAAATGGCAATGCTCGTGGCTTTTCCCTGGGCTTAAAGGATGCCGTGTCTTCGGAGATCACGAATCACCACGAGCAGGTACAATCCCATACCAACGACGAGTATCGGAATGCCGAACAAGATGCCAATTCCGAAGCTCCATACCCCGAACCCCTGCCAGAGATAGAACGTGACACACAGCAATCCGACGATGGTGCAGCTAATAGCGGGTCTCGGCAACCAGGACTTGTCGGACTGTTCTGAGGAAGACGGCATTATTGTTGTCCTATAGTCTGACGCTCCGCTGGACTCGGGTGTGGGGCTCCGTGACACTGAAGACAACTCACGCGATTGGCCGCGAGATCAGCAGCCAAGGCCCGATGACTCGCCCCGTTGCTAAAGCGCTGCGCGTGAGCGTGACATGCTAAGCAGTTGGCATTGGGGTAGGGGCCCCGGTGACGAATCGGCTCACTCCAACTCTTGGTCACGTACAACAGCCAGTGCCGCAGGGCCGCGCTCTTCGCGGTGAGCGAACCATGCAGCCCGTAGGTGGCATGGCACGTATAGCACTGGTCCCGCGGAATCCATCGATTTTGATAATGCCGGGCCGCGAGGGTTTTGCTTTCGGGGTTTTGCATATCGCTGATAAATGGCCGCATGACATGACACGAGCCGCAACTGCTCACCGCTGTGGTCTCTTCCATCACGCTGGAGAGGGTTCCTGTCAGGGCAAGGCTGGGCAGCAGGAAAAGGGACACGAGCCATATCAAATGATACGCCTGAGACGACAGCCGTGCGGGACGCAGACGTGCGATGAGGGCAAGGACCGTAAGGACCACGAGGGAAAGGATCGCCGCGGTAAGACCAAGGTTACGCACGATAATTCACGCCAAGACTTGTCCGAGACTGGCCCCCGAAGTCATTGAAAGTGTTTTAGGGTCTCTATGACATAGTCGATGTCCTGCTCGGTTTGAGTCGCGGACACTGGAGCCTGATCTCTTCCTCTCCCTTTGGAGCGACCGGATACGTGAGGCCAGTGACAAGGATATTGTGGACAAGCAAATGGGCAACGAGCGCCGCAGTTTTCTCCGTGTTCGCGAGGCCCACGCCGACGTGAGTCTCAGCGTGTCAGCGCCTTGACGAGCTACGGTTTTACGGAGTTGTCCGCCCATGGACAGTGGTCGTATCTTCCGCGTTCTCGGTCAATAGCGGAGCCAGTGGTTCAACTTCCCTCGGGAAATCCGAGAACGGAAAAGGGGCCTGGTGCTCGTTGTAGGTCAAATACCGCACGATGCGATAGAGATAGCTTAATGTGCGATTGGCAAAGGAGCGCACCTGCTCTCCTGGCGGGCGTTTGGTGATCAACGCAACTGCCAAGGAAAACAACACCGTTACCGCCAGCACCACTTCTACCGCATGGAGGATGACCACGAAGAGCAGGGTGAGCAGCATACGAATCCCCGTGTCTTTTCGTTCGATCTCAGTGACTATTGCTGACATAGCAGACCTCCTTGCTGGAGCGATATTCCTGGGGTGCTCCAGTCGTACCCGTTAGTGGATTCCGTCGATGCTATCGACCATTATCTGGGCGCAATTGCGTGTTGCTGTCCTTAATTGAGCAAATTGACGGCCAACCAGCGCTCGAACCGCCACACCTCACTTCTTTCCTGAACGGTTACGCAAGCCTTCTCTCGTATTCCCAGACTTGTGACTTTCCTTCTTATGGCAGGAGCATCCTGGTACGGGGATGAGTTCCGGATGTGACGATCCTCCGTGCGTTTCTCAGCTTTGCGAAAGAATGCCCTCACGGGTCGCATGATTGAGAACGAGAATTCCAGATTGGTGTGAAACTCCCTGATTCGTCTTTGCTGCCCCCTGTGTCTCTTCTTGGCACGCTTGCTGCTCAAGAAAACTGCAATCGAGACAGTCAGACGACAGCAATTCGCTGGAAAGGAGTAGGATATGTCAGAGCACACGTACAAGTTGATCGAATTAGTAGGTACCTCGGAAAACACAATGGAGGACGCTATTCGTCGCGCGATCGAAAGAGCGTCGCAGACTCTTAAGGGACTGGACTGGTTTGAGATCACCGAGGCACGCGGCCTTATCCAAGATGGCAAGGTGACGCAATATCAGGTGAAGCTGAAGGTCGGCTTCCGCTTGATGAAGGAATCGGATCTCTAATCCCTACCCAGGCATGCCATCGCACTCATCAGGAGGACGATGGCGCTCATGCTGGCCTCGGCATGTGGTGCCCGTTGTCCCCATACGCGCAAAAGGAGGACTTATGTATTGTCGTGTACTGGAGGGAAAACTTCTTCCCAACCGCGGGGCTGAAGCGGTGGAAATTGTCAAAGAGCAAGTGAACAAAGTGAAAGAAGCGCGGGGATTCCAGTTTGCCCAGGCGTTACAAGGCGGGGATGACTTCATCGTCGTCAGTTCTTGGCAGAGCGAGAAAGACCTGCATGCCTACGCGGAGAGCGATATTGCCCACGAAGTGCTTTCCCGGCTATCGCCACTTCTAGTGGGAGCCCCAACGGTGAGAACCTTCGCGATCAAGCTGCTCGTGCAAGGGGAGGAAGGGACCTTTCTCCATGATGAAGGGGGGGAAGGGTAGGAGACTCCGTTCGATGCCACGCATCGTCACCTTGAAGCGGGCGCGTGGCACGTCTCAAAGGAGGTCGCAAACCTCACGACATTGGCTGAGAGCGCTTGCAGCAGCAAGCAAAAACGCTTGCGGGCGACCGAAGCGGACGGGCGGAAAAACTCCAATAAAATCAATCCGCGTTTTTCCGGTAGAGGCTCCCATCCACCCCGATCCGGGCGACCTCCCATCGCAAAACCAGCAAGCACTACGGCCCCGTTCTCCTAGCCTAGTTTTAAGGCCGAAGATTTTGGTTGCTAAAGGTCGCAACAAGTAGTACCACATTCCTAAGAGGGCAAACCCATGACAGGAACTCAGGGAATCAAGATCGACGAACAAACCCGCGACCGTCTCAAACGTCTTGGAGAGCGCCGCGAGCGTTCGCCTCACTGGTTAATGCGAACGGCCATCGGTGAATATCTTGACCGTGAAGAGAGATACGAACAGGAAAAAGAGGAAGACATGGCCCGGTGGGAGCGGTATCAACTCACGGGTGAGGCCATTCCCCACAAAACCGTGGCCAAGTGGCTGAACGATACGGCCAAGGGTAAGGCCGCAAAATGCCCACGATAAAATGGCTTCCCGGAGCCTTGGACGATCTTGACAGGCTCATCGGGTTTCTGCGGGAGAAAAATCCGGATGCCGCCGCCCGCGCCGCGCAAAAGATTCTTGAAGGAGCCGACCTTCTTTTGGATTCCCCGCGCCTTGGCCGTCCGATGCCGGACAAGACGCAAAGGCGGGAGTTGTTCATTCCTTTCGCCTCTGGCGTTTATCTCTTGCGCTACATTCTGGAACAGGACGACACCCCCGTTATTCTTCGGGCATGGCATAACCGGGAACAGCGGGAATAGTGGCGTCGCTCGCCGCATGCCCGCCCCCGCTTTAGTGATGCCGAAGTCCTCACCTCAACGAGCGGTGGCTGGTCGGCAAAGCCTGGGCAGGCAAGTACGTACGGGCGACGGTCGATACCGCAGCCATACGCCATTGGCCATAAGCCGTAAAGCGACCGGAGGGAGCGAGCCCTTCATTCGGCGACTGGTCACATGCGTACCTGCCTATGATTCCCCCACTCTTAGGTCTATGTTCATCTCGTCCAATCCGTTGAGGATTGATGGAGAAGGGAATTTCCTTTCATCAGCGCTGCTACCAGCAGTAGATAGCCCTCCGCGATATCGCCGCGAAGCTGCCAGATTCTTTTTCTGTTCCCCTCTTGGCAGAGTCCCACAACTCAGATCGACCCAACGGCTCGGAAAGAAAGGAGAAGTCATGGCTGAAGAACCCCGCGTTTCCACTGCGGTGGTGAATCCCACGCCGCTCCGACCGACTAGAGGCTCCACGCTCCATTGGGACAGCAAGAGCGGTGCGTGTCGTGATCTTGGGCCAAAGACTGTCACGGATCGTGAGCAGCCGTCTTCTTTTCAGGCGACGGGATCAGTGGTCTCAGGCCGAGACTCGCACTATTGGAAAACGAGTGAGATTCGTCCTATTCCTGCGTTAGCACTCCAGGCGATGACATGGGAGCAGGAGGCGGAGCTGGCGACTTTTTCCCTTGACGCTGTCCATCTGCTCCATCCTAGACACGAGAGAATTCCCGGAACGACCGGAGAACTGGTGTGGGTTGCTTGGCAGGGACAGCCTGCGTCTCCTACCCCTTTCGTGTACCCTACGCTGCTTGTCCATACTCCCTACGAGTCGCTCTTGGGAGAGCACGTTGAGATAGTGCCCTCTTTGCAAACCCACGATCCCCTGCTGAACCACATCGCGCTGGTCCTGCGGGAAGTCATTAGCAGTAAGGACCGGGCTGGGCGGTTGTACGCTGAGTCGTTGATTGATGCGCTTGTGGTCCATTTCCTGAGACGCTATGGCACTTCGCCACACCCCCAGCAAGAGGTGACCGGTGGCCTCTCTCCCTATAAGCTCCAGCGTACGACCTCCTATATCAAGGACCATTTAGACCAAGCGTTATCCCTGACGACGCTTGCCGCCGTCGGAGAGACAAGTCCCGCCCACTTCGCACGCCTCTTCAAGCACACGACCGGGTGTTCTCTCCATCAGTACGTGATTCGCTGCCGGATGGATCAGGCGAAGCAGTTGCTGGCGGAGACTGATATCTCCCTCAGTGAGATTGGTCTCCAGGTTGGATGCGCGGATCAAAGTCACTTCACCGCGCTCTTTCATAAGCACGTCTCCATGACGCCGAAAGCCTACAGGGACAACACAGAGGCTTCTTCATCATCAGGCGACGACCGCGAACCGGACGTTACTGATACATAAGCCGTTCGTTCACTCGTGCATTGGCGGCAAGGACCTGTTTCCCCAGCAGTTCTCATTATGGATCGAACCGAGATCATGGAGCCGTTAGGGGCGGTACACGTAGGCCGGGATAAGGCCGCAGGCCGTTCCCGGCATTCCCGCTGCCGGAAACGCTACGCTTATTCCGGCCTACATTTGTGGCCTCAATAGGACAAAATGAGAATTGCTGCTGTTTCCCTTCCCAACGGTTTGATTATCGCAGTATTCCAACATTGGTAGCAGGAATTTCACAGACGACGCGGGCCGTCTGTATTATTTTTCCGGCAAAAAGGATAACAAACTAT
>JANMSE010000698.1:0-21278 GCA_031389045.1 Deltaproteobacteria bacterium | reverse complement strand
GGAAAAACTGGCGTGTGGGTCAACGAGAAGAAAATCGCGTCGATTGGGGTCGGCGTTCGCCGGTGGGTGGCGTACCACGGCTTCGCGCTCAACGTGACCACCGACCTCTCGTACTTCGCCGACATCGTGCCCTGTGGACTCGTTGGCGTGCGGATGACCTCAATGGCCGAGTTGCTGCCGGTTGCTGAGGTTGCCTCTCTGAAGCCGCTCATTGCAACAACCTTTGCTCGCTATTTCGGATACAAGGATATTATATGGCGGACGGATTTACCGAAGGATTTTCAGACCCCGAACCCCGAACCCCGAACCCCGAACCCTTAGTCCGTCGGCATCCCGACTGGATCAAAGTGCGGATGCCTGGCGGGCCGGGCTATACCAAGACCAAGGCGATTGTTTCAGCGTTCAAGCTCAACACCGTCTGCCAAGAAGCTCAATGCCCGAATATCGCCGAATGTTGGGGACATGGGACGGCGACGTTCATGTTGATGGGCGAGGTGTGCACGCGCAATTGCCGCTTCTGCGCGGTTTCCCACGGGCGCGTGGCGACACTCGACCCGGAGGAGCCACGACGCGTGGCTGAAGCGGCACTCAAGATGGGACTGTCGCATATCGTGGTGACGTCGGTGAATCGGGATGACCTTCTTGATGGGGGCGCGTTCCATTTCGCTGAAACTGTACGAGCGCTCAAAACCCTCAAGCCGGACTGTACCGTCGAGGTACTGACCCCGGATTTTCAGGGGAATGAGGACGCCGTGGCGACGGTAGCGCGATCGCCGATTGAAATTTACAACCACAACACGGAAACCGTGCCACGTTTGTACAAACGAGTGCGCCCTGGAGCGAAATACGAACGGTCTTTACGAGTATTACAGAAAGCCAAGGAAACCCGCTCCGACCTCAAGACCAAAACCGGTCTCATGCTCGGCCTCGGTGAGACCTACGAGGAACTTTTGACGGTCTTTGGTGATCTGCGCGCGGTGGGGTGCGACATCCTGACGCTCGGCCAATACCTCCGACCATCGAAAGATCAGCTTCCCGTTGAACGCTATGTCCATCCCGATGAGTTTGCTGCTCTGCGCGAAGAGGCGTTGGCTCTGGGCTTTCGCCATGTCGAGTCAGGTCCGCTGGTGCGGAGTTCGTATCATGCGTGGAAACATGTTTAGGAAACAGAGGGTCATCTTAGAGCAGGAGGTGGATGATGGCGGAAAAGGTCTACGAGACCGCATTACGACAGTTTGACCAAGCCGTTCAGCATCTCGATCTCAACCCGGGGATTGTGAAGTACCTGCGCGTGCCGAAGCGTGAATTGTGTGTCAATTTTCCCGTGGAAATGGACGACGACTCGGTGCAGGTCTTTACCGGATATCGCGTGCATCACAGCACAGCCTTGGGTCCGACCAAAGGTGGGATTCGCTATCACCCGCAGACGACCCTGGATGAGATGCGGGCATTGGCGATGTGGATGACGTGGAAATGCGCCGTGGTCGGCATCCCGTATGGCGGCGCGAAAGGCGGGGTTATTTGCGATCCCAAAGCCCTGTCGGTACGAGAACTGGAAAACCTCACTCGTCGTTACGCGACGGAAATCAGCGTGCTGATGAGCCCGCAAGGCGATATTCCCGCCCCGGATGTTGGGACTGGAGAGCGCGAGATGGCCTGGATCATGGACACCTACTCCATGCACCACGGGTTTTCGGTTCCCGCCGTGGTGACGGGAAAGCCGCTTGCCATTGGTGGGTCGCAAGGCCGCGCCGAAGCCACCGGACGGGGTGTGGTCGTGACGACCATCGAAGCCTTGAAACGGCAGAACTTGGCCATGGAAGACGCGCGCATCGTTGTCCAGGGTTTTGGGAAAGTCGGCGCTCCGGCCGCGTACCTCGCGCAGGAGCGTGGAGCCACCGTGATCGCCATCAGCGATGTTGACGGTGGAATCTATAATGCACGCGGCCTCGCTATCCAAGACGTGCGCGCGCATTTCGCCACGCACAAAACTCTCACCGACTATCCCAAAGGTGAGTCGATCACCAATGCTGAACTGCTCGAACTCGACTGTGACGTGCTGATGCCCTGTGCCATGGAGAATCAGATTACCGCCGCGAATGCGCCGCGTGTTAAAGCGCGGATCATCGCCGAAGGAGCCAATGGTCCGCTCACTCCCGAGGCGGATGAAATTTTATTGAAGAAGGGCGTCTTCATCATTCCCGATGTCTTGTGTAACGCGGGAGGTGTGACAGTATCGTATTTTGAGTGGGTGCAAGACCTGCAGTCGTTCTTTTGGGGAGAAGACGAGATCAACGAACGGTTGCGTCGCATTATGGTCCGCAGTTTCAACCAAGTGATGCTGGTGGCCCATGAGAAGAAGCTGGATATGCGGACCGCCGCGCAAGTGCTGGGAATTCAGCGGGTCGCTGAAGCGATGCAGTGGCGTGGGATTTATCCATAGGCCAGGTTACGGCTTGTTGGGCAACTTGGCCTGTGCGAGGTCCGCGACCACGACCTGGAGCATCTGGTCGTGGTGGAGGTAACTCTTCGCCGCCGCATGCACCTGTTCACGGGTGATGCCGCCAATGATTGTCGGATAGCGGTCGGGGTAATCAAGGCCCAGCTCGTGGAACTCGAGCACCGGCAAGAGTGAGGAGACATCGCGGTTCGAGACGAGCCGAAGCGGGAAACTGTTAATAAGATAGGACTTGGCGGCTTCGAGTTCCTTGTCGGTCGGTCCTTCTTCCGTGAAGCGACGAATCACTTGCATCGTTTCATCCAGAGCATGAGTCGCGCTTTCATTTTTGGTCTGTAACGAGACCGTGAATGGCCCCGCATGTTTGCGCGCGCTAAAGCTACTGCCAACGTGGTACACGAGTCCGAGTTCCTCGCGAATTTTGTCCATCAGCCGAGAACCGAACCCACCCGCGCCGAGAATGTAGTTCATCACCTGCACGGCATAATAGTCGGGGTTCGCGCGCGTGATTCCCACGTGCCCCAGGGCAACGTTCGCTTGCGTGACCTTTTTATCGAGAGCAATACGTTCGGGTTTTGGTTGCGGCTCTTCGGGCCACGCGGTCGCCGGAATGTCGCCGCTCTGCCACGTCGCGAAGTGCTTTTGTAAAAGCTCGACAATCTGGGCTTGGGTGATGTCGCCGGCCGCGGCGATAATGGCATTATTCGGGCGGTAATAGGTTTGGTGATACCGTACGACATCGGCACGTGTCACTTTCGCGATCGAGACGGGTTGCCCTTCGACAAGGCGTCCATACGGATGTCCGGGATACAATTTTTCCAAAAAGGCGCGTTGGGCGACCCACCCAGGGTCTTCTTCCTGACTTTTGAGACCGCCAAGCACTTCGGTCCGTTTCTTGTCCAACTCGGTGTCGGGGAACGTTGGCGTCAAGATGACCGCAGTGAGCAACGACAGCGCGGCGTCGAGGTTCTTGGTGAGCGTCGTGAGCGTGATGGTCGTGGACTCAAGGTCGGCTCCCACGCCTAATGAAGCACCGAGAAAGTCGAGTTCCTCGGCCAGAGCTTGGGCGGTGTAGTGCTTGGTGCCACGAGTCAGTAACTCCGCCGTGAGATTGGCGACCCCTTCTTTCCCCGTCGGGTCGGAGGCCGCGCCACTCTTGAGCAAGATGTTGAAGATGACCATCGGCACGCCAGGCCGTTCAGCGATCAATAACGTGGCGCCATTATCAAGGACTGTACGCGTGCCGAGGGGAGCGGCGTGGACGAGCGGGGAGAAGAGCATGGTGACGAGGACACTCAGTGTGAGAAAGGTTTTTTTCATAACAAGCACTCCGAATACTGAAGAGCCGGACAGACGAGAGGGGACGCGAGTTCGCGGTTTGCTACTGAGCATTTTAATGGATAGCCCCGCGACCTAGCCCACTGCTTGGTGCTTCTCGCACGGGCGCCCCTTCCGGGATGAGTAGCCCAACCGTGCGATTTTCCTCGGTGAGATAGGTCTTGGCGACTCGTTGCAGATCTTCGGCGGTGACGGCACGAATACCGGGGATGACTTTCTGAATCAGCGACCAGTCCCCCAACGAGGCATATTCTCCGATCTGCATGGCCCGATAGAACAACGAATCTTGTCCGTATGCGAACGAGGATTCGACGAGATTCTTCGCCCGTTCCAGTTCCTTGGCGCTGACTAATTGGGTTTTGAGTTTTTCCACTTCTTGGTACAGCGCGGCCTCGGCGTCTTGCCAGGATTTCCCAGGCGCGACCCGCATGGAAAGGGTGAACAACGAAGGGTCTTGCGAGGTCCGGTCATAGTTGGCATCGGCGCCCAGGACGAGCGCTTTGTTTTCGACGAGGATCGTTTGTAAGCGGGAACTGCGCCCTCCCGCCAAGACGACGGACAGGAGCGAGAGCGGGAATCCGTCGTCATTTTTATAGTTGGGGGCGTGATACCCGGCCACATACACCGGGAGGGAGGCTGGTCGCTTGAGCGTCACGCGGCGCTCTCCACGTTGCGGGGGTTCTTGCGCGGTGACCTTTGGCGCGGTTGGTCCGGTGGGGATCGCGCCGAAAGTGGCTTGAATCTTGGGCAAGAGCGTGCCTGGCGTGAGGTCGCCCGCCACCACGAGGATCGCATTCGCGGGCGCGTAAAAGACCTGACGATAGTTCTTGACATCCTCAAGGGTCATCGTCTCCAGGTCACTCATCCACCCAACCGTCGGCCAGCCATAGGGATGGGCGGTAAAAGCGGCGGCGCTCAGTTGTTCGTACAGATCGGCGGCGGGTTCATCGGCGGTGCGCATGCGCCGTTCTTCCATGACGATTTTCTTCTCAGCCGTGAATCCGGTGTCATCAAGAGTGAGATTGGCCATGCGGTCCGCTTCGAGTTCCAACAGGAGATCCAGATGCGCGGATGCTGTGTTCTGGAAGTACACGGTTTGGTCGTCAGAGGTGAAGGCATTGTGCGAGCCACCTTTTTCTTGCACCAAACGGGAAAATTCTCCCTTGCCGTATTTGGGCGTGCCACGAAACATCAGATGCTCCAAGAGATGGGAAACGCCGGTGATTCCAGGACGCTCGTTACGCGAGCCGACTTTGTACCAGACTTGGACCGTGACGACCGGTGCGCGATGGTCTTCAAGCATGAGGACCGTGAGCCCATTGGTCAGCGCTTCCTGAGTGACGTTCCAGTCCTTATCGGCGGCCGAGAGCGGAGCGGTCCAGCCGAGCAGGAGCGCGAAACAGAGGAGGAAGAGGGGGCAGTGAAAAAGAGCATTGCCGGGCTGTGTCATGTACATACCTCCATCACATCAATCACTATAGTGAGCGGGAAGAAGGACCGCGCGCAAAAGAAGCGATATGGGAAAGGGGGCTCTCCTGGATGGAGAACCGTGAGGACAAGAGTCAATGGAGAGAAGAGAAAGTCGTCCACTCGGTTAGTAGACCCACTTCCCTTTGGTGAAACGGAAGATTTCCTTGACCGGGATGGTTTCCACCTGTTCAAAGGGTCCTTGGGTTGCCGCCTCTTTCGTTTTCCCGATACAACGCAAGATTCTTTCATAGTATGTCAGGGTACCAATGAACGGAGTCTCCGTTGAAGTGGTTTTCTTGACCGCGACGAAGCGTTGGGGCAGGTAGCCGACATATTCCGCTGAAAAACTTTCTTCATGATACGTCCAGGCGCCAGTGAGCGGGAGCTCTGTTGAGGTGGTCTTCTTGACTGCGATGAAACGCCGTGGCAGATAGCCAACATATTCCGCCGAGAGACTTTTGTTACTGTGCGAGATTTTGAGCTGTTCCTGACGATGATACTCTTCTGCTTCCGCTAGTTTTTTCATCCAGTCCAGCGTGAACGTCTCGAAACTAGAGTGCACGGCGGCTTCATCAATCACGACCGGTGGTGATTTTTTGGCTGAGGATTTTGTTTTCGTGGTCTTTGCTTTCGTGGTCTTTCGGACCGAGGTTTTTGCTTGAGACTCCGCGAGCACGAGATGTGGAACCGCGAGCAGCAAAAAGCTGATGCAGAAAAGAGAGAACAGCCGCTTCCAACTTGTGTTGCCCGTTTTCATACGCAAACTCCCCCCGCGGAAAGACCGGTACCGTCTAGCAGAAATGTCCTATACCGAAAAGGGGGGACATTGTCCGCGACTAGGGTTTCTCGTGGCGGAGCGCCGCCAGCCCAGGCAGATCGCCGGATTCGAGAAACTCTAAAGAGGCGCCGCCACCGGTGGAAATATGACTGATCTTGGCCGCGAGCCCTGCTTGTGTCAGTGCCGCGACGGTGTCTCCGCCGCCAACGACACTATAACAATCCGTGGCGGCGATGGCTTCAGCCAGGGCACGAGTCCCTTGATCGAACGGTGGTATCTCGAAGACGCCCATCGGACCGTTCCAGAGCACGGTATGTGCTGAACGTACCGCATCGCAAAACGCGGCGATGCTCCGCGGTCCGATGTCCACACCGAGACGATCATCTGGAATGTTCGGCCCTGTCGTCGGTGCCGAATTTACCCCCGCCTGGAGTTCCGCGGCGATGATATGGTCTTGTGGGACGAGAATCGTCACTCCCCGTTTGGCGGCTTCACTGAGAGTCGCCTTGACCTCAGCGATCTTGTCGGGTTCCACCAGGGATTTGCCAATGCGCACGCCTTGCGCTTGCAGCAGCGTGTAGGCCATCGCGCCACCAATAATGATGGTGTCGACACGCGACAGCAAGCTGCCGATCAGTCCAATTTTATCGGAGACCTTGGCGCCGCCGAGAATGGCGACAAACGGATGGGCTGGATGTTCGAGCAGGCGCGAGAGGGCGCTCACCTCTTTTTGCATCAGAAAGCCAACGCCTTTGTCGGAGACGTAAGGGACCATCCCCACCACCGACGCATGCGCGCGATGGGAGGAACCGAAGGCATCGTTGATATACACGTCGGTGAGGTTGGCCAGGGCTTGGGCGAAGGTCGGGTCGTTCTTTTATTCTTAGGCATGAAAGCGGAGATTTTCTAGTAACAGCACCTCACCATTTGTCAGGCGTGAGACGCGCTCTTGGACAGGAGGACCGACACAGTCGGGTGCGAGTGAGACCGGGCTCGCGAGTAATGTGGCTAACCGTTCGGCGGCGGGTCGCAGACTGAAGGCGGGATCGACTTTCCCCTTGGGGCGTCCCAGATGTGAAGCGAGCAGGATCTTCGCGCCTTGCTGACGAGCATACTGAATCGTCGGGAGCGCTTCGCGAATGCGGGTGTCGTCGGTGACCGCGCCGCTTTTGTTGAGTGGAACATTGAAATCGACGCGGATGAAGACGCGCCTGCCTGTCAGCGGTAGCTGCTCAATCGTGGTGAACGACATGATATGGGTTTCCTCATTCATTCGCGCCGTAAGTCGCGGATGTCCTTTTGATAGGTTTGCTTTTTGAGAGGGAAGCGTTCAGCCTCCCGTGGAACCCAGGAGAGGGGAGCCCTGGAGAGTCTTCTGAGTCGATTCAGAAGGTGGGCTCCCCTTCGCTAGGTGTTCTTGTCTGGTCAACGACAGAAAGCTGAGCGCTGACCGCCGATGACCTACGAAGAGGCCGTGAGCTGTGGGAAGCTCGCCGGTTTCGCGTCGATAGGAATCGCGGCGGGTTCAAGGGCGAGGTCGAGGACATCGTCCATCGTTTCCACGAAGCGGAATTTCATTTCCTTTTGCACGTTGGCGGGAATATCTTCCAGGTCCTTTTCATTCCGTTTTGGCAGAATGATGGTGGTAATGCCCGCCCGTCGGGCCGCCAAGACTTTTTCTTTCACGCCACCAATCGGCATGACCTTCCCACGTAGAGTAATTTCTCCCGTCATCGCCAAATGCGAGTGGATTGGCCGCCCAGTTAATAAGGACGCGAGCGAGGTGGCCATGGTGATGCCGGCGGACGGGCCATCTTTGGGAATCCCGCCAGCGGGGACATGGAGATGGAGATCGCAGTTCTCGAAGAAGTCTGGGGCGATGCCCAGACGATCGGCTCGCGAGCGAATGTAGGATAACGCGGCCTGCGCGGACTCCTTCATCACGTCGCCGAGATGTCCGGTAATAGTCAGCCCTTTTTTGCCAGCCATCTTGGTCGCTTCAATGAAGAGAATCTCGCCGCCATTTGGGGTCCACGCAAGCCCGGTCGCTACTCCCGGCTCTTGCGTGCGTTCGGCTACTTCGGAGAAATACTTCTCCGCGCCCAGCAATTCACGCACCTTGGCCGCGTTGACAATCACTTTGTCCGTTTTGCCTTCGGTAACGCCACGCGCGACCTTGCGACAGACACTGCCTAGTTCGCGTTCCAGATTGCGTACGCCAGCCTCATGCGTGTAATTCCGCGCCAGCGACAATATCGCATCGTCCTCGAAGGCGATATTCGCATCCACCAAGCCGTTCTCCTTGATCTGTTTCGGGACCAAGTGGCGTTTGCCGATTTCGAGTTTTTCTTCCTCGGTGTAGCCTGCCAGTTCAATGACTTCCATCCGATCCCGGAGCGCCGGTGGCACGGGTTCCAGGTAGTTCGCCGTGGTGATGAACATGACCTTGGAGAGGTCGAACGGCACATCGAGGTAATGGTCGGCGAAGGTGAAGTTTTGTTCGGGGTCGAGCACTTCGAGCAGTGCCGAGGCTGGATCGCCCCGGAAATCGGTGCCCAACTTGTCAATCTCATCGAGCATGAACAAGGGGTTATTAGAACCCGCCGTGCGGAGGGACTGGATAATCCGTCCGGGCAGCGAGCCGATGTAGGTGCGACGGTGGCCGCGAATTTCCGCTTCATCCCGAACGCCACCGAGGGAAATCCGGACAAAACGACGGCCAATCGCTCGTGCGATGGAGCGGCCCAAGGAGGTTTTGCCGACTCCTGGCGGACCGACAAAGCAGAGGATTGGGCCTTTAGGATCTTTTTTTAGTTTGCGGACCGCGAGGTATTCGAGAATACGGTCCTTGATCTTCTCCAGGTCGTAATGATCCTCGTCGAGGACCTGGCGAGCATGGAGAATATCGAGGTTGTCTTCGGTTGAAACCGCCCACGGCAGATTGACCAAACATTCGAGATACGTGCGGACCATCGAATGCTCGGCGGATTCTGGCGGAATCAGGCGTAGCCGTTCCAGTTCATTATCGGCGGCTTTGCGCGCCTCTTCGGGCATCTTGGCGTCTTCGATCTTCTTGCGCAGGTCTTCGATTTCGTTCGAGCGCGTATCCCCTTCGCCTAACTCTTTCTGAATGGCGCGCATCTGTTGGCGTAGGTAAAATTCTTTCTGGTTCTTGTTCAGCTCGCTTTGGACCTGGGTCTGAATCTTGTTGCCCAGCTCGACGAGTTCAATTTCGCGGCTGAGGATGGTGGACAGCTTCTCCAGACGGGTGCGCGCTTCCATGCTGTTCAAGAGGTCTTGCTTTTCGTCCACGGAGATATTGAGGTTTGAGGCGATCAAGTCCGTGACTCGACCGGGGTCCTTAATGTTCATCACGACGCCCTGCAATTCATCGGGCAAGTAGGGCACCATTGAGACGAACTTGGCGAATTGACTCACCATGTGGGCTTGGAGCGCATCGAGGTCTTTCGACGGGGTGTAGGTATCTTGCAGATGCGCGACGCGGGCAGTGAGATAAGGATCGGCCTGGAGATACTCCCGTATCTCAATCCGTTTGAGACCCTGGATGAGAATGCGCACACTGCCGTCCGGGTATTTGAGCAGCTTGAGAATACGACCGGCACAGCCACGCGCGAATAACCCTTGCGCGTTTGGGTTTTCATCGTCGGGGTTCTTTTGGGTGAATAACCCCAGTATGTTGTCTCCCTTTCGACAATCATCGACAAGTTTCAGTGACGCCCCGCGCGAGATCAAGAGCGGGACAATAGCGGATGGAAAGATAACGACTCCACGGAGCGGTAAAATCGACAGTTCTCCTGGAACAGTCACTCCGCTTGGGTCATCTTCGAAACCAACTGGACGATGCTCCTGAAGCTCTTCGTCCCCACTGGCACTGATTTTTGGCTCTGCCATTCTGGATTCCTCCAATAACTATCGGGACATCTTTGTATGTATGCAATAGATAATACATGGTCTCTGCTTGCACAAGGGGTAAAGTGTCGTTACAACGGCGGCGCGTCAGAAAGAGGAGCGGTACTGAACCATGAATGAGACGGGAAAATCGTATCGTGCGGTCCTGTTCGACTTGTTTGGGACGGTGGCGCTGTTCGCCCAAGAGCGACTGCCACTCTTTGAATGGCAGGGGAAAACGACGCGCTCGACGATGGGACAATTGCGGACGGTGATTGAGGAAAAAATCCCCTCGGTCCCTTTCGAGCGGTTCTTTACCGCCATGTCAGACGTGAACCAGGCACTGGGCGTGCTCCGTAATCGAGACATGCGGGAGTTCTCCTCGACGTATCGCTTCAATCGGGTGTTGCTGCACGTAGGATTATCGGAGACGGCGGCGACGCTCCAACTTGCTGGAGAGCTGGCCGATGCGCATATGGAGTTACTGGCCGGCGTAACGCTGGTTCCCGTTGACCATGTGAGCCTGCTGGCGCGGGTTTTTCCGCGCTATCGCGTGGCGTTAGTCTCGAACTTCGATCATGCACCCACCGCGCGTCGCATTATCGAACGTGATGGCGCCGCTCCTTACTTCCATCACGTCGTGATCTCTGACGAGCACGGATGGCGCAAGCCGCATCCCCGCATCTTCACTGATGCGCTCGACGTGCTGGACGTGAGTCCCTCAGAGGCCCTTTTCGTGGGTGATTCTCCCTATGATGACATCGTCGGCGCGCGCCAGGTCGGAATGGACATTGCCTGGGTCAATGCGCTGGACGCTTCCCTGCCGGAGAATATCCCCGTTCCCGACTACACGGTGCGGGCCATTCCTGACCTGCTCCAGGTGCTCAGTTTATCGAATGCTGAACGCGCATAATGAAACGCAAATCGCAAATCGCTGTCATCGGAGATAGCAACCCGTCAGCGGAAGTTTTACTCTGGGCTGAGGAAGTGGGGAGACTGGTGGCGCAAAATGACGGGGTACTGATTTGTGGGGGACTCAGTGGGGTGATGGCCGCGGCCGCACGCGGTGCCGCTGACGCTGGAGGACTCACCATCGGTATCCTGCCGTCTTACGATGCCGCCACCGCCAATGGGTCCATTGGAGTGACCATCGCAACCGGTTTGGGACATGCGCGTAATACGCTCGTGGTCTCTTCAGGTGATGCCGTCATCGCCTTACCTGGGTCTTACGGCACGCTCTCCGAAGTCGCGCTCGCCTTGACTCTGGGGAAACCGGTGATCGGCGTGAATGCCTGGGCGGATGTCCGCGGCGTGGAGGCAACTGATTCCCCGGCCGCGGCGGTGGCGTTAGCGTTCGCGGCGGCTCATCGGTTTCAGCGCTGAGAACAGCAGTCGTCAGTTTACCCCTGCCGAGTTCCTGTTCCCCCTTGGCGCAGACGTTTACGGAGGATCGGGATCGCATTGATTTTCATATCGCGGAGGAGGTCCCAGTAGATGCCACGCGGACGTGGATAGATGGCGCGCGTGGCGATGACCTCGGTCGGCGTGATGATGAAATCAACCGGGAGGTCATGTGGGAACATGGGAATCTTATGGAGGATCATTTGGAGAGGATGGATCGTCGTGATGATCGGGGTCAGCTCGCGGACTTTTCCCTCTTCGCGGAGGAGGCCGTATTCGAGATCGGAAAACCCGCCTCCTTTGCCTAACCTTGCGCCATCGCGACTGGCGGCGACGGACCCACAGATAATGAGGTCGGTATGGCGCATCTCGCGGGGAGAGACCAAGCGTCCATATTTCAGTGCGCCACGCAGGCTGGTGGTCGCGAGCACGCGGCCACCGAGCTTTTGTGGGTCGAGTTCTATGAAACACTTCTCCGCCGTGAGGCGTGGGACGGCCAAATAGACAATTTTTCCATCGGCGAGGGCGGCTCGACGGATTGGGAGGTGGGGGGCATCCGTACTGAGTTTAATGACGTGGGCTTTACGCCAGACCGTTAACTCGCGCAGCAGGCGTGCCGCACGGTCGGCCCCTACGAAATTGGGAATCCGCCCCTGGGGATTGGGAAAGCGGACTGCCCCGTGCTGGGCAAGAAGCTGCCAAATCGCTTTCCGAATTTCGGCTTTGAGCGTCGTGGCTTGGAGATTGTTTGGATACCGTTCTTGCGCCGCCATTCTCGCGGTCTTTCCTGGGGAAATATTCGTCCCACCAGTCCGTGGAGTCAGCGTCATACAAACCATAGAACGCGGCAAAACACAAGTCGGACCGTGACAGAAGTGAAAACTTCTCATAGAATCCCCGCAAGAAAATCCACGACCCGCGGTACACACTGAATGAAGGAGTAGAGATGCCGACAAAAGAGACACGTCCTGATACTGGGGTGATCACCGCGCAGCCGCCCCTCGTCAACCTGAAAGTGCTCGAACGTTTTCTGCGGATATTAACGTGGCAGATGTTTTTCTTGCTTGCGTTCTTATTTTATCTCGCGGCGCGTCCACAGTCCGGTCGCTACCAAGTGATTCTTGGTAAAGACGAGATCGTCGTGTTCGATACCGCCACACTGCGCGTGGTGCCGATCAAGCCGCAGCAAATCAATGAAGGCGCGACGGCTGGGAAAATCGCGCCCGGCGATCCAAGTACCCCGGCAAGTCCGCCGCCGGTGACACCAGAGACAAAATAACCAAATTGCTCACGTCAGCGCTCAGCTTTCCGCCTTCACGCGAGGCAGGAGCCTCCAACCGAGGATTGCGACCGACTGTTGACATGAGATCGGGTTCCTTGGGCAGGACTCCTTGTTGTTACTGGAAGCGGCTGAGCGCTGAACGCGAATAACAACAAAAAGGAGGAACTATGCGTCGTTTTGGAGTCGTGCTTTCGACCGCCACCGAGGGGTCGCCACAGGAATTTATTGATCTTGGCAAGCTCGCTGAGGATCAAGGGTTCGAAGCCGTCTTGGTCAACGAGGGGAGGGGAGATGCCCTGGCGTGCGCCGAGGCGATCGCCATGTCCACCTCACGCATTAAAGTCGGGACCAACATCGCCAATATCTATTTTCGCCACCCGTTTTTGACCGCCATGACCGCCAGAGCGATTGACGAAATTTCCGGTGGTCGTGTTGTCCTCGGGTTTGGCATGAGTCACCGCCCGTTACTGGAATCGCTGGGTATTAAGATGGAGCAACCGCGCGAGTACATGCGAACTTACGCACGCACAGTGAAGAAGCTGCTTACCGGGCAAGCGATTGGGTCCTTCTTTCGTCCGCAACCGTCCCTGCATCCGGTGCCGATCTATGTGGCCGCCGTGACGACGGAGAGCGCCGAGGTGGGTGGAGAAGAAGCGGACGGCATCATGCCGTTCCTACCCGCGCGTCCGTATTTACCGAAGTTAGTCGCCGCCGCGAAGGCTGCCGCGCAACGAGTCGGCAAAGACCCGAACGCCGTCGATTGTATCGTGAGTATTCCGACCTTCATTTCGGATGACCTCGCGCAAGCTCGGTCCGCGGCTCGGTACAATCTCGCCTTCTTCGCGCAGTTGCCTTTTTATCGCAAACAGTGGCGCCGGTGTGGTTTTGTCGGGGAAATGAATGCCATCCAAAAGTTGTGGCAAGAGCGAGGAGATCGCAAAGCGGCGGCGGCACTGATTCCCGACCAAATGGTGGATGAAGTTTGTATATTTGGTCCGGTCAGTCAGTGTCGGGAACAACTGGAAGCCTTTCGCGAGGCCGGAGCCGCGATGCCGGTGCTGGCGGTGAGTCCAGTGAACGAAGAACGACTGGCCGCGACACGCAAGGCGTTACACCTCCTGCGGCCATAGCCTAGACGGATGCGCTCAGCCATCGTACTGAGGTGAGGGCATTGCTCGGTGCCTATGAAGCGGGTACGGTGCACTGCTTTTTATTGCAGGTCACTGGACCTGAGAGGAGAATTTTTCTGATGCCTGTTGCCCCCGTCCTTTCTACGACCGAAGAGAAGACCCCACCTTGGACGTATCCTTGGTGGCGCCCGTCCCCTGGACAAAGCATAATACTTTTTTGGATAATCTTAATTCATCTTACCGCTGTGGTGGGGCTCATCATCTTTCCTCTCCCTGGTTGGAAACTGTTACTTGGCGCGATTACTCTCGCGTGGCTCGGCGGCTTGGGGACGACGGTGTGTTATCACCGCGCGCTTGCCCATCGGTCGCTTGAGTTACATCCGGTTGTGCGCGAGATTCTCATTTTCTTCGCGATGTTTAATGGCTCTGGAACGCCGCTGTCGTGGACAGCGAACCACCGCCAACATCATGCGACCGCCGATACGCCGGACGATATTTCAAGCCCACGCATGGGTGGGTTCTGGTGGGCGCATCTGCGGTGGCTGTGGCAAGCTGGACAGATCACCCCGGCTCGCTACTGTCGAGACCTCAACGGCACCTCGTATCGTGTCTGGTCCGCGCTCCAAGGGCCACTGCTCGCGGTCTCGTTTCTGTGCGGCGCGTTTTTTGGCTGGGCCGCCTTCTTCTGGTTAGGGGCGGTACGGCTGGTGTATGCGCTGCATGGTCAGTGTTTCGTCAACAGCGTCTGCCATCTTGATCCCGACGCGGCACCGCTGAAAGATTCGAGCCGGAATGTGCGCTGGCTGGGATTCTGGCACTTCTTCCAAGGCGAGAACTGGCATCACAACCATCATGCGCGACCGGGGTCGGCACGACTGGGGTGGACCATGTCTCAGGTCGATATTGGCTGGTGGGTGATCGTCGGCTTAGAGCGCTTAGGGTTGGCCACCGAGGTGAACCGGCCACACCGGGTCAGTAAGTGATTCGGTCACTGACCTCAAGACGCGTTATTACCCCGGCTTGTTCTTAGCCGGGGGTGTGAACGAACGGATTGCGCCGGAATCGGCGAGAGTTTTTAGCGGTGGCGGAAGGTGATGCGTCCGCGATCAAGATCGTAGGGAGACAGTTGCACCGTGACCATGTCGCCCTGAATGATTTTGATGAAAAACTTGCGCATCTTGCCGGCGATATGGGCCAAGACGAGATGCTCGTTCTCTAGGCGGACCCGAAACAGGGCATTCGGGAGGACCTCGACCACTCTCCCTGTGACTTCAATGGAGTCGGTCTTTGTTGTTTGTGGTGGTCGTGGCGTTGAAGGTCGTTGTGGTCTGTTTTGTCCGTGTCGTGCGCCTGGCATCTGTTCCTCTATCTACATAATAAAGAGGCCCCGGAAACTCGAAGAGGGTTTCCGGGGCCTCGTATGTTTGGATCAACCTTGGATATTGAATGTTCGGGAGCGATAATGGGCCAAACCGTACCAGGTTTGTTCCGCACGGACAAGTCTGCTGACCGAGGTATACTCGGTCTCCCTTGCTGAATGAGCGTTCCTCCTCTATAAGAACTGCGGGCGATACTGTGTCTGAACGGTGAGATCACGAGTAGCCACTACCCTGTGAACAGATCGCACCCGTGTTATGCCAACAAGTCCGAGAGTTATTCTTACTCCCTTCCTCAAGTCACGCCTCAGCAGTTCGAGAGCGGCTTCTTCCCTTTGGGCGGACATCGCGCGTCTTGATTCTTCGCGAGGCTCCTCTTTCTCCAAATTGTATAAGGTGGGATTTTTTATGCGAGATCGTCAGATTGGGTGGATAGTGCTGATGTCGGTGGTCCTGAGTGTGTTCGGGCTACGTGCGTATGCGGACATGGCGAAGACCGCCACTTCGTCGGGCCGCACGTGGAAGCTGGTCGAGGAGATGTCACCGGAAGAGTTGAAAAATGTGGACCTACGGACCGACACCCCCCGACATCCAGAATTTCCGTACATGATCGCCGAAGCCTACCCCTTTATGCCGCCGTATACCGCCGAAGAGATGGGATACCGGTTGATGGAATTCACCCAGCGGCCTCGCTGGTCCTGTATGTTCGCCAACGCCTGGGGGTCGATCTCCGCGCAAGGCGTGCTGATGAGCCCAGGGAAGTCGGTCACGTTCATGGATTATCTTGATCCGCAAGGGGTCGCCGCCGAGTTCGCCAAGAAACCGGGCGAGGAGATGTATCGCTATCTCAATCAGAACACGTTTCCGCCAGACGCCGAAGGGTCACAACGGATGACCATCCGCTACCGGACGGACCATGAGCATGTGAAGAAAGAGGAATCGTTCTTTTACTCGCCGTCCATCCGACGTGTGCGTCATCAAGTGCCGTTCCGCAGACAGGACAAATTTCCCAATCAAGCGCAGACGACGGATGATGCCACTGGGCGTGATGCCTGGGAGTACACGTGGAAAATGATTGGTACGGATGTGCTGTCACGTACGGTGCGGTTTCCGGTCGCTCGTCCCACGGTGGTGCTCGGCACCAAAGGGGATGGGACTCTGCGCGAAGTCGCTACTGCTGACATTAAGATCATGGGCGAGGCGTATCCGCACTACACCGCGACTGGCGGCGTTGAATGTTATGTCGTCGAAGCGCGGGCGCGGAAAGAATGGCTGCCGGACTACTACGCGCCGCGGATTCTCTATTGGTTGGAAAAGCACTCTTTCTACCCGTTGCGTATCGAGCAGTATGACACGGATGGGAAGCTGGCGATGGTCGAAACGCGCATCTCGGAGATGTTTAATCCGGCGCTCAAGGAGCGCGGCTATGGGCCGTTGTTCGTGCTTTATTGGGATATTGCTTCGGACCTGATGTCTTACAACATTCGCGATAACCATCGCCTCAAGCAATGGACAGAGGAAGAAACCGAAGCGTTTTTCAATCCCGATTTCATGCGCCGTCAGTGGTACCTCGATCTCTCGGTGAAAAGCCAAGCGAGCGTGTCGCATCCTGACATGTTCTTTCTCCGTCCACCTGTGGACGCGGACAAATTCCCCAATCTGCGACCCATTCAGTTGCCAGCGGAGGTCGCGGCCCGCGTGGACGCGCAGGAAAAAGCTGGACAGTTGGTATTTGAGATCGAATCCGCTCCCGTCGAAACCACCGCGGTCAAGCCGCCCGTGCCACAAGTTGAGCCTGCGCAACGAGTGGTGGTCTCCCCAGCCGCGCTCCCTGTTGATGCGTATGCCCAACAGAATCCACCAACGGTTCCGACCACGGTGCGGTAACGTGACGCGGGAAAAATTGCGATAACACTCCATGTCGATTCCTTACGGCATGGTGCATGGGCGGTTTCACCCGTTTCATCACGGTCACCTGGAGTACGCGCTGAGCGCGTTCCAGCGCTGTGACCATCTGATTGTGGGCATTACCAATCCCGATCCCTCTCTGATTATCCAAGAGCCGTCGGACCCGGAGCGGCATCTCCCAGCCGCGAATTTCTTTACTTTCTTCGAGCGGCAACGGATGGTGCGCGCCGCGCTCGCCGAGGCGGGGTGTGACGCGCATCAGGTTTCCGTCGTGCCGTTTCCGATTCACCATCCTGAGCGCTGGCGATTTTATTGTCCTCCAGGGACCACACAATTTGTGCGTATTTTTTCCGCATGGGGGCGAGAAAAAGTCGAGCGGTTTCAGGCGATGGGGTGGCCCGTGGTTGTCTTGGACGAAGGGGAGAAGAAGCAGGTCAGTGGGACTGAGGTTCGTCGTCGATTAGTTATGGGGCAGGGGTGGGAAGAGCTGGTGCCTGTGGCGGTTGGGCGGATTCTGAAGGAGATTGGGGGGAAGTAGTCAGTAGCCAGTAGTCAGTAGTCAGTAGTCAGTAGATTTTTCAGCTCCAAAGGGGCTGCGACAGGCTCAGAACCCGAACCCCGCTCACGCAACGCCATTGCTCCCATGAAAATCCTCCTCCTCATCCTTGATGGACTCGCCGACCGACCGCAGCAGGCGCTTGGTGGCAAAACCCCACTCGAAGCTGCGCGCACACCGCACCTGGATCGACTTGCGGAACGTGGCACCACCGGCCTACTGATTCCGCTCGCGCCGGGGATTCCATTGGAAAGTGAATTCTCGCACTTCCTGCTTTTTGGTTATCCACCCGAACAGTTTCCTGGTCGAGCCACATTTGAGGCCATTGGCCGTGGCTTCGACATTCCCGATAACAACGTCGTGCTGTTGGCCAGTTTCGCCACCACCACAATTGTCGAGGGCAAGGTACGCAGAGAAACAATTTTGTGGGAAGAGAAGCGGTTCCAGGATGAAGAGGACTGCGCAAAATTGTGCGCCTCCATCGCTGCGTATGAAAACCTGGGAGTCGGTTTTAGCCTACAGTCCTGCGGTCGCTGCGAGGCAGTTCTCATACTGTCAGGGCATCCGAGTCGGTTCATCTCGGATGTGGACCCATTCTATAACGGCGCGTTCGTCGCCCGGGCGTTGCCGCTCGCCGAGGACCCGGATCAAGCGAATGCCGCACGCACGGCCACCGCGCTGACCCACTATTTGCACTGGGTGCGGCGCCGTTTGATCGCTCATCCCATCAATGAGAGACGGCAACAACAGGGACTCCCACCGATCAATTTCTTACTGACGAAATGGGCAGGGGTCCGACCACAAGTGGCACCGTTTCTAGAACAGAATGGCTTACGAGCGGCCAGCGTGGAGCATTATCCGCTCTACGTTGGCATTGCCCGCGTCTGTGGCATGACCTCGGTGACCACACCACAACAGCCGGACACTGGCGCTGACTTACGCGACAAGTTGCGAGCGGCTGACGAACTTTTTCGTCAAGGCTATGAATTCGTTCATGTCCACAGCAAAGCGCCTGACGTGGCGGGACATCGGAAAGACCCGGTCGGGAAACAACAGGCACTCGAAGCCATCGACAGCGTTCTTGGTCCGCTCGCCCGACGAATTGAACATGACCCAGATCTGTTGATTGTGGTGACTGGTGATCATGCGACGCCCAGTAGCGGGCCGCTGATGCACTCCGGTGAAGCGGTTCCACTGCTGATTGCTGGCGGACCCAATGTCCTCGTCGATGAGGTACGCGAGTTTCACGAACGAGCCGTGATCCACGGCGGGCTCGGGCGTGTGACTGGAGCGGACCTGATGCCGTTACTCTTGAACCTGACCGACCGCATCCGGTTGCATGGTATTCGGCATCAGCGCCAG
Source organism: Deltaproteobacteria bacterium (assembly GCA_031389045.1). Classification (GTDB taxonomy): domain Bacteria; phylum Desulfobacterota; class Binatia; order Bin18; family Bin18; genus JABFSC01. The sequence continues at coordinate 2,310 of JANMSE010000698.1, read as the reverse complement.
GCACGCCCCTATTGGAGCGGGGCGACCGAGGTATTCACTGTTGAAGAAGACGAATAGTCATCACTCGCGGTTACTCAATAGGGGGCTTCCGCGGGCCCTTCATAGCCACACATCCCCATCCGTGGCGAATTGACTATCGGAAACGGCTCCCCATATTCGTCATGGGGATGATCCGTGGCGTGCTCATCACACAAGTATCCCGGTTTATCTTCCTCAATCACGCATTCCATACAAAACTCAGTAGCGGGCTCTCCACACTCCGTGCACTTCGCCTCTGGCATCAGGTTGCGGACCATGAGCGCAAGCGGGTGCGACGTGGTGGGGTGGCCTTCTCGCGTGCCGATGAGTGAGATGTTCGTTTCCGAGGTGGTGCCAAAGTCGTAGAGATGCGTCACGGTTGTCGTTTGTGAGAAGACGTCGGCAATACGCTCGTCCATGTCGAATTTATCTTCTGTCCAGGCACCAATGGAAAATTCACTTAAGTGCCCGCAGCACTCCAACCAGATTGCTCGCAAATAGTTGTCGAGTTCTTGCAGGGTTTTGGAGCCGCGCATTTCAATGTCGATCCAGAAATCCTTGCTGTCGGCGGACTGAACACGGAGATGAAAGAGGGTTTCGGGCTTCCCTTTTTTCGCCGCGGCTTTCTGGAGAACGGCAAGGTGTTGTGGGCATGTGGCGAGGTGTTTGGTGACGACGTTCTTGACGATGTCCGTGTTGCAATAGGTGCATTGGCCTTTTGATTGTTTCCCGCGAGGCATAACGATTCTCCTGTTATGTAGTTGAGCGGACTCTGACTCTTTTTCTTGCGCGATTCAATAAGGGCGACAATTCCGCCTTTTGAGAAAAGTGGTCAACGTGCGGACGTGAGTCGGTCCATCCCATCCAGATACGGACGCAAGGCGTCGGGGATCAGAACCGACCCGTCTTCTTGCTGATAATTTTCCAGAATCGCGATCCACGTGCGGCCAATCGCGAGGCCGGAGCCATTCAGGGTGTGGACGAATTCCGGTTTCGCTTTGCCGTCGCGCCGAAAGCGAATCTGCGCGCGCCGGGCCTGAAAAGATTCACAATTGGAGCACGAAGAAATTTCCCGATAGGTCTTCTGACTCGGCAGCCACACTTCGAGGTCATAAGTTTTCGCCGCCGCGTTACCAACATCACCAGTGGAGAGCACGATTCTCCGATAGGCGAGCCCCAGCGTTTCGAGGATCGTTTCGGCGTTCGCGGTGAGTTCTTCGAGTTCCTGGTACGAATCCTCCGGGCGCGTGAGTTTGACCAGCTCGACTTTATCGAACTGGTGCTGACGAATGAGGCCGCGCGTGTCCTTGCCGTAGCTTCCGGCTTCCGAACGAAAGCACGGGGTGTAGGCGGTCATCTTCATGGGCAACTGGTCATTCTCCAGAATCTCCCCGGCATACATGTTCGTGAGCGGGACTTCGGCGGTGGGGATGAGATAGAAATTGCGTTCATCGGTCAGCTTGAAGAGGTCGGCCTCGAACTTGGGGAGTTGGCCGGTGCCGTACATGGAGTTGGCATTGACGATGAACGGTGGCAACACTTCCGTGTAGCCGTGCCGTTTGGTGTGGAGGTCGAGACAGAAGCTAATCAGCGCCCGCTCAAGCCGCGCGCCCATGCCCGTGAGGATCGAGAATCGCGCCCCGGTGATTTTGGTGGCGCGTTCCAAGTCGAGAATCCCCAGCGCGGTGCCAATATCCACGTGATCGCGGGGCTCGAAGGAAAAGCGTGGCGGCTCGCCCCAGCGTTTCACTTCCTGATTGGCCAATTCGTCTGGTCCAACGGGGATACTTTCATGCGGGAGATTGGGGAGCGTGGCGAGCAAGGTATATAAGTCGGTCTCCGTGGTTTCCAGGATTTTTTCAATTTCTGGAATACGTTCACCAAGCTGCCGAACCGCGGCCCCGCGCTTCTCGGCTTCCTCACGCTGTCCTGCTTTCATCAGTTTGCCAATTTCTTGGCTCTCTTTATTGCGGGTGGACTTCAGTTCGTCGCGGTCACGAATCAGCGTGCGGCGGCGCTCGTCGAGTTCAGAAAAACGGTCCAACGCGGCCACCGCGAAGTTGCGTTGGGCGAGTTTTTCACGGACCACATCCAAATTGGCCCGGACAAAATTGATGTCGTGCATGGTCGGTGTTGCTCCTCAGTCTCCTTGGAAATCAAAGCCGTAAGGTACCGTGCCACGGACGGCTGTCAACATCAGCTTGGCGGAAATTTATGGAAATCCGATGGATGTGTGGCGGGAGGATTTGTTCGCGCGCTCATGGTACGATGCCTCGCACGAAAGGCAGGGAG
>JANMSE010000389.1:0-4185 GCA_031389045.1 Deltaproteobacteria bacterium | reverse complement strand
GTGGAGAACCTCACCCTGACCGCGTGCAGGTGTGGCCGTGGACGCAAGGCATGTTGAGTTGGCCTGAAGTCTGCCCATCCTGTGTGACAGCCTACCAACACCCGAAACCGGTGATAGCGAGGGCGGCGTAACACACAGGGGCGTGTGAGACTGGGTGCTCACACGTTGCCCACTTCAGATGTGGGAATCGGAACGTCCCATGAACGACATCACTCTGTGTTTCTATCGGCAACGGGCTCCTCCCTGGTGCGCTCCCATTGGCAAATGCGTTCCCTTTCATTCACCCATCACTACAAGGAGCGACATCCATGAACTCATTCACCGTTGATGAACTGATTCACGGGAAGGACACACTGACCGGACAGGAGGCATAAGCATGGCGATCTATCAACGCGGTAAGTCCTGGTACTATGACTTTGTTCATAAGAACCAGCGATACATGGGCTGCTTTGGCCAGGTGTCACGCACGACAGCCAAGGAAGAGTTAGCCCGAAAGAAAACCGAAGTGATTGAAGGGAAGCTCAATCCCGCCAAGACCCGCAAGAGCCCACGGTTTGACGCTTTTGCGGAAGACTATCTCGGATGGAGTAAGGCGAATAAGAAGCCTCGCTCATACGAACGAGATGGAACTTCTCTTGCTGCCTTACGTCCATCCTTCTCAGGTAAGGCACTTGCAGACATTACCCCGTGGCTGATTGAGAAGTACAAGAAGGAACGGAAAGAGAAGGGGAAGAGTAACCAAACCGTCAATCTGGAATTGGCCTGTCTCAAGACGCTTTTCTCAAAGGCTGTGACGTGGAAGAAAGCCACAGAGAACCCGGTCAAGGAAGTGAAGATGTTGCGGGTGAACAATGCTCGTGTTCGTTTCTTAGACGATGAGGAAGAAGGACGGTTGTTAGCGGAGTGTAAAGGGTATCTCCATGACATCATCGTGACCGCCTTGCATACTGGCTTTCGCCGCAATGAACTCTTAACCCTTCGTCCTGAAGATGTGGACTTTGCCCGTGGGCTCATCAGTGTTCGCGCTGGGTACGCCAAGAATGGGGAAGGGCGATCCGTCCCGATGTCTACCGTGCTGCATGGGATTCTTCTGCGACTGTTCAGAGACGCAAAGGCAAGCGGTTCCCTTGCTCTCTTCCGCAATCATCACGGAGCGCCACTGCGGGCATACACTCTACACGATTCCTTTCAGAACGCGGTCAAGCGAGCGAAGCTTGACGATTTCCACTTTCATGACCTCAGACACACCTTCGCCTCCCGGTTGGTTATGGCGGGTGTGGATATTCGCACCGTCCAAGAACTGATGGGACACAAGACCATCGCGATGACGTTGCGCTACTCCCATCTTTCAGCAGACCATAAGCGCAAGGCCATTCAGGCGCTGGAAGACCGGGTTCCAGAAAAAAGTCCCGCGAATTTTCACGACATCCCCCATCTGGCCCCCCTTTCGGAAATGAAAAAAGCTGTGTAAAGACAGCCCTGTGGAGGAGGATAGGGCCCGGTGGCTCTACCGGTCTTCAAAACCGAGTTGCGTGGCGTAACGTTGCGCGGATGGTTCGACTCCATCCCTTCTCCGCCAGTCTTTTCCTCTCTTCTCACTATGCTGATACGTCAACACCTCGGCTACTTTGGTCTTTATCGCCATCCAAATTCCACAAGGCATCGTCCCACCACGTCTCTGACAGAATGTGCTCAATGTCATAATCCCTATCGTAGTGGCTCTTGGGGATGTACCGGGCAAGTCGAAGTGCCTCGGCAAATGCGACATCGTATGCACGGAACAAGGCTTTGATAGGCGCAGGCGATGATTCTGGATACACATTGAAACACACAACCTGATCCTCTTTGCTAAGCGCTATCAATTGGCGTGCGACGACGCTCCCGTGACGGTCCCATGCATAGAGCACTTGTTTATTGACGTCCAACAAGACTGCGGCGGCTGAATAATCACATAACCCGCCAAGCCCGAGACATGAACCGACATCCGTTCCGAGTCGCAGCACTTCGAGGGGGTCTTTCTCCAGACCAAGCGACACCCCCAGTTCTGTCGTCACTTTGGTCTGAAACGAGATTCCGTTGAGCCAGAGGGTCGCGTTGACACGAGGATGCCGCCGGAACCAGTGTTGGGTCTTGGGATGCCGCAACAGATATTGCTGGTCGCCCGTCCAGTACGCACGCAGGAAACGCCGGAGGCCGCGTCGATTGTCATCCAAGCTGCCGAGCAGTTGCAAGGCATGGCGTGCCTTCTTTTTCGTGACCGCGGGAACTGGGAGTGTTTGCGACAGTGCCATGATCACTTGTTGTTCAATGAAATCGAGGCGGGTGCGGTCAAGATTTTCCATGACAAGACGATGGTAACGGTCGATGGGAGCTGGGGTGAGGGTGTACGCTCCATGCGCCCAGGCAGCGAGATGCCGTGGAATGGGGTTCCAATATCGTCCTCACACACTTGTTGTATGGCAAGATATGCGTCTCTTGGCGTGACGTGGGGAAAGTCTGTGGTGAAGAAAGTATGATGAGTGATCTGTTGCAGTAACGTTGCTCGGTATTCGTAACGCAGGGTCCCCAGGACCTTGGCGGTTTTGCAGAGTTGGCGCGGGAAGCGGACAAATGTCCGGACGGCCAGGTCAGGAAAAAACTGGATAAGAGAATACGCTCCTCGCGCGATCAGGCGCGCATCGTTCTTGCGACGGCAACACTTTTCGAGGGTGTGGAAACTGGTATCCGGCGCGGAAAGAAAATCCTCACGCAGTTGTTCTTGTTGGTTATCCAGGAAGCTACCCAATACGTGGGACAGTTCAATATCGGCTCGAAACGGCGGCGTGGCCAAGCGGCGACTGAGGGTGTACGCACCCGGTAAAAATTGCCGCAACTCTTCTGCTGTGTCCCATTGCCAGAGATAGCCGGCGAGCTCGCCGAGGAGTCGGTGCTGATAGGCTATCGGGGTGGTGTGTATCAGTTGTTCGAGTTGCGGAAGTTGCGCTCTGACTGCACGCCATTTCTTCTCCAACGCAACTCCAGAGACGTTGTGCTGGATGAAATTGATCAGAAAGCTCAGATCTATTTTGCATGACAAAAGTTTGGACAAGGAACTGGACTCTCTACGCGAACAGCAAGCTGAGCTGCTGGCCTTTGATAAAAAGCTGCGGCACTATGTTACTATCTGCATCAGTCTTGCCCTGGTCAACAAAGCTCAAGTGAATCTCGCGGAACTCGTCTCTAATCTTGCTCCAGGTGAAGAAGTCGTCATCACGGATAATCAGCAACCCGTGGCTCGGCTCGTGTCCGTGAAGAGAAAAGCACAGCGCAAACTTGGCACGATGCGCGGGTCAATCACGTACATCGCTCCGGATTCTGACGCACCCCTGGATGACTTTCAGGAGTATACGCAGTGAAACTTCTGCTTGACACTCATACGTTGATCTGGGCGGTCGACGATCCAACTCAACTAGTACACAGTCACGTTCATTTCTTCTGTTCCTAATGAATTTTGACGTTCAAGTTCGGTGATGGTAGCGAGGTTGCTTCCAGGTTCCCTCTCCCGGCTGGGAGAGGGTCAGGATGAGGGGGATTGTGTGATTACCGATTTTGTTTGTCAACGTTTATGAGAGAGGCAAAAAGACGTTGAATTAGCGGGTTGTGGCAAAAATGGTATGCGACAAAATGAACGTGACGTTGCACTAGCCCCTCGCGCTGTTACTGAGCTACAAGACGGCACAAAGGAGCTGTTGTTGAGTGCTGGCTTAATCTGGGAATTGGCTATCATCGTGTGACACTCACCGACAATACCCCTGACTGTCAATGATGGGGTGCAACTCTTCACGCCATCCTTACCACCCCGTGCCAATGGAGTACGAGAGCATCAGCAACCTGGGGAGGGGGAATGTCCTTAACCCCTCAGATACTTGACATCTGAGGTTGCGAATCCCGGACGGTTCGCACCCGAGATGCGCAGCGTGATCACTTCACGATGAGCGAGCTCTGTGCCCGGTACGGCGTGAGCCGGCGGATCGGCTACAAGTGGCTGGCGCGATATGAGGCGGAGGGACGCCGCGGCCTGGCCGACCGCACGCATGTGCCGCATCACTGCCCGCACAAGATCAGCGCGGCGACGGAGGAGCTCCTGATCACCGCGCGGCTGGCGCATCCGCACTGGGGCGCACGCAAGCTCCTCGCCGCCCTCGC
>JANMSE010000681.1:0-14197 GCA_031389045.1 Deltaproteobacteria bacterium | reverse complement strand
TGGATATTAACCGTTCTTGCCAATCCATTGTCCCTCCTGATGCCGCAGCTTAGTGCGGGTGGTGCTTCACTAACCTAGCATCAGGAAACAAGGATTGGTTCAACCCCTAATTCGCATTACAACTTCTTCTTTCTCTTTCGTCACGATCGCCTCGCTCCTCCACCTCCTGCTAGTGAGTTTCCCCACGCCCACGTTTGGGGGCTGCGGCTGCGCTAAACCTCCGCCGCTGCCCGCTGTTCTTCAACCCAAGGCGACCTATCCGGGGATGCCCGTCGTGGTCTCGGATACGCGCCTCAGAAGTGGACAGTCTTATCGCATCGTTTTCCTGTCCCGGAGCAACAGTACATCCGCAACGGTATACGTGCTGGCCGCGACGCGACGCTCGATCGCGACTGGGCGGTACGAACCGCAGCTCGTGATCCCGGTCCCGCCCCTCCCTTTGGGACCGGCCAGTGTCCGAGTGTCGCAGGCGGGGCAGAGCGCAACCCTCCTGTCGATTCCCGACACCGAATTCACCGTCGTCCCACGACCGATCTTGATCCCTCGGCAAGTTGGCACGTACCATTACCAGAATTTCCGCGCGGCCATAGGACATGATGGGGTCGTGCGTCTCAGCTTGGATCTGTCGCAGGTTCGCTTACCAATCGTGGTCGAAGCGCAAGCGCAGGGCTATCCTCTCCGTTTCGCGGCTGAGCAGGTGTCGTTTTACAACACGCAGGGGATTCTCATGCAGCTTCTGGGCCGTGGCATGCCTGGGCTGTTTTCCGTTCAGCCCGCGACAACCAGTACGACGAGCACGCTGTTGCGGTATTCCCGGCATGAGTTCAATACGTTCTACCTCCAGCATGGCGAAAAACAGGCGCACCTGCTTAACCCGCAGGACGCCAATTGGCATCAAAACGGCACGCTGCATATTGATCACGACCACCTCATCGTCGCCCTCCGCGCGGTGCTACCGGATAATACAATCCCGTCTCCCGGTGCTTCCTCGCCATTCACGCTGGTGGTGCGCACCTATTCGCTCTTTCATCACGGCCTCGTGGGCACGGCCTCGGTCGACCTCAGCGGGAAAGCCTCTATTGACAGTTACAACAAGCGACTTGGTTCATTCGGAGCGAACGGTGATGTCTTGAGCAATGGCGTGGTGAAAGTCAGTGATAATGCAATGGTGAAGGGAGGCGCGACGGGGTTCTCTTTCGATCTCAGTGGGCAGGGAGTGATTAGTGGCGCGCACGTGTCCGCGAGCCAACCGACGCAGTTCATGTCCGTCCCCATGCCTCAGTCGCTGCCGAACCTGGGCCTGATCGAAGTCAAGAACACCGACACGCGCACGCTGCTCCCTGGCAGTTATCGCGCCTCAGGCATCATCGTGAGCAGCGATGCGACCCTCTTCGTGAATAATGCCGCGGGTCCCGTTACTCTCTATGTAACCGGGAGTGTCGATATCCAAGGAAAAGGAATTACGGTCGCGGATACGAATCCGGAAAAGTTCGCGGTCTATGTTGTCGGAGGCGCCGACATCAAATTGCAAAATACGGGCAAGTTTCACGGGGTGGTCTATGCTCCCAACTCTTTTATCGATATCTCAGGCAAGGGCCAGTTCTTCGGCGCCTTCGTCGGCAAGACGGTGAAGGTGAGCAATGACGCCGTGATTCATTATGAACCCGCCTTGCGTGGAGAATGAACGTACGCGTTCAGCAACAACTGAGAGCTGAACACGTACTCCATGCGAGACCTTTTTCTCCTCGTGCTCAGCGCCGGTCTCTATACGGCGGCGGCTCCTCCGTATTCGTGGAGTAGCGCGGGGTGGTTCGCGCTCACACCGCTGTTCCTCGCGCTACGCGGGAAGACCCTGTGTAGAGCCTTGCTCGTCGGTTTCCTCTACGGTCTCTTTTTCGGTCTAGGAATTACCCATTGGTCCTACCCCAGCGTCGCTACCTACTTTCCCTATTCGTTCCCCGTCAATTTGCTCCTGACCCTCGCTATCTATGGGATCTTTGTCGGCCCCTACACCGGGAGCGCGTGCGTGCTGATCTGCCTTGTCCTGCGCAAGGAGCAGTCCGGGCTGCGGTGGCTCGGCGTCCCCGCGATCTGGGTGGCAAGCGAGTTCACGCGCGCGGCGCTCTCAGGCTTTGCCTGGGAACTCCTCAGCTATACGCAATATACCCAGCTCACGTTGATCCAAATCGTCGATATTACTGGGGTCCACGGGCTCTCTTTCCTCATGGCGTTAAGTAGTTATGTCACCGCGGAAGCTGTGGTGGCCGTGCAGGGAAGGCGAAACCAGGAAGCCTCCGCGAGTGGTTTTCCCTGGCCCGCCCTCTGCTCCTTGCTCGGCGGGGTGAGCGTGGTTTGGCTCTATGGGGTGGCGCGACTTCAGCAGTATGCCCCGCCCGCCACGGTAGTGCCCACGGATATCGTCGTCGCGGTCGTTCAAGGAAATGTCCCCCACGAACAACGCTGGATGCGCGAACACTATACCGGCACCTTGCTCAAGTATGTCGCGGTCACCACGCAGGGAGTGCAGGACCAACAACCAGACCTGATTGTCTGGCCCGAGTTCGCGGTCGGCTTCTACCTTGATCGAGAGCCGCTTCTTTATGCGCAACTGCAGTCGTTTGCCCAAGGAATGAATGCCCCCCTCCTGTTAGGCGCACCGCGGATGGAGCAGACGAATAACACGATGTCCATTTACAATTCCGCGTATTTGGTTCCTCCGCAATTTCCCAACGACGCCTCGCCCCAAGTGTATGACAAGATTCGCCTGATTCCGTTTGTCGAATACCGGCCCTTTGCTCTCCCGGCGTTGATGCAACCGCAAACTCCTGAGTATCCAACGGAATTTACTCCAGGGGAACAGTTCACGGTCTTTTCGACCGCCAAGGGGACGTTTGGCGTGATGATTTGTTACGAGGCCACCCATCTCCACCTCGCTCGCCGATTGGTCAAGGACGGGGCGCAGTTTCTCATTAATATCTCCAACGATACCTGGATGGTCACGGAAGGACAGGAAGCGGCCCTGCAACACTTCTCCATGACGGTGTTCCGCGCGGTAGAGACGCGACGGTACCTGGTCCGTGCGGCGGCCGCTGGCATTTCCGGTTATGTTGATCCCGCGGGTCGCCCGATTGCGCTCTCCTCCGCCGATGAAGGAGTCACATTCGGAGTGGTCACCCCCCGGCAGGAACTCACATTTTATACGCGCTTTGGGGACTGGTTTGCTTTTCTCTGTCTTGGCGTTACGGGCCTGACCCTTTTCTTGCGGAGAAGGAAACCCGCCGTGTCCGGGAACCCCTGATAAAACCGGCTGAGTTTTTCTGCTAAGAGAGCAGTCATGAGGCGACTCGCACAACCGTCATGGCACAGGCAAGGAGCCGCGCTCCTGATCCTAGCACTCTTCAGCCTCACGCTGACTTGCGGTGTCACGAGCCTCCGCTGGATCAACAAGAGTTTTCCGGGATTCTTGGTTGTCGCCCAGTGCGTGATCGCTTCGGCGAGTCTGCCGCACTGGCCAGTGGCCCAGCACGGCGACATCTACCAGCATGTCGTCCTGGCGGTGAATGGCTATCCCGTCCACACCGCCGAAGAGCTGTACCGTCTTGTTGGTCAATTTCCGCCAGGGACGTTACTGACATATAGGATCGAGAAAGATGATCGAGTGTCACAGGTCGTGCTTCCGTCTCTCCTCTTCACGCGCACGGATTACGTATTACTCTTCGTCGCGTACTTGTTTAACGGCGTGGCCATTGCACTCATCGGCATCAGCGTCTGGCTCTTGAAACCACGCAGCCCGGCGAGTCAGGCGTTGTGTCTGACCGGAGTCGCGGCAGGTGTTTTTTGCGTGACGGGGACGGACCTGTACTTCCCCCACTGGTTTTTCCGTCTGCACGTGTCGGCGGAAGCGCTCTTTCCCGCGGGCCTGCTCCACCTCGCCCTCGTGTTTCCGGTGAATCGCCTGCCTCGGCGCGGGTCTTTCCTGGTTGGGGTTCCCTATCTCGTCTCTCTGGGGTTGGGCCTGACGTATCACGTGGTGCTCTACCACCCGGCCAGGTATTCCCTGCTGCACAGCCTGTGTATGCTCTATGCGGGCACGGCAGGCCTGACATTTCTGGGCAAGATTATCTGGGATTATGCCACGACCGCCTCCCCATTGACGCTCCAACGGCTCCGCGTCATTCTCCTGGCCTTTCTCACTGGGTACGCGTTTCCCGCCTTCGTGATGCTCTCCGCTGGCCTGACTGGGGGAACAGTGCCAGTGAACTATGCGGCCTTCACCGGTCCGGTTTTTCCTCTTGGTCTGGGCTATGCGATCGTCAAGCATGATCTGTTCGAGATTGATGCCCTGCTCAAACGCTGGACATACTATCTCCTGTTCACGGCGAGTCTTGCCGTACTGTACGTCGGTGTGCTTGCGATCCTGAACCTCTCGTTCACCTCCTCGGAAGTCGCGCGTACCCCCTATTTTCCGCTGCTTTTTGCGTTGCTCGCGGTTTTTCTGCTGAATCCTCTCAAAACCCACCTGCAGAACAGCATCGATCACTTCTTCTATCGGGTTCGCTATAACCCGAAGTCCGCGCTGGAAGGAACCAGCGCGGCGCTTGCTTCGACCTTACACCAGGAAGAGATCTTCGCCTTACTCTGGCGTATACTGCGGGACACGGTCGGGGTGACCTCCGGCGCCATTTTTCTGCGCAATGTCGAGAAGACCTTCTACCTTCCGGTGTCGACCTCAGGACGGCGGGAGCGTCGTCGGCTCGCGGTCGATGCTCCTCTCATCCGCGCGGTGCAACAGCAAAGGCGAATCCTGTCAGTGTATGACCTTGAAGACGAGGGCACGTGGTCCCAAGAAAACGACAATATCCGGCAAGGGTTCCGCCGTCTCAGTGCGCGGTTGATCGTCCCGTTAATGCTCAAGGGGGAACTCCTCGGGTTTCTCTCCCTCGGCCAGAAGGAGGCGGGCACTTTTTTCTCCGCGGACGACCGCGATTTTCTGGTCGCCCTTGCCAACCAAAGCGCGCTGTCGATCGCGAATGCCAATGCCTACGAAGAGATTCGCGAACTCAATGGCGATTTGGAGAATAAAGTTCGCCAGGTGCAAGAGTCCGAACAGGAAGTGGCACAGTCCCGCGCGCAGCTTCGTCGGCTCTCGGCACGCTTGATCCATCTGCAAGAAAAGGAACGTGAGCGCATCAGTCTCGAACTCCACGACCACCTCGGACAAATTCTCACCGCGGCAAGCATGGATATTCGTTGGGCGCAGAGCCATGGCGCGGAAGCGCGGGAGGAGACCAATGAGCGACTGGAAGACGCGGCCCATCTCGTGCAGGCTGCTATCCGGGCCACACGCCAGATGTCCCTGTCCTTGCGACCGGAGGTCCTGAACGGCTCCGGGTTGGAGGTCGCGCTCAGGCAATGCGCGGTCGAGTTCGAGCGGCGCAGTGGTCTGCCAGTGGCGTTTCATAGCCATTTCACGAATGGACACCTCCCCTCGCAGACGACGACCAATGTGTATCGCATTGTGCAGGAAGCCTTGACCAACGTCGCACGTCATGCCGAAGCGACCGCGGTCGTCATCACGCTCGAGAGTACCGAGGAAACGCTTCAGGTGTCCGTAGTTGATAACGGGATCGGCTTCGCGGCCACCACGCTATCTGACCCGCATGCGTTGGGGCTGGTCGGTATGCAAGAACGCGCGACGCTTCTGGCTGGCAGCTTGGACGTGCGGTCAACACCCGGTTCGGGAGTGGCGGTGCGATTGGTGGTCCCGCTCACGGCTGAGGTATCCGACATGCTCGAAACGAAGGAAGAAGAACCGTATGATTACCGTGCTTATAGTCGATGACCATGGTTTGGTCCGCGATGGCATCCGCCGGTTGTTGGAGGACTGCCCTGATATCGAAGTGGTGGGGGAGGCGCGCGAGGGACAAGAGGCCGTGCGCTTGGCGCAGGAGCTGCAACCGACGGTGGTCCTGATGGACCTGTCACTGCCTGGTATGGACGGGATCGAAGCGACCAAGCGGATTCTTGCCGCCGGAATCAAAACGCGGATTCTCATGCTGACGATGCACGCCAATGAGGAATATGCCTTGCGCGTACTCCAGGCGGGCGCCCAGGGCTTTGTCGTCAAAGAAGATCCGAGTCAGGAACTCGTGACCGCCATCCATGCGGTGGCGTCAAACGGTACCTATGTGTCCCCGGCCATCTCAAAACGCCTGCCGACGCGGATCACCCAGGAGCAGGACCGCCCGAACGTGCTCGCCGCGCTCTCCGACCGCGAATTGCAAGTCCTGAAGCGTTTCGCCGAAGGGTTCACGACGGGACAAATCGCTCGCGATCTGTATCTCAGCGTCAAAACCGTCGAAACCTATCGTGCGCGTCTGCTTGATAAACTCGGACTCCAAACGACCGTGGACCTCATCCGGTTTGCCCTGCGTAATGGGGTGATTGAAGATCTGTGGTAGCCGCTGTCCCCGAAAACCCGCGTGATTTCCATGCGCACTTTCTCCTTGCGTTCAACGCTGAGGTAATGATAACGACTATAATCCATAGTGACGCCTCCTGTAATGTCGCGGGCAAGAGCCGACGCACTATTTGCCACTCTACACGAAGGATCAAGGGAACCGACCATGCGTATCTATTTTTGTCGTGAAGGACTGACTGGCATCATCAACCTCTTACAGCGGGAGCTGCCGGACGATGAGATTCTGGCGTGTGCTCCTACTCAAGTCGTGGAATCCGCGCGTCGAGCCGATGTCCTGATTCCCACCGTCTCGCCCATTCCCGCCGCTGCGTTCGACGCGACTCAGGTGCGGATGGTCCAGCAGTACGGAGCCGGACTCGACTCCGTCGATATCCCCGCCGCGACGCGTGCTGGCGTCTACGTCGCTAACGTGCCCAGTGCCGGAACCGGGAACGCTGAGTCGGTGGCGGAGTTATCGATCCTTTTCATGCTCGCGCTAGCCCGCAAATATCCACAAACCCAAGAGAGCCTCAAGCAACGGAAACTCGGCGCGCCCATGGGACAAACCCTCAAAGGACGCACGGCGGCGATTATCGGCTTCGGTGGGATTGGGCAGGAACTCGCCAAACGGCTGAAGGGAATGGAGATGACCGTCCAGGCCGTCTCGCGGCGCGGGCCAAAGGCGGACGACGTAGCGGTTGATTTTCATGGCGCGGCGGACACACTGCACCGCGTGTTACGGCAAGCGGATTACGTGATCGTCGCGCCACCACTCAATGACGACACGCGCAGTCTTATCGGGCGGGAAGAAATCGCCTGCATGAAACCGCATGCGTTTCTGATTAACGTCGCGCGGGGACCAGTCGTTGACTACGACGCGCTACTGGCCGCGCTCAAGGACGGGCGCATTGCTGGCGCCGGACTCGATGTCTTTTGGCAAGAACCGTTTGACCCAGCCGACCCGATCTTTTCTTACAATGTGGTCGCTACTCCACACATCGGCGGGGCAACAGACTTGAGCTTACAGGGAATTGCAAAAAAGGTAGCGGAGAATATCAACCGTCTCCGGCGGGGGGAGATGCCGGTGAGCTGCGCCAATCCAGAGGTTCAGGCAAGGGGCAAGGGGTAAAAGGGGAAACGGTCAAACGGGGAAATCGCTCAGTGGCAGTTTGTTTTTTCCTTTTCCCCTCTTACCCTTTTCCCCCTTACCCCCTTTCCCCTTTTCCCCTCATCTCCGCGTAGCTACCGCTGCGCCATCGCGACATACGGCACGTCATGTTTGCCGGTGTAGATCTGGTCAGGCCGGAAGATACGATTATTGCGGAGCTGTTCCGCCCAGTGCGCCAACCAACCCGCGACACGGGCGATAGCGAAGATCGGCGTGAATTGGTCGATGGGAATACCCAGCTTGTCGTAAACGACACCAGAGTAGAAATCGACATTCGAGGCAATCCCTTTCGCGCCCACATGATCGTTAATCGCCTGTTCGACTTCTTGCGCGACTTTATAGAGCGGATGTTCGCCCTTCGCCTTAAAGAGGTGGCCCGCAAGTTCCTGTAAAGCCGAGGCGCGCGGATCTTTTACTTTGTAGACCCGATGGCCGACGCCCATGATCTTTTCTTTGCGCTCAAGTTTCCCTTTGATGAATGGGCGCACGTTCTCGACCGTTTTGATCTCCCGGAACATTCTCAAGGCTTGCTCATTCGCGCCCCCATGCAGGGGGCCAGTCAGCGCGCCAATCGCTGAAGCCACCATCGTGTAGGGATCGGCGAGTGTCGATCCCACCACCAAGCCACTGAACGTCGAGGCATTCATCGTGTGCTCCGCATGGAGGGTGAGGCACACATCCAGCACGCGCACATCAAGCGGATCAGGGTCTTGTTCGGTCAGCATCCACAGAAAGTTCGCCGCATGCGAGAGATCATCACGCGGGCGCACGGGCTCGTCCCCACGCCGCATGCGCTCGAAGGCCGCGACGATCGTCGGTAGCTTGGCGATGAGGCGGATAATCGACCAGTAGTGCTTGCTTTGAGTCAAGACATCCGTGCCCGGCGGGACTTCCGAGGCATCGATTTTGGCGGGGTAGAACATCCCCAAGGCCGCCACTCCCGCCTGGAGGGCGTCCATCGGATGGCCGTTTTCCGGCAGACATTTGATCAAATCGGTCAGGCGATATTTGATCCGTCTGTGCGTACGCAGATCGTGATCAAACTTCGCCAGTTCGTCACGTGTTGGCAGCTTTCCCCACAACAGCAGATAGGACACCTCTTCATAAGTGCTTTTCTCCGCTAACTCTTCAATCGGAATCCCGCGGTACTCGAGAATCCCTTTCTGACCGTCAATGAAGCCGACTTCCGACTCCATAATCGGCACGCCTTCGAGTCCAGGAATTAGTTTCTCCATAATTGAGACCTCTCAGTATAAATATGCGGTTAGAAGGGACGGTACCGCTTCGCTGTCGCGGGTACGATCAGCGATTAGCCCATCTGCTTGGTGAACGAGGTGAGATCGAAGTAGTCACGCCACGCCGAAATTTTTCCATCCCGCACTTCAAACACCCCGGCAACAGGCAGCTCGATCTTCTTGGGGCCCATGACAAAACGGTCCACACGTTCATTCATCACGACGTTCCCCGTGGAGGTCGTGTGCTTGATCTCGAATACGGCGGAGTCCGCCCCTTTCAGAAACGGCTCGACAAACTCCCGAATCGCGGCTTTCCCAACGCAGGGTTCCATGGGAATGTTGTGATAAAAACAATCATCGGTCAGGTATGATAATACTTCGTCAACGTTCTTTCGCGACCACGACACGCAGAAATCGGTCACAAGTTTTTCGTTTTCCACACTCATCTGAAATCCTCCTTTTTCGTAACGAGTTTCGCCCCCTTGGAAAGTCCCGCTCAGGGCGATTCTTCTTTAGCGGAAATGCCCTATAGATGGCAAGCCGGGACGAGAGCATGCAAACATGCCCCGCGTGAACCTTGACTCTCGCGCCTTTCACCTAAAGTTTTTCCCCGATCGTCCGATACCCTTCTCGAAGCGGAAGATATCCGCGTATCTTCGGCTCACGGAGAGGAACCTGATGTCACATCGCTCATGCCCTGTTGGCGCTGTCGGTTTTATCCCCCCCCCCGATACTCACTTATAGTTAGTATTTGTCTCGCCCTCTCGTTCAGTCTCGGCCTGTCACTCCTACTCGTAGCGCCTGTCGTAGCGCAGTCCGCGTCTCATCCCGACTTTGCTGATGCGCTGTGGCTGAGCGCGAACACGGGGCTGCGCAAACTGGCGGGCAGCGATGGCGCGCCGCTCCTGCATCTGACCGGCGAGACCAGGCTGCAACCGTTGGCACTGGACGTGCCGCGTGGTCAAGTGTGGAGCTACGGTGCTAACACGCTCAAAGCCTTCAGCTTCGCGGGTCAACTCGTGCGCACCGTGGCCGTGCCAGCCGTTGGTGGGGGTGATGATGACAACACGTTCTCGCCGCTGCTCAGTGTCAATGCCCCGACCGGCAGTGTGTGGCTCGCGCGCGGTACGCAGTTGTGCCATCTCAGCGCCACGGGCACGGTGCTCCATAACCTCACCGTCTCCAGTACGATCCGCGCCCTGGCCTTTGATCCCCTCACCAATCGGCTGTGGCGCGCGAGCACCACGAGCGTCCAGGCGTACAATGAACAGGGCGTGGTGGTGAGTACGCTGACCTTGGGGTCGAATCCGACGGTGCGCGATCTCACGATTGATGCACTCAGCGGCGCGGTGTGGGTGAGTGTAAATGGCCGACTCCAGCGCTACGCGACGGATGGCAGTCGGGTCATGGACCTAGCCGTCAATGGCGTGACACGGCTCAGCAGTGATGGAGCCAGCGGCGTGTGGTTGACCACCAGCACGCGGCTGCAACGCCGCTCGGTCACCGGAGCCATCCTGGTTGATGTGGCGCTGCCCGCCCGTGGCGGTGATGATGATGACGCCAGTCCCAGTCTCGTGGCTCTGGCGACGGACCCGGTCGATCAGACCGTATGGCTCGCGCAAGGCGCGACGCTCCGCCATTACAGTGCCACCGGCCAAGTCGTGCACACGCGCACCTTTGGCACATCCACGCTTCGGGC
Source organism: Deltaproteobacteria bacterium (assembly GCA_031389045.1). Lineage (GTDB taxonomy): Bacteria > Desulfobacterota > Binatia > Bin18 > Bin18 > JABFSC01. The sequence goes on along the minus strand of JANMSE010000681.1, from coordinate 3,635 downwards.
CGTTGTGCTGTACACGGATGTCGTGGTGCCGACTTTGAGTTTTCTGACACCAGCGGCGGGCGCGCTGCTCAACACCACCCGTCCGCCCTTGACACTGAGCGCCACGGATCACGGCCAAGGCGTAGACCCGAGCACGCTCCAACTCCAAGCCAATGCGACCGCGGTGCCCAGCACCTGCACGATTACGCCGCCCAATTTGACCTGCACCCCCGGGACGGCGCTGCCTCAAGGGGCGGTGGCCCTGCGAGCGACGATCGCGGACTTCGCGGGCAATCTGTCCGCGCCCGCGACACGCAATGTGACGATTGATAGCATTGCCCCGATTATTGCGGTCACGGCCCCGACGGCTGGACTGTTGACCAAGCAAGCGACGCAAGTGGTGACGGGCAGTGTGAGTGAAGTGACGACGCTGACCATCAACGCCCAAGCGGTGACGCTGGCGGCGGATCGCACGTTCACGCAGAGTCTGACGTTAGCGGAAGGACCCAACACGACCACGCTACGAGCCACCGACCCAGCGGGCAATGTGGGGACGGCGACAGTACAAGCCACGCTCGACACGGTCGCGCCCACGGCCCCACCCGCGACCCAAGTCACGGTGGGGACACCAACGAACGGCCAGGTCACGATCAGCGGCGGCGCGGGCAGTGTGGAAGGCGGCGCGCGGGTCAAGGTAACGAATAGTCGCACGGGAGCGAGCGTGACGGTGACCGCCGCGGCGAATGGGAGTTTCAGTGCGCAGCTCGCGGCCCAGGCCGGAGACGGGCTGGCATTGGTGGTGAGTGATGGCGCGAGCAATGACAGTGGCACAACCTTGCTCAGTGTCGCCGGAGGCTTGCCACCGGACCCAGCCACTGTGGCACCCCCAATCAATCGCACGGTGGCGACGGACATCGCCGCGACCACGGCGTTTCTCTACACCGGAGCCAATCCGATTCAGACGGGAGTCGCGGTGGGAACAATAGAAGCGCGTCGCGTCGCGGTGCTACGCGGCAAAGTGCTCACACGGGAAGGGTCACCGTTATCAGGTGTGAGCGTCAGTATTCTCGATCATCCAGAATTGGGCCGAACGCTGAGCCGCACGGACGGTCTGTTCGACATGGCGGTGAATGGTGAAGGGCCACTCATTGTCCAGTATCAGAAGACCGGGTATTTACCGGCGCAGCGCCAAGTGACGACGCCGTGGCGGGACTACGTGGTCGCGTCTGATGTCGCACTGATTCCCCTGGACCCGCAAGTAACCACGATTGATCTGACGGCGACGACGCCGATGCAAGTGGCGCAAGGCAGTGTGGTGACGGACAGTGACGGCACGCGCCAAGCGACGATCCTATTCCCGCAAGGGACCACGGCGCAAATGGTGCTGCCCGATGGCAGTATGCAGCCGCTGACGACGCTGCATGTGCGCGCCACGGAGTATACGGTCGGGGACAACGGCCCCCAAGCCATGCCTGGGGATTTACCGCCCAGCAGCGCCTACACCTACGCCGTGGAACTGAGTGTGGATGAAGCGCTCGCCAACGGCAAGAAAGTCGCGGGCAAGGATGTCCTGTTCTCCCAACCGGTGCCGTTCTACGTGGACAACTTCCTTAACTTCCCGGTGGGAGGAACCGTCCCGGTGGGGTATTACGACAATGACCGGGGCGCGTGGGTCCCGTGGGACAATGGGCGCATCATCAAGATTCTTAGTGTCACCAGTGACACCGCGAATCTCGATACCAACGGGGACAATGTCGCTGACACCGCCGCACAGCTTGGGGCCTTGGGAATTACCTCGGTCGAGCAGCAGCAACTGGCGACGCTCTATCCCGTAGGCAAGAGTCTATGGCGGGTCGCGCTCACGCATTTCTCGACGTGGGATTGCAACTGGGGGATGTCGCCGCCGAACTCAGGGGGACCGCCCTCTGGCGGCGGGCCCGAAGGAGACAACGGGCCGGACGACCCCGATCCGAGCTGTGGGTCGGTCATTGGCTGTCAGGGGCAGACGTTGGGCGAAACGCTGGAGGTGCCAGGGACCGGGATGAACTTGGTGTACCAGAGCGACCGCACCCAAGGACGGACCACAGCCTACACGCTCCAGATTCCGCTGAACGGCGGGACGATTCCCGGCACGCCCAAGCGGGTCGAAGTCGAAATCACGGTCGCCGGGCGCCAGATTCGTCGTAGTTATGTCCCGGTGGCCAACCAACGGATTCGCTTTACGTGGGACGGCCAAGATGGCTACGGGCGAGTCGGGCAGGGCAGACAGGGGGTGCGGGTGCGGGTCGGGAACACCTATGATGCCGTCTATACCCAGGTGTCGCGGTTTGGTTACAACGGCAATGGGGTGCCCATCACGGGGAGCATAACAAGACGAGAAGTGACCTTGTGGAAGGATTGGCAAGGGCAACTGGGCACGTGGGATGCCAGATCGCAGGAACTCGGCGGCTGGAGTCTTTCGGCGCATCATGCCTACGACCCGAAGGGCCATGTCCTGTACTTGGGAGATGGGACACGGCGCAGTGGGCAAACGCCGGGGCTGGCCACGGTGATTACTACGGCTGCCGGGGGTGGCGACAATTATGACTTGAGTACGGCTATCCCCGCTACCACGGCCGCCCTCGGCGAGCCTTATGGCATTGCTGCGGATGCCACGGGCAATGTCTATATTGCCGAGCAGTGGAATGGCGCGATCGTGCGCAAAGTAGCACCCAATGGGCTCATCACGCGCATTGCCGGGGCCTCCTACTTGCCAGGCACGACCCCAGCAACCCAAACCTCCTTGAGCGCCCCCGTGAGCGTGGCCGTCGATCCGCAAGGCAATCTGTACATCTTGGATCAGGGGCTTCAACGCGTCTATAAGGTCACCCCGCAAGGACAGATGATCGTGGTGGCCGGAACGGGCGTGCAAGGCTACAGTGGCGACGGCGGACCCGCCACCAGCGCCCAATTAAACAACCCCCAACAACTCGCGCTCGATCGGGAGGGCAATCTGTATATCGCGGATGTACAGAACAATCGGGTGCGGCGGGTCGATACCGCGGGCATTATCACGACGGTCGCCGGTGACGGCTCGTTTGGCAACTTCGACGGTGGACGGAGCGGATTTCCCGCCACCCAAGTCGGCCTCTGGTATCCGTCGGGAGTCGCGGTGGACGAGCAGGGCAATTTGTACATCGCGGATCGGGGCAACCGGGTCATTCGCAAGGTGACCCCGAACGGGATCAACACCATTATTGTCGGGTTCTATCGCGGAGCCGATGGCTTCAATGGTGATGGCCTAGTGGGGACGCAGACCCGGACCAACAATGTCTACCATCTCACAGTCGATCGCGAGGGGAATCTGTATTTCGCCGATCAGGGGAATGTGCGGGTCCGGCGGCTCGGAACCAATGGCCTGGTCACCACGGTGGCCGGCGATGGGACGAGCACCTACAGCGGCGATAGGGGGCCACCGCTGCAAGCGGGGATTCGGTATCCCCATGGGATAGCAATCACCCCCGAGGGCGCGTTGTATATTAGACATTATCGGGTTTAAGCAGGGCTGAGCAAGCTGAATACGTCGAAAGTTGGGAGCGGGTGCCGACACCGGACCCGGAGATTGTGCAACCCGCAGGCAATCTCCATGACCTGATCGGAAATGTCGGCGGTCGTCA
>JANMSE010000679.1:0-17025 GCA_031389045.1 Deltaproteobacteria bacterium | reverse complement strand
GAGGATGGCATTCTTCGCTGACAAGCCGATCAACATGACGAGCCCAATCTGGGCATAGACGTTGTTCTCAAACCCGCGTAACCACAGACCCAGAAACGCGCCCAGGACCGCCACCGGTGTACCCAATAAGACGCTAAACGGCAGGGACCAACTCTCATAAAGGGCCGCGAGAATCAGAAAGACGAACAGCAAGGAGACGGCAAAAATCACCACCGCGCCGCCTTCGGCCCGTTTTTGCTGGAATGACAGCGAATTCCACGCATACCCCATCTCTGGTGGCATCACTTCGCGAAACACCTCTTCGAGCGCGGTCATCGCTTGCCCGGAGCTATAGCCCGGCGCGGCGGCCCCAATGATCTCCGCCGCGCGATAGAGATTGAAATGGATGGTGAATTCGGGACCCGCGTACGGCTCGATGGTGACAAGGGTCGAGAGCGGCACCATGTCCCCGCTGTTATTGCGCACGAAAAATTGGCCGATGTCCTCCGCGCGGATGCGATATTCCGGGTCCGCCTGAAGATACACTTTCCATTGCCGCCCAAAGCGGTTGAAGTCGTTGACATAGAAGCCGCCCATCAGCGTCTGCAAGGCCGAGTATACTTCGCGAATATCAATGCCGAGCTTGAGCACCTTGTCGCGGTCCACTCGTGCGAACACTTGGGGGACGGCCGAACTAAACAAGCTGTTCACGCCGACCAGTTCCGGTCGCTTGCGGGCGGCGTCGAGGAAGCGATTGACCTGTTCAGAGAGGAACTCAACCGACCCCCCGCCGCGGTCCTGTAACATGAAGCTGAATCCCCCGGCACGCCCAAAGCCAGGAATGGCGGGCGGCAGAATGGCGAACGCACGTCCTTCCGGAATCTGGCTGAGCATGCGATTGAGCGCGGCTTGGATGCCTTTCACGCTCGTTTCTGGTGTTGTCCGTTTTTCCCAGGGCTCAAAGCGGATGAAGATCGTCGCGGAATAGGTAGTCGAGGCACCAGTGAGCAGATTAAATCCCGTCAGCGCGTTGAAGCCGCGAATACCGGGGACCTTTTTAATCATTTCGCCAATTTTGGTGACCACCGCGTCGGTGCGCTGGAATGAAGCGGCATCGGGTAACTGGAGCGCGACGACCAGGTAGCCGTTGTCTTCGTCGGGCAAGAACCCAGTGGGGAGGATCGTGCCAAACTTGCCCGCCACGCCGGTAATGACCGCGAGGAACAGGAGTCCAATGATCGTGCGCCGGACGAGGACTCTGGTGCACCAGAGATACCCGTTGGTGCCGCGCTCGAACCAGCGATTAAAGAGGCGAAAGAACCACCCCGCCGGTTTCGCGGTTTTGCTGGCCGGGTGAAGGAGTTTAACGCACAGGGCTGGGGTCAACGACAGGGCGGTGAAAGCGGAGATGAGCACCGAGATGGCGATGGTCTAGGCGAATTGCTGATAGAGGCGACCGGTGATGCCCGCGACAAACGCCACTGGGATAAAGACTGTCGCGAGAATCAAGGCGATCGCGATCACTGGGCCGGACACTTCGTCCATCGCTTTGATCGTCGCATCCCGTGGATTGAGCCCTTGTTCGATCTTGTGTTGCACCGCTTCCACGACGACGATGGCATCATCCACCACCAGACCAATCGCCAGCACCAACCCGAAGAGCGAGAGGGTGTTAATAGTAAAGCCGAGCAAGGGAAAGACCATGAAAGTGCCGATGAGGGCGACGGGAATCGTCAGCAGGGGAATCAAGGTCGCACGCCAACTCTGGAGAAAGAGATAGACGACAAGGGTCACCAGAATGACCGCGATGGTGAGGGTCTTGCTGATTTCCTTGATGCCTTCCGTCACCGGCAGTGTGGTATCAAGCGAGACTTCATAGTCGAGGTCTTGAGGGAAGCGGGTTTTCAATTCGGCCAGGGTCTGCTTCACAGCCTCCGCCACGGCGAGGGCGTTCGCGCCCGGCAACTGGTTCACGGTCACGACGGCAGCGGGTCTACCGGACAAGCGGCCGCGTTGGTTATAGTTCTGGGTGCCGAGTTCAATGCGGGCGATGTCCTTGAGGCGAATGGTGGAGCCGTCGGGGTTGAGCCGCACGACAATCTCACCGAACTCCTCGGCGGTGACCAAGCGCCCTTGCGCGCGCATGGCGTAGGTGAATTCTTGTCCGGGTGGCGCGGGTTCTCCGCCGACCTGACCAGCGGGATTGACGGTGTTCTGCTTTTGGATCGCGCTTTGTAAATCGACAACGGTCAGCCCAAGTTTGGCCATTTGGTCGGGCTTCAGCCAAATCCGCATGGCGTAATCGGAAGCGCCGCGGGTTTGGACATCGCCGACGCCAGGAATGCGCTTGAGGGCGTCATTGATGTTGATGTTGGCGTAGTTCCCCAGGAAATTGAAGTCGTAGGTGCCGTTGGGGGAAATGATCGAAATAATGAGCAGCGGAAACGCGAGTGATTTTTTGACGGTCACGCCGAAATTCTTGATGTCGAGGGGAAGCGAAGGTGTGGCCTGCGTGACGCGGTTTTGCACGAGCACGTTATCAATATCGACATTGGTGCCGACCTCGAAGTCGATGGAGAGGGTGAGGGTGCCGTCGTTGGCGTTGGTCGATTTCATGTAGAGCATGTTGTCCACCCCATTTACTTGTTGTTCGATGGGGGTGGCGACGGCTTGCTCGACGGTGACGGCATCCGCCCCGGTGTAGGTGGTGGAGACCTGAATTTGCGGGGGGACGATTTCCGGCAATTGGGCAATCGGCAGGCGACTCATTGAGACCAAGCCGGCGAGGGTGATGACAATGGCGATGACCATCGCCACGATGGGCCGATCAATGAAAAACCGTGCCATGTTACTTCTCTCCGGTTTTCGGTGTGGGTGTGGTCCCAGGGGCCGGTGCGGGGGCCGGAGCCGCTGTTGTCGGTTGTTCAGTCGGTGCCGGTTTGGGGACAACCGGGGCGCCCTCTTTTACTTTCTGTAGTCCTTCGATGATGACCCGTTCACCGGCGCTGATGCCTTCGTCGATGACCCAGAGGGTGCCACTCCGTTGCCCGACTTTGACCTTGCGCATGCTCACCACATTGTCCGCCCCCACCACCGCGACCCGGTAGGTGCCTTGTAATTCCTGGACCGCGCGTTGCGGGACGAGGAGCGCGTCTTTTCTCGTATCGGTCACCGTGCGGACCTTGGCATAGAGTCCAGGTCGCAGCATGTTGCGGGGATTGGGGAAGTAGCTGACTACGGAAATGGTGCCCATCTTGGCGTCCACTTCGCGATTCGGCAGGGCGATATCCCCAGGTTCGGGATAGATACTCCCGTCACTGAGGATCAATTCCAGCGGGGGGCCATGCAACTGCGCGCGTTTCTCGGCTTGCATGGCGGACGCGACGCGGTCGGCGAATTTGAGGTAGTCGCGCTCGCTCAGCGGAAAGGTGACTTTAATGGGATCGACCCGTGAGATAGTCGTCAGCAAAGTGTTGGGTTGAATCAAGTCGCCGATTTGGGCGTCGGCGATGCCGACAATCCCATCAATAGGCGCGCGGATTTGGGTCCACCCGATATTCAATTGGGCTTGTTCGACGCTGGCACTGGCCATGTCCACCGCGGCTTTGTTCGCGAGATGCGCTTGGATGGCGTTATCGAGTTCTTGCTGACTGATCGCGCCTTCCTTGGCGAGGGGGGTGTAGCGGTTCACATCGAGTTGGGTTTTGCCCAAGTTCGCCGTGGCGCGCGCGAGGTCGGCTTTGGCCTGATCCAGAGCCGCCTGATAGGTCCGGGTGTCGATGGTGAATAAGAGATCTCCCGCTTTGACGGAGATGCCTTCTCGATAGTCGCGGGATTGCAGGTAGCCTTGCACGCGGGCCCGGATTTGGGCGTTGATGGAGCCATCGGTTGTGCCCAACCATTCCGCGTAAATGGGCACGTCTTGCTGGATGACATCCATCACGACCACTTCGGGTGGGGGAGGCGCTGGCGGTGTGGGCGGAGCCGCGGGTTTTCCGCTTTCACAGCCGAAGGTGAAGGTCGTCAGTGCGAGAATCGCGAGGAGGAAGAACGGATGAAACAACGGCGAATAGGAGTCGGCGGTCTCAGGGCGAGTGCCTGAGGAATGGAACGGCATAGTGTCCTCACATCTCATCTGAGAGCAGCAGGGTGTCAGGGATTTGTTGCTAGAGACGGGTTCCATAGCAACTCTGAGTTAGAGTGACAAGGAAGGGGCGGGGAGGGGGAGAAGTCAAAAGTCAAAGGGCAAAAGTCAAAAGTTAAAAATGGAGTTCGTAGGGTGCGCTTTGCGCACCACGGCTCGACGACAATTATGAAAGTCATGTTTACCCGTTGATAAGCCGGAGCAGGGATGACATTCTGGCGAACAGTAATAAAGAGGAGGACTCACAATGAAGTTATCACAACCGCGGATTACCCCACTCGCCCCATCGGAATGGACGGAGGAACAGCGACCAGCGTTGGAACCGGTCTATAAAGAAGGGCCGGTCTATAACGTCATGGCCACGATGTCTCGTCACTGGCCGGCGTGGAAGAAGTTTGGTGTGTGGGCCTATCACATCATGGGAGACACTTCGACCCTCGTTCCGCGTGAACGGGAGCTGCTCATTCTGCGTATTGGCTGGCTATGTCAAGCGGAATACGAGTGGGGGCAACATGTGATTTTTGGCAAGAAGGCGGGCCTGACGGACGTGGAGATCGAGCGGATCAAAGCCGGACCAGATGCGCCAGACTGGGCTCCGTTCGATGCCACGCTCTTGCGCGCCACGGATGAATTACACAAGGATGCGTTTATCAGCGACGCGACGTGGGCGGCGTTGAGCCAACGCTACAATACGCAACAGTTGATGGATGTCGTGTTTACCGTCGGGCAATACAACCTGGTGTCGATGGCGCTGAATACATTCGGCGTGCAGCTCGATAAAGGCGTAAAAGGGTTTTAACCGCGGGTGATTTTTCTGTATGGATCACGATCACAGCTACAAGCTCCTGTTCTCGCATCCTGAGATGGTGGCCGACCTGCTGCGCGGCTTTGTACGCGAGCCGTGGGTGCGGGAAGTGAACTTCAGCAGTCTGGAAAGAGTGCCCGATAGCTACGTGGCCGACGATTTACGCGAACGCGAGGACGACATCATTTGGCGGGTACGCTGGGGACAGGAATGGTTGTATGTCTATCTGTTGTTGGAGTTCCAATCCACGGTGAATCGCTTCATGGCGGTGCGTATCATGGCCTATGTCGGACTCTTATACCAAGACCTGATTCGCAGAGGGGAATGGGTTGGAGACCGTCGGCTGCCACCCGTGCTCCCGGTGGTGTTGTATAACGGATCGCCGCCGTGGAATGCGCCGCTTGATGTGCTGGATTTGATCGTGCCCGTGCCAGATGGGCTGGAACGGTATCTTCCGCGCGTGCGTTATTTTCTCATTGATGAAGGGCGGATAGATGAACAGGACCTCGTGGGACTGCGTAACATGGTGGCGGCGTTAGTGCGGATTGAGAACAGTCGCACGCCAGGCGAGGTCGAGCAGGTGCTGGGTGCGTTGGTGGACTGGCTCAAAGCGCCCCAGCAGGAGTCGTTACGACGAGCCTTTACAGTGTGGCTGAAACGGGTCTTTCTACCGGGGCGTATGCCGGAGACCCCTTTCGCCCACCTCAACGATTTGCAGGAGGTGAGAAGTATGTTGGCCGAACGTGTGGTCGAATGGACCGAAGAATGGAAACGGCAAGGGTTGGAGCAGGGCCGTCAGGAAGGCATCCAAGTTGGTCGTCAGGAAGGAATCCAAGTTGGTCGCCAGGAAGGAGTTCAGCTCGGACGCCAGGAAGGACGCCAGGAAGGAGTCCAGCTCGGACGCCAGGAAGGTGAAGTCGCTCTGCTGTTACGGATATTGGAACGTCGCTTTGGTCCCTTGGCTGATGCGACTCTCCAGCGAGTCCGAGCAGCCGACGCGGAGACTCTGCTGGTGTGGGGAGATCGGGTTATCACTGCGGCGACGCTGGACGAAGTGTTCGGGGGCTAGCGGCTTCAACTGTAAGGCTGGGAGTTGAAGCCTGATTCCGGTGACTTCCATTTCCCTCTGCGCGTCGGAAACGCCAACGCCTGGGTCAATTGTCGCAGGAACTCCTTGCGCGAGATTTCATAACTGCCCAACCGCTGGAGATGGGGATTGGTGATCTGACAGTCAATCAACGAGAATTCCCACTCCGTCAGTTGCTTGGCTAAAGCGGCGAAGGCGACTTTGGAACCATTGGTGATTTTCGTGAACATGGACTCACCAAAAAAAGCCCGGCCTAAGCTGACGCCATAGATGCCCCCGGCTAATTGCCCATCAACCCACGCCTCCGCGGAGTGCGCGAACCCCGCGTCATGAAGAGCACAGTAGGCGTCAATCATGTCTTCCACGATCCAGGTGCCCTTGCCCTCGGCGATCCGTGTTTCTCCACAGGCGCGAATGACTGCGGGGAATGCCTGGTCAAAAGTGACGGAGAAGTGTCCGCGACGCAGCTCGCGTTGCAAGCTCCGTGAGACATGAAATGTGGCGGGGTTCATCACGCATCGTCGCGGGGGGCTCCACCACAGGATCGGCGAGTCATCGTCGTACCACGGGAAAATCCCTAACCGGTACGCGAGCAGCAACCGTTCGACACGGAGATCGCCACCAACCGCGAGGAGTCCGTCGCGGTTGGCGCGTTCTGGATCGGGGAACCGGAGGTCATGGGTCAGTGCATACACTGGCATGGTCGCCACGGTCTCCACTGTCCGAGTATTGGGTGAGAATGGCCGCCTTCTGTATGCCCGTAAAAGGCTGGGCTCACGCCTGATCAAGAGCCCGATTAAAGAATTCGATCTGTTCCGCCGAGGGGGGCGAAGAAAGTTGTTGTTGCGCCTCGACTGGAGCTGGTGATGGTGGCGGTACGGCGGTGTGGCGGGTGCCGCTCGTTGCCGTGCAGTGCGTGAGCATGAAGAGTGGAAGAGTCAGCAGTAATCGTTTCCACATATTACTCTTTCGGTCGGTCCTCTTTGGTTTTGAGTTCCGCTTCATGGGTGCTGATAAACGTGCGAATGTCATCCGTCATATCGAGCAACTTGGTCCACTGTTCCTTGTACAGGGTCACGGGGAAGCGACCGAGGCCATACACCGAGAGGCCGCCCTTTTCACTCACTTTCATCGTGATGCCCTTGACGGCCCGGGTTTTGAGCGCCGTGTTTTCGGCGCGTAGCCGTTCGAGTTCCGCTTGTAAATCTTGATCTGACATGAAAGTTCCTCCTCAAAGTACGCATTGCTTTAGCATGTCGCCGTTTGCGTGACGACATGGGCGGCTTCAGCCAACTTCGTGGCGCATTGCGCGAAGTCCGCCAACCGCTCATCTTGCAACTGTCCGTTTTTATAGAGCACGAATAACTGCATGCACACCGTCGCCGTTTTCCACAAGGCGAACGTTTCGTAGAATGCCATCGCGCTGACATCACGTCCGCTGCGCTGGGCATAGCGTTGAACGACCTCGGCGCGCGTGTAGAAGCCAGGCAGCGTCGTTGGTGCCTGGGCGATGAACTTGCGTCCCGGAGAATCGTCCGCGTTCGTCCAGTAGTTCAACAGCAGTCCCACGTCCACCAGTGGGTCCCCCAGCGTGCACTGATCCCAATCAAAGAGCGCGCGGATACACGCGATGTCGGCGGGATCGACCATCATGTTGTCCAGTTTATAGTCGTTATGGAGCAGGGTTGGCGCCGATGAACGCGGAATGCGCGCTAGTAACCAGCGGCTGAGTTCGTCCATCAGGGGAATAGGCGAGGCATCTTTCACCCGCTCCCAGCGTTTGCTCCAGTTCGTCACTTGTCGTTCCACGAAGCCGTCGGGTTTGCCCAGGGTTTCGAGGCCCACGGCTTTGTAATCAATGGCGTGGAACTCGACGAGGGTATCGACCATCGCCTCGCTCAGCCGACGAAAGAGGTCGGGTCGATTGAGGTATTCTGGAGGCATCTCTTTGTGGATCACCAGCCCACGGCGGCGTTCCACGACAAAGAAGGGCGCACCGAGTACGCTTGTATCCTCACAAAAGAGATAGGGACGCGAGGCTGGGGGAAAGACCGGGTGCAGCGCGGACAAGACGCGAAATTCGCGCCCCATATCATACGCGCCTGGAGCGAGCGGCCCACTCGGCGGACGGCGCAGTACATATTCATGCTCGCCAAAGCGCACCAAATACGTGAGGTTCGCATGTCCACCAGCGAACTGTGTCACCTCAAGCGGTCCATCGGTATTGGGGAGGCGACCACGCAAATAGTGATCCACGACATCCAAGGGCAGGACGGCCTCTGGTCGAATCGTGATGGTTTCTGGTTCTGTCCACCCAGGCGGCGTATGTGCCATGTCGTTTGTCCCCTCAGTCGGAGGTGATTAGCATGATGGACACCGTGCGGGAAAGGGGAGGCAGTGGATGGCCTATGGCCTATGGCTTATGGCTTGCTCCCTGCGGTCGCTTTATGGCCTATGGCAGAAATGCTCCTACCATAGAGTGAGCGAAGCGAACGGGCTATAAGCCATAAGCCATAAGCCATAAGCCAATGAAGAATGGAGCTGTATTCCATGAGCCTGAGACATACCGACCTCATTGCCCGAGAATTACACGTGAACAAGCAGCAAGTGCACGCCACGCTCACGCTGCTCGACGAAGGGGCCACCGTGCCCTTCATCGCGCGCTACCGCAAGGAAGCGACTGGTGGCCTCGACGAAGTGGCGATTACCACGATTCGCGATCGTAGCGCGCAATTGATTGAATTGGACCGCCGCCGCGAAACGATTCTCAAGTCGATTACCGAACAAGGGAAACTCACCGATGAGCTACGCGCCAAAATTGTCGCGGCTGATACCATGACGGTGCTCGAAGACCTGTATCTGCCCTACAAACCCAAACGCCGCACCCGCGCCACCATTGCCAAGGAGAAAGGACTCGAACCACTCGCGCAACGGCTGTGGGAACAAGGCCCGTACGATCCAGCGACAGAGGCCGCCGCGTATATCGATCCCGCGAAGGATTTGCCGTCTGTCACTGAAGTCCTCGCCGGGGCGCGTGACATCATGGCCGAATGGGTGAGTGAAGACCTCCACGCCCGCGCCCGGCTTCGTGAGTTGTTGTTAGAGAAAGGAAAATTTCAGACTGAGGTGATTCCCAGTAAAGAGGCTGAGGGACAAAAATTTGCGGATTACTTCACGTGGGAAGAACCCGTGGCGACCGCGCCGTCCCATCGCGTGTTGGCGATGCGGCGCGGCGAGAAAGAAGAGATTCTCACCTTTCGTGTGCTGATTGATGAAGCCGAGGCATTTCGCATGCTGGAGCGGCTGTTCGTGAGAAGCACTAACGCCGTCTCACAAGAAGTCAGACTCGCGGTTCACGATAGCTTCAAACGCTTACTCGGTCCGTCTATTGAGACAGAAGTGCGCCTGCTGACGAAAAAGCGCGCCGATGAGGCCGCGATCACCGTGTTCGCTGATAATCTGCGGCAACTCCTGCTCGCCTCGCCGCTTGGACAAAAAGCCTTGCTGGCTGTTGATCCAGGATTTCGTACTGGCTGTAAGATCGTCTGCCTCGACCGTCAGGGGAAGCTCCTGCATTTCACGACGATCTATCCGCACCAAGGCGCGCGGGAAGTGGGTGAAGCGGGGAAGGTGGTGACCGCGCTGACCTCGCAATTTGCTATTGAAGCGATAGCCGTTGGGAATGGTACTGGCGGACGAGAGACGGAAACGTTTCTGCGCGCGCTGGGTTTGCCGTCCGCGCTTCCAATTGTCATGGTCAACGAAAGTGGCGCGTCAATTTATTCTGCTTCCGAGGTCGCTCGACAAGAGTTTCCCAATCACGATGTGACGGTGCGTGGCGCGGTGTCGATTGGGCGGCGGCTGATGGACCCGCTCGCCGAACTAGTGAAACTTGATCCGAAATCCATCGGGGTCGGTCAATATCAACATGATGTCGATCAGCATGCGTTGAAGCAACGGCTTGACGATGTGGTGATGAGTGGCGTGAATAGTGTCGGCGTCGAAGCCAACACCGCAAGTGAGCAACTGCTCACCTACGTGTCTGGTTTAGGGACGCAACTCGCTCACAATATCGTCGAATACCGCGACGCGAATGGGCCGTTTCCTTCACGTGATGCGTTACGTAAAGTCCCACGCCTTGGTCCCAAGGCGTTTGAGCAGTGCGCGGGGTTCCTGCGTATTCGGGATAGCAAACACCCTTTAGATAGCAGTGCCGTACATCCGGAGCGGTACGGCTTGGTGGAGACGATGGCGCGTGATGTCGGCTGCACTGTCGCCGATCTGCTGCGGGAAGAGAGGCTGCGGAAGAAGATCGAGCCGAGCAAGTATGTAACAGAGCAGGTGGGCATGCCAACACTGAATGACATTCTCGCGGAGCTGGCAAAACCTGGGCGCGACCCACGTCAACAGTTCGAGATTTTTCGTTTCGCGGAAGGAATCGAGAAAATTGACGATGTGAAACCCGGCATGAAAGTCCCGGGGATTGTGACGAACGTGACGGCGTTTGGTGCGTTTGTGGATATTGGCGTGCACCAGGATGGTCTTGTGCATGTCAGCCAACTGGCGGATCGCTTTGTGAAAGACCCGCACGAGGTCGTGAAAGTGCAGCAACACGTCATGGTGACCGTGCTTGAAGTAGACCTGCCACGGAAACGGATTTCGTTATCAATGCGGAGTGTGGCAACCCCGACAGCGCGGGTATCGCGAAGCTGAAGAGGCTTGTGAGCCTGGGAGCGCAGGCGTCTCGCCTGTGCTAGCTCAGCAGCTCGGTTCATGAGGCCATTCGCTGCTTCAGTTGTGGTTCCCATCGTTGCTGAACCAGTTTTCGCAAATACTTGGAGGCATCTAAAATTTCGATACCGATAATCTTGCCGCTCTTATTCAATTCAGCGGTAACCCCGGGCTCGATCTCCACTGATGTGGCTTCCTCACCAGCCTGGATCAACACATACAACACATCGTTCTCAGGGTAATATTTCACTGATCCCTTCGGTTTCATTTGGGCACCCACCTTTGCCGTTGAATTCTGGCCTGTACTTGTCGCTTCGTTATTGTATGAACAGCCACTGCGGTTATCTCCTCCCCGTCCCTACTTCGCCAACGCGAACACCCACAGCACGCCACCTTGCGGCACAAAGGTCTTGGTGCCGTTGGCTTTATCCAGCAGTTCCTGTTTGCGTTGGGCATCGACACCCCAGCCGGATTGCACGGCGATGTATTGCACGCCATCCAGTTGATAGGACACCGGGACTCCCGTAACGCCGGAATTGGTACGCTGTTGCCACAAGACCTTGCCCGTCTTGGCATCAAAGGCGCGAAAATAACGATCATTGGTGCCACCGAGAAACACTAGTCCGCCGCCCGTGGTCAGTACCGGTCCCCAATTGTGGGACTTGAAGGTTGAGGTCCACACTTTCTTGCCCGCGTTCAGGTCCCACGCTTGCAGTTCGCCGATGTGATCCTTGGCCTCTTTTTGTGGCAGCAGTTCAATGTCCGCGATGTCCATGCCAATAAAAAGCTGCCCCGGAGTGTAGGTGGCCGGTTGCCCTTTCAAGGCGCCGCACAGGTTTTCATTCGCGGGGATATACATGAGCCCAGTCTTGGGGTTGTATGCGGCGGGTGGCCAATCTTTGCCACCCCAAACCGAAGGGCAAAACTCGGCCCGTTTGCCGATGCCGGGAACTCGTTGTGGGTCATAGGTGGGGCGTCCGCTTTCCGGGTCGAGCTTGGTGAACACGTTCTGATGCACGAAGGGTTCGGCGTGGACATAGGCGATTTTGTTGGCGCCGCGCTCCAATAACCAGAGATACCCGTTACGACCCGCATGCACTAAGGCTTTGATCGCTCGCCCGTTGCGGTTCACATCAATCAAGAGTGGCGCGGACACTTCATCCCAGTCCCAGGAGTCGTTCCAGTGATATTGGTGATGCGCTTTCAACTCGCCGGTATCCGCATCCAGCGCGATGACCGAGTTGGCATAAAGGTTATCGCCGGAACGGGCTTCGCCCATGAAGGGACCGGCATTGCCTGTCCCCCAGTAGGTAAGATTGAGTTCCGGGTCATAACTCCCGGTGACCCAAATCGACACCGCGCCAGTCTTCCACGTTTCACCGGGCCATGTGTCATGGCCTGGTTCGCCCGGACCGGGAACGGTATGGGTTTTCCAGACGGGCTTGCCGGTTTCGGCATTGAACGCCTGGATAAAGCCACGAATGCCCAGTTCACCACCGGACATGCCAACCATGACCTTGCCCTTGGCTACGAGTGGGGCGAGTGTCATGTAATAGCCGGTGAGATAATTCTCGACGGTTTGATCCCACACCACCTCACCGGTGCGAGCGTTCAAAGCCAGGAGATGCGCATCCACAGTGGCGAGAAAGACTTTATCTCCATACAGCGCCACGCCACGGTTAGTGGGATGCAACTGAAACAAATCTTCCGGTAGCTCGCGTCGATAGCGCCACAGCAAGTCGCCGGTTCTCGCGTCCAAGGCCAGCACTTGGTTCTTGGGTGTGGTGATGAACATGACGCCGTTGTTGACGATCGGCGGCGACTGATGGCCTTCTTCCACGCCTGTTGAAAACGTCCAGGCGGGCCTGAGTTTCTCGACGTTCTGGGGAGTGATCTGATCGAGTGGGCTGTAACCCCAACTGTTGTAGGTGCCACGGTACATCAACCAGTTCTCGGGTTCGGGGTGGAGCAATCGTTCATCCGTCACTGGCTGATAGGGGGGAGAGGTTTGAGCACTGACGGGACTGAGGAACAGACTAAAGAGCAGAAGAGAGCAGAATTTTATAATGATGTCCATGATGATTTCCTTCGAGAAAGAGAGGGCTTCGTCGCTTTCAGTGCCTACTGCCGCGCAGAAACAAGAATTTCATCTCCCTCACCCTAACCCTCTCCCATCCGGGAGAAGGAATTTGGGGGTTCTCGTTTTACTTTTGCCTTTTGCCTTTTGATTTTCTTCTTTTCTGGAGGTTACTTTTGGTCCGCGCCCACTCGCCCAGAAAAGGGTCCGGCAACGGTGAGCTTGCCGTCGGCAAGTTGCAGCGGCAGGAGAGGTAAGGCGCGTGAAGCTGGGCCACCAAGCACTCGTGCTCGATCTTTGGGATCAAACGCCGACGCATGACACGGGCACAGCAGCTCTTTGGTGGCACTCTTCCAACCGACCACATCACAGCCCGTGTGGGTACAAACTGCTGAATAGCCGACGATGCCGTCAGCCGTTGCCGGCCGGGTGGCTTCGGTAAAATCTGTCGTTGTTAGATGAACCAACAGAACGCGATTGAGGCGAGAGCCATCCCGAACCGTCTGCGTACTCGGCTCCATCGCGTAGGCGATAACTGGCGGTCCACCGACAGGAATATCTTGCGGAGTGATGACTTGCCCTTGTCGATCACCGAGCGAGAAGACGAGAAGATCACCAATCTGGGGGCGCATCTTTTTCGGATCATCGGCGGCATTGGTTGCGAGTCCGGCAAGGTGAAGACTGACTCCAGCACCAAGGACAGACTTGAGCAGCGTGCGCCGGTTCAAGAGTCGAGACGAGCGGCATTCCTGGCAGGGGTGCGACACGGGCACCGGTTCAGATTGAGCATCGTTCTGGGACATGTACGCGAACTTCCTTCCGTGCGCACCCATCTATGAGCGCAATGGAAAGAAGTCAATCGCGGTGGGGGGAGAAGAGGGGAAGGGAGATGGGCTTGCCCCTCCCTCTATTCTTCGGCAAGCGCTGTTACCGCTGCCTCTTGCACCTGTGTGAAGGCTTACTGAAACAGAGGATGGACAGTATGACTGGGAGCCAACGGAGGGAGTGGCCGCCGCGTGAGGATGCAGTTTTATGACAATCTTTTCTGAACATACATTTTCTCCATGCAACGCAGACACAAAGAGGGGAGCGACGTTTCCATCGCTCCCCTTACTTTGTCCTGCACCGAGGGGAGTTATTGTACGACGGTGACATTAGCCAAGCGCAGGCTGTAGGCGCGCGGTGACACGACGGCGGTAGAGGGGCGGATGAGGTAGATTTCCACGTAGTATTCATAATTGCGGAAATTAATTGCACTGGCGTTAAACTGGGCAAAGCGCTCGTGACGGGTAGTGAGAGCGTCGGTATTACTATTGAGAGTGGCAACGACTGACGTGTCGCCTGTGGGTCGGCTGACACGGATGAGGCGCGTAAGCACAGAGACGTGCGGGGTAGTGCCATCAGGGTCTTGAAAGCCCACAATTAGGGCATTCCAATTGGGGGTGGCACCAATGCCATCAAGGGGATTGGTGACGTTACACCGTGCCAAGATCACGCCCACAGCGGAACCATCAAAGAAAAAGTCGCTTCGCAAAAAGCCGTGTTTGTTGTTGTTGTATTTGTCGGGCGTACAGGTGGAGGCTGCGGCGGTCCAGTACGGGCCGGATTCAACAATTTGGGCGGTAGCAAGGTTGGGAGCAATGAGGGCCAAACCAAGGGTGAGCGCGCCGAGAGTGAGGGAACGAATAAAAGTTTTCATAGTATATTTTCCTTTATTGAAAATTGGTTAGAGGTGAGAGATCCATCTGTGTTCTCGCGGACGCCTCATCCGGGCGTCCGCGAGGCCGGGGTGCCAATCGGGGGTATGTGGTTTTTCTTGGTGCTATCCTCCTTTCTGGTCTGACTGTTTCGTTGTTCTTGTTGCTTGCTTGTTTCACCGTTCATCAAGAGGGCGTAACTTTTCGTTGAACTTTGTTCACTAGTGGTGTCCTAAATGACATGTTCCGTGCGAGCGCCGTTCATGCTTCGACAAGCTCAGCACGAACGGAAAATCTTCAACAATTTTAGGATTACCTCCGTTCGCCCTGAGCCTGTCGAAGGGCGAGGAAGCATCTTGTCGCCACAAATCAAAAAGGAGACCTCTCGCTGAGCAGCAAACGAGTTTGGGAGTGCGGCGATCTTCGAAACCTCACCAAAGGTGGGCATGTCCTCATTCGACATGGAGGATTGGGAGGGCAACGGAGGGAAAGTAGTGGACCGCAAACGGGGAGGAGCGGAAAGGGAAGGGGCTGAGGAGATTTGTGACCGGGACGACACACCCAAAGAGCGCCCTCCCGATCAGCGGCAAGCGAGAGCGATGTTTAGTATTCCAGCGTCAACACGGGGCTTGTGACTGTTGGGAGGTTAGTGGGGTCAATGCCACTGCCGGCTCCAGTGAGGACCTCGATTGTATGTGTCCCGGCTTTGACCTCCAAGAAAAAACTGTGGGCAAAGGTGCGGGGAAATTGCGCGATCTGCTCTTCGTAGTCTTCCATATTGGTGAAGACGATGGGCATCCCAACTGGAAAACCGGGCACGCCGTTGATATGGCCTTCCATGGGTACCCCGTCGATGAGGACCTGAAAGAAAATGTGATTATCGGTGACCCGCGCTTGGGTACTGAACCGCGCGATGACGCAGCGTCTCCTGTCGTCAACCTCGAAGGTCGTGCTCATTAACGGTTCTAGATTCGGGGTGCTACTCGAAAATACGGTATCGATATATTGGGCGCCCTGCAGACTCACGGCTTTGACCTGGCTCACGGGACCTTCACATTCGGCGGCGTGTCCGATGATCGGCGACACGAGCGTGGGAATAAGCATCAACATAGCCAGACGAATTTTGCGAAATTTCATACGATTCTCCTTATGGTTGGGTGAGTGGGTTGATGGAAAGTTGCTTGTCCACATAATGAACGATCTCTTTTTCTCGCCGATGTCCTTGTTCTTGTGACACCTCCTTTCTTGCTTGCGGATTCCTGTTTGCCATTTGACTACAGGGCGTAACTTTCGTGTGAACAATGTTCACACTTCCCTTGATTTTCACGTGGGTGGGATCGAAGCACGTTTGGGATTGCAGGCTGAAGAAGCCTTTCGCCAAAGCATGCGAACTATCTTGGCAAAGGGAGGATTCATCGTCGGGCGGAGGCGGAGCACAGCGTATGACGAAATGTACGAATCTTCGTGATGCGATTTAGAACCGCCAGCTCACCGGAAACCGTGGGTCTGGCAGGTAGGAACAGAAATTTCCCGTCTTGATCGTGGTGGCGAAGTAGCGTCCTAACGACTCACTTTGCTCCCCGGTTTTCTTGATAACGGCCTTAATCGCACGCGTCACATTCACGCGTGCCCGTTCGCTTGCCGAGGCGGCTTTGCGGTTGCGTCCGCCTAAGCCGACGGCGCCGGCGAGTTCTTGGGTGAGGAACTCGATTTCATCTTCGAGTTTTTCGATACGACCGATGTCGTTAAATTCCTTGGCTTCTTCTAATTCCTCTTGCAGGTCCCGCGCGCGTTGCTTGTACGCCGCGCGATGAATCAGGTGAAAGCCGATCCCCGTACCAAGGACGGACTTCAGCAGCGTGCGTCGGTTCAAGCGCCAAGAAGCGCGACATTCCTGGCAGGGTGGCGGCACAAGCACCGGTTCAGAGTGAGCATCTTTCTGAGACATGTCCGGATTTCCTTCCGTGCGCACCCATCTCTGAGTGAAGGGAAAAGAAGTCAATCTCGGGGGATGCGGGAGATGTTGATAAGGGAGACCGGCCCTCTGCTTTTCGTGTTAGACGGAAGCGAGGGCGAGTGACGAGATGACGTTCTTCTCTTGATTTGTTCCGTCCTTGCTCATAGGGTAAGCGTGCTCATGGCAGAGTATTTTCACGGTGGAACGTTGTTCCGCTGGCGTTCGAGAGAGGTGTTTCATTATGTCATTGACCCCGATGCTTGAGAGTTTCCCACCCGAGTTGCAGCCGGCGATCGCTCGTTTCGCCGAAATGTTAAGGGATGAGTTCGGAGTTCGAAGAACGGATTTCGATGATTTGAAGGGAGTGGTTCGAGAGTTAGCCGAGGCGCAGAAACGCACGGAGTTGCGGGTGGAGGAGTTAGCCGAGGCGCAGAAACGCACGGAGTTGCGGGTGGAGGAGTTAGCCGAGGCGCAGAAACGCACGGAGTTGCGGCTGGAGGAGTTGACCGATCGGAAGAGAACACGTCTGAACACCATTCACTCTACGC
>JANMSE010000677.1:0-7198 GCA_031389045.1 Deltaproteobacteria bacterium | reverse complement strand
TGACGACCGCCGACATTTCCGATCAGGTCATGGAGATTGCCTGCGGGTTGCACAATCTCCGGGTCCGGTGTCGGCACCCGCTCCCAACTTTCGACGTATTCAGCTTGCTCAGCCCTGCTTAAACCCGATAATGTCTAATATGTTCGCGATGGTGGAACAGTGCTCGTGCTGGATCGTGACAATCCCGTTGCGCAAATAATACCACTTCCACAGGCAACACCCTGCTCGACTGAAGATGAAGAGCATTTAGCTCGATTGGAAAGCCGGGGATTCATCCGCCGCGGGACTGGAGGTTTTCCAGCCCAACTTGACCGTCGCAAGCCTCCGCGGGTACGCGGGAGTGTTCTTCAGGACCTTCTCGCCGAACGGGAGAGTGGGTGGTGAGATTCTGGGATACCTCAATAGCTAGCGACAGACGATCACGGGAAAAGACATGCTCTCCGATGTGCAAGAATTACTTGGCGAGCTTTCTCGCACCCCATCGCTCATCTGTACGGTGAGCCGCGATGGCGCTGTCAGCGAACTCTTCGTGGATGGCGATCCGCGAAAAGTGGAGTTTTCCGGGACCTGGGCGACCGTGGAGTTCTCGGGTTGGCATATCCACGTTGATCTCAGCACTATCGTGCGGATTCGTTTCGACGAGGTGCGGAGTCACGCTGATTCAATGAGCGCGTATGTGTCGTTTGACGATGTGGAGGAAAAAGCCGTGCTGCGGTTCTATTTCCCGCATCCCAGTCATACGTACCGGACTTACACGGTTGAGGAGTTGACGTTGTTTGGAAGGTTTCGGGAACGCTATGAAGCGGAGACTTGAGACTAGAGGCTTGAGACTGGTCCCCGCCCCACAAGCCTCTAGTCTCAAGTCTCAAGTCTCTAGTCTCTACTTTATCCCCGCCAACTCCCGCGCATACGCGGCGGCGGCATTGAAATCGTACTCACGATAAGTTTGCAGCTTTTCCGCTTCCAACGACCCTTCGGCGTGCACAGCCAGCACTTCTTGATAGCCACCGAAATCCGACGCGGTCAGGTCGGAGATCAAATTCATCATGCGTAAGCGATGCTCAGTGGGAATGCCTTTCTTGCCACCGAGATATTTCTTCACATACGGACCAGTCGCTTCACTGCGCCAGTCCTCGACACTCGGACCAGTCACGAGCAATCCACCAGCGATGTCTTGCACCCGCTGCACGGCGTCGTGATAGTTGGAGGCGAACTGATACTTCGCCACGTTGGTCAGCAACACATTGGGCACGGCGATTCCCGGCGCCATCACCGCATGTTGATGCGCCGCCGCGATAATCAAGCCTTGCACGGTGGCATGGTAGGCGGCGAGTTCCGTGAGCTTCTCGCGAATGTGACCGGCATTCTCAATGCCGTTGTATTCCGCGATCGCACGGGCGGACCCGGCGAACAGTTCGAGCAAAGGCAACTTGTAGGACACGGCGGTGAAGCGGTGGAACTTGACAAAAGTGAGCGCCAAGAACCCAGCGGCCTCGGTTTCGCCGTTCATAAACACGCGATCCCACGGCACGAACACATCATCGAACACCGTGAGCGTCTCCATCATTTTATGTTTCGCGCTGATGGGGAAATCGAACGGGTCTTTCTGGAAGCCACCATACGCACTCGCCAGCAGCTTGAGTCCCTTGGTGGCGGCGGGGATGGCGAAGGCGACGGCGTAGGCTTTGTCCTCCGCTTTCATCGCTCGCGTCGGCAGCACGATAACTTCGTCGGTATTGGTCAACACCGAGGTGTGCACTTTCGCGCCACGCACCACGATACCATCGGATCGCTCTTCGACGACGCGCAAGTAATAATCGGGATGTTCTTGTCCTTGAGGGCCAAGACCACGGTCGCCTTTGACATCACTTTGCGCGACGGCCACGCCATAATCGCGGTCGCGACACATCTGGTAATACTTCTGGACCCGCTCCTTGTATTCGGGCTTGCCGCGTTTGGCCATTTCCTCGGCGACGATATGCAGGGCAAAGAGCGCGTCGGTGCCAATTTCTTTAATCAGCACAACTAGTGTGGCACCTTCGCGCGTGCTCGCGGAAATGAGCTGGCTGCGTTTGAGTAAGTCTTCAGCATTACGCGGGAGATGGAAGTAGCGGGAGTAGGGTTCTTTGGTTTGCGGATCGACCATCACGGCAAGATCACGATAGCGGGGGTCTTCGGACATCTGATAGTCGATGCAGGCATGGTCAACGGCGATCCCGATGATGGGATGCGTCGTCACATCTGGGACCAGTTCACCACGATAGTAAACTTCGCGGCCATCTCTGAGGCTGGCTTTATATTGTTCTGGTGTACGCAAACCCATGTTCCTTGCTCCTTCTGGGGAAATAGCGCCGTTATACTGACACCCGGCTGGGGTGTCCACGGCCTTTGAAAACGAAAAAGACGGGGAAAAGGGAAAGGGGGAAATGGGGAGACGGCAAAGAGGGGAAATACGTTTGTCTCCTTTGTCCTCCTTTTCCCCTTTTAACCATTTCCCCTTTTCCCCTGGTCTTGGTTTCCCCGTTAGATCACCACTTCCAATTGAAAAATGACATTGTCCCGGTCCCGCAAGAACCCAATGCCGTTAAACTGTCCGTCGAGATAGTTGTATTGTACCGTGAAGCGGAAAGGGTCACGGACAAACGTCACTCCAGGTTGGACAAGCCACGCGCCTTGCCAGTCGTACAGGAACACCAATGCCGGAGAGACCGCGCCAGAATAGTAAGAGGTGGCCACGGAAAGCGTGTTGATAATTTGATAGGGGTCGAGGTTCACGAACGCTTGGTTTTTGCGATGCGGATCGCGGACCGCGACCGCGAAATGATTGAAGTCATACTTCGGAGCCGCCTTGGCCAGCGGTTTGTCATTGAACGCCAAGATGTGCGAGCCGAAGACTTGTCCGCTGATGGTGAACGATTGTGACGGATTCAGCAGCCGCATGTAGCGGTTAATATCGAGGCCCAGCGACCAACGGACCACGTCCGAGCGGTCGATATTACTCTTGTAATGCAGCAGCGGCTTGCCATTCGCGCCCACGCCCACTTGTCGATAGCCCGGGGTGACCGTCCCGGTGATCGCCGGACCAAGAATCTGGTTCGGCGCGGAATTGAGAAAGAATGGCTCCGCGTAGAAATAGGCCAGCTCACTGCGGACGACCGCCGAGAGTTGTGGCACGCTAAAACTCAGCGTCGCTCCACTAATCTGCACTTTCGGGAACCACTGATTGGCGTGAAAGTGATCAACCAAGAAGCGCGAGGTTTGTCGGTTGGCCACCGCATCCTGAAATGCCCCAAGATTGATCGGCTGACTTCCTGTCCGGGTTGGGGTGACGACCCGCAGCGTCGGGGCATCCAGATAGGTGTAGTAATGGGCGATGCTGAACGTGAAATCGCCAAGCACGCCGATAATGCGCACGCCGCCACGCGCATCGGTGAAATTGCGCGCGGGTTTCTTCAAGAATCCGTTAATGCCGGGTGGGTTCGGAGTTGCCCACGGCGACCCCGCGGGCACGGCTTCCGCGACTTCGTCATCAAGCGCGACATATCCTTCCAAATCAATCTCCGAGAACGGCCCACGACTGCCTAATCCGTATATCATCCGCAACATGTCGAGCGGGATGCGACGCTCATCAAGTGCGATAAGAAACCCACCGAAGCTCGAATCAAGCGGGTTGATTTGGTCCATCAAACGAAAGACGTCGGTCTCTCCCCACGACAGATTTTGTCGCCCCACGCGGATAAAGAGCGGGCCTTTGATGAAATTGAGGTAGCCTTCAAACAACCGGTGCCGATGCCGCAGCCGTTGGCGGCTATGGAGTGGATCGCCAGCGCTATTGCGCACGAAATTCTCGCTGAACACATCCGGCCCATAATCCCAGACGCCGTCATATTCCCCGCGGTAGGTGATGAAGTAATCCATATCGTCGGGATCGAGATATTGCAGCGGCGCGAGTACGTGATGAAGCGGCGCGATCATGCCTTTGTAGCGGCCCGCGATCAGTTCGGTGAGGTTATGCCGCAACTCCATCTGAATGAAGGTGCGGTTTTGCATCATATTGTAGCTATTGTAGGGCGTGCGCAGGCGAGTGTTGTCCGCCGCGTCTTGCGTTGCATACGTACTACGGTTGTAGACGCGCCCGTTGAAACGCAGCGTTTCCTCTTCATCAAGAAAAATGGCCCAAGCGCATGGTGATTGCCCCAAAATCAGCAGTCCAACGCTCAGACCCAGCCAGCGCCACCAGCGCCGTGGCCGTGGGTGTCCGTGCATGTTGCTCCCTTCCTATGTCCGCGGAAGACTCTCCACACGGAATCGTGTTGGAGGCGGGGGGAAGCTATCTGAGATGGGAACCGGAGTAAAGGGGAAAATCGCGCGGAGACACGCCTCAGCTTGGCGTCCGTTGAGCGGCGTCGAGGCTTTTCGCCGCGTCCATTAGCTTGCGCAAATCCCACGAGAGCACCGAGCCAACGAGAATCACTTGTGGTGATTGATTGACCAGGGCGTACAAACTCGTGCTCACTGGGTTATGCTTGCCCAGGATCAACGTTTGGGTCCCGACCCCTTCGACATGGAGGGAAATTTGGGTTTTGGGCGGTTTGAGACCGTATTCCGTGAGTTCTCCGGCTTGCCCGTCCACATTGCCCAGATTGACGAGCTTCGTGAGCGACACCAGAAAATCATCGACGACCGCCGAAGGAAGTGGCGCGCCAGTTTGTTCCCGCTGCCACCCTTCCGCCGTGCGCTTCGCGACGAGATGCTGTTCGTCGAATATCACCTCAAGGTGCGTGATCTTGTCCGTGTTCCATTCGAAGATCGGATGGTCCTGCTGCTCTTGTTGCGTTTGTGAGGCGAGCTGGGTTTTGGCGGGAGTGGTGACATACGTGTAGCCGCCCAACAGCAACGCCAGAGCCCCAAGCACCATGACTCGTCGGCTTTCCTGTGAACCGATCATCCTCTTTGCCTCCGTCGCGCGAAGACCGCCATGCCAATCAGAAAGACCGCGAGAGGTTCAATCACCACCATCAGCCAGAAGAACAGTCGGGATTGCCACGCGGTGAGATAGAGAGTCTGTTGCGGCGTGAAATTGCGTTTCGTCTCTGGCACATTGGCGACTCGTCCGAGCGCGACCAGCTCTTGGCGGTCCAGCATCCATCCCACGGTGTTCATAAAAAAATCAACATTGCCAGGGATACGCGCGTAAAAGTTGTCCGCGAAATTCGAGTCGCCGAGAACGACAATCTTGCCGGATTTCCCACTGCCAGTGGGGGCCACCGCCGCGACCGGCAATGGGCCGCGTTCGTCTTCCCCTTCCGCGAAAACCAAGTCGTTCTGGTTTTCCACCCGCGCCCGATTCTTCAGGGCCCAACTGGTGTCGCTCGAAAACGCGAACGCCTGAGCCTTCCCATTCTGGACACGCACGGGCCGAACCATCGGGAGAATCGGCTCGCCACGCGGATCACGCGGAAATACTTCCTTGGAAAAGGTACCAATGATTGGCATCAGCGGATCGCCTCCTGACATCTGCGTCTGATTATCGACTACGATGTCCTCGGCGAGAGCAAACCCGAATTGATCGAGGAAGCGCGCGAGTTCTGGGACCGTGTAGGGGTCAAGCAAAAACAGACCATTGCCTCCCCCAGCGAAATAGGTGGATAGTGCTTGCAATTCTGGTGGAGAAAAATCCTCTTTCGGACCGCTGATAACGACAAGGTCAGCGTCACGTGGAACCGCTTCCGCCTGTCGTAAGGGCAGCGGACGGACACGATAATTTTCCGTTTCGAGCACGCGACGCAGCACTCCATACCCAATGCGCTCTTCTGAATCGCTCAAATCGTTTTCCCCATGCCCCAGGACGAAATACATGGTTTTTTCCGATTGCATCACTCGCAGGACCGCGTTGAGCAGCCGCTCTTCGTCACTCACCGGGGTGGTGACCCGATTGGTCGCGGTCTCCACGACCGTGGCACCATACGCGGAGACGCCATAGCGTTGCGCCACCCCCGGCGCGCGGTCGAGGTCAAAAAGCTGGTACGAGAACAGTTGTGGATTGGTCTCTTGCAACATCGTCATCAGTTCGTTGTATTTCTCACGGTCCCCGCGTCGATAGAAAGTTGTCGCCCGCACAGGCTGTGAGAGCGCCTTCAGACTCTGGATGGTCACCTCCGAGAGGCTGTACTTTTGGGTCGGGGTCATGTCGAAGCGCAGATTCGTGCGGATACAAAGCTGGCCAATGGAGATGACAATGATCAGCAGCAACAGGAATTCCACACTGAGCAAGGCGAAGCGCCGGGTGGACTCGCGTCCGAGCACTCCGGTCAGACTCATATCAGCAGGAGCAGTTACCGTATCCCGCGCCATTTTCGCGACTCCAACGACTGTAAGGTGAGGTACAGAAAGAAGAGCGTCATCAACAGGAAAAACACGATGTCCTTACTGTTAATGACCCCCTTGGCGAAATCTTGAAACCGATCAAATAGGGAGAACTGACTCATCACACCGATGACCTGCGTGCCAATCGCTTCCTCGTTCCACGTGAGAAACCAGAAAAATACCAGCAGTCCGTAGGTGGACATGGCGGAGACGACCTGGTTTTCCGTGAGCGAGGAGATGAACATGCCACAGGCGATAAACGTGGCTCCCAGCAGAATCGTGCCCAGATACCCAGCCAGTGGCGGCCCCCAAGCGAACTCATGCGCGGTGGACAGCAGGAGCGGATACGCCAGAGTCAGAAAGACCATCAGAAAAAAAATGAAGAAACAGGCGAGAAACTTCCCAAGAATGATATGCGGATCCTTGAGCGGATAGGTCCACAGCAACTCAATGGTGCCGAGCTTTTTTTCCTCGGCGAACAGACGCATGGTCAGCAACGGCAGAATCAGCATGGTGACAAAGCGCAGGTCGAGAAAGTAGTAGGTCCACAATGACGACGTAATGTCCATGAAGTCGCCGAAGAGGTCAAAAAAGATCATGTCGGTGTAGAAGAAGTAGCCGGTGAGGATCAAGAAGGCGGTCATCAGCGAGTACGCGATGAACGACCCGAAGTAGAGCCGCAGTTCTTTCTTGAAGACGCACATGAATTTCATGGGAAGTAGCCAGTAGTCAGTAGTCGTTCGTAGTTGGTTGTCAGTGCGCAATCCGCAATCCCAAATTCGCAATGTTTACCGTTCCGCTACTAACGTCGCGGGAGCAAGGTAGACGCCCG
>JANMSE010000386.1:0-14720 GCA_031389045.1 Deltaproteobacteria bacterium | reverse complement strand
CCTCCTCAGGTTCTAGCGTGAGCGGCAGGGACAACTGCGTCGGGAGCGGCGTCGAGACTAACGTGGGCGCGATCTCACTCAAGATGTCGTCAACAGTTTCGACCAATTTCGCACCTTCTTTAATCAGCCGATGCGGCCCCTGATTCCGACCCGTCGTGACATTGCCGGGAACCGCGAACACTTCGCGATTTTGCTCCAGCGCGCAGCGCGCCGTAATTAACGATCCACTTTTTTCCGTGGCTTCCACCACCACCGTGCCGAGCGTGAGGCCACTGATGACCCGATTGCGATAGGGAAAGTGCATCGCTTCGGGTTTACTGCCCAAGGAAAACTCCGACACCACCGCGCCACTTTTAGTGATCTCTTCGGCAAGACCGCGATGTTCGCTCGGATAGATCACATCAACGCCTGACCCTAACACGGCAATTGTTCTTCCACCAGCGGTGAGCGTGGTACGGTGCGCTTCGGCATCAATGCCACGCGCCAAGCCGCTGACCACCGTGACGCCACGTTCAGCCAACCCGCGGGCCAGGGCTTGCGCCATCGTGCGACCATACGCGCTGGCGGCGCGCGAACCAACGATGGCAATGGCTACGCGATCCTCCGGGAGCAACGTCCCGCGTATATACAGGAACGGCGGTGGGTCGTGCACATGCGTGAGGTTCACCGGATAGTCACTATCCTTGCGCGTGACGAGCCGCACGCCTTTCTGCAGGAGCTTTTGCACTTGCGCATCCACGGCGTTCCACTGGTCGAATGCCTTGATGGCTTGCGCGACGACCGGATGGACTCCCGCTTCCACCAACGCCGCCACCGGGGCCTGCAAGGCCGCGCACGGGGTGTCGAATCGCTCCAGCAGTTCACGATAAGTGACATTCCCCACCCCACGAATCGCACGTAGGGCGATCCAATCGCGCCACCGCGTGTGGGGGAGAGTGTCTGTGTGTGGTGCTTCCATGCGTTTACAACCTGTTCCCTTATTCCGAGTCAGGACAATTCCTGTGTCTGTAAGCACAGAATGCGGTGGTGTCTAGAGAGTCAGGGACCACGAGCGGCAAAGTAGCGGGAAATACTGGCGAAAAAATTCATTCCCAAGTCGCCCACTCTGGTTCTTTTCGCCCTGGGACGCTACAGTGCCGTCTCGAAAAATTCACGCCAGCGACACAACAATATGCCAACGATTACCCAATTCCTCGAAGAAAAAGCCTCACACGCCCTCGCCGCCGCCAGCGGTCTGACGATGCCCGCGCTCGTGCAACCGACCGCGAACGCGCAGTTTGGCGACTACCAAGCCAACGGCGTCATGGCCGCGGCCAAAGCCAAAAAGATGAACCCTCGCGCACTTGCCCAGCAAGTTCTCGCGCACTTGAACCCCGCCGAAATCCCCGCCACCTGGGACATCGCCGGTCCGGGCTTCATCAACTTTCGCCTTGATCCCGCGTGGCTCGGCAAAACCTTGCTCGCCTCCGCGCTGGATGACCGCCTCGGCGTTGAACGCACGAGTCAACCAGAAACGATTGTCGTTGACTTCAGCGCGCCCAATACCGCCAAACAGATGCACGTCGGTCACATTCGCTCGACCATCATTGGTGACGCGCTGGCTCGCATCCTGCGCTTCCTGGGGCACACGGTCATCACCGATAATCACGTCGGCGACTGGGGAACACAGTTCGGGATGATGATCGTCGGCTATCGCACCGTGCTTGACCGCGCCGCCTACGACCGCGAGCCACTCGCTGAACTGGAGCGCGTGTACAAGATGATTCAAGCCCAGAGCAAAGCGGACAGCGCGGTTGCGGATCGCGCACGAGAAGAGTTGGTCAAACTACAAAAAGGCGATCCTGACAACCTGGCGTTATGGCAGGAGTTCACGGCGGTCTCCCGCCAAGCGTTTGAACGCATCTATGCCCGTTTGCATGTTGAGTTCGATCATTGGCTCGGCGAGAGTTTCTACAACCTGTTCCTGTCGGGGGTCGTGCAAGATTTTCAAGACAAAGGGTTGGCGCGTCCAAGCGAGGGCGCGATCTGCGTCTTCTTCGAGAATGATCCTGAGCTGGCGGAGAACCCCTTTCTGATTCAGAAGCAAGACGGCGCGTCGTTATACGCGACCACGGACCTCGCGACGATCAAATATCGCGCCGAGACGTTTCACCCGGACCGCGTCATTTATGTAGTGGACAGTCGCCAGCAACTGCACTTCCGTCAGCTCTTCGCCGCCGCGCGCCGCTGGGGCTACACGATGGCCCTCGAACACGTTGGGTTTGGCACGATCCTCGGCGAGGACGGCAAACCGATCAAAACGCGCGAGGGAGAACCGGTCAAACTAGAAGCGCTGCTGGATGAAGCCGAAGAGCGAGCACGCGCGGTGGTGCGCGAGAAAAATCCCAGTCTGTTGGACGCGGAGCGGGAACACATTGCCCGGGTGGTGGGCATTGGCGCGGTGAAATATGGCGACCTGCTCCAGAACCGCACAGCAGACTATCGCTTCAGTTGGGACAAGATGCTCGCGTTCGACGGAAATACTGCTCCGTATTTGCAGTATGTGTACGCGCGTATCCGCTCGATCTTTCGCCGTGGGGAGCTTGAGCACTGGCGGCCAGAGCCGGGGATGGTCGTGCGCCTCGCAGCGCCGGAAGAGTTGGACCTCGTCAAGCAGATGATCCGCTTCGCCGACGTGCTGCTCGAAGTCGAGCGCGGGTCGCGGCCTAATGTACTGGTGAATTTTCTTTATGAACTGGCGACCAAATTCAACATGTTCTACCAAGCGCAACCGATCTTGAAAGCGGCGGAGGACATCCGTCCGACCCGGCTGTTGCTGTGCGATGTCACTGCTCGTTATATCAAGAGGGGGTTGGGGCTGTTGGGGATTGAGACGTTGGAGGCGATGTGAGGAAGGTTGAGGCCAGACACAAATTAGTTGCACAGGAGCGGGAACGGTAAGAACAGGGGCGTATAATGCCGCCAACCCAAAAACCGATACGATTGTCAGGTCACGCGCGAGGCCGATTACAGGGGCGAGGGACCACGGAGCAGGAAGTCATTGAGGCGATTCAAACAGCACCCTGGCGGCCTGCTGAAGGTGGGCGGTTTGAGTGCCGTAAGAATTTCCCATTCAACGCGGAGTGGAACCGAAAGCCCTACGTCACAAAGCAGGTACGCCCGGTCTTTGCGGACGACCCCGGCGAGATTGTTGTTGTCACCATCTATACCTACTATTTCTGAGGGAGTTTACGATGAAAATTACTTACGATCGGGAAGTTGACGCGCTGTACATCCAATTCAAGGAGGCGACGGTGACGACGCAACATCTGGCGGACGGCATCGCGGCGGATTATGACATTGATGGCCGCCTCGCGGGGATTGAAATTCTTGATGCCACCAAGCGATGGGGCGATGCCACCATTTTTCGCCAGGTGATCCTTGAGGAGGTGGGACTGAGCAACCCCGTGGCGCCATAGACCTATAGCCCGGATGGAACGCCGTGGAATCGGAGATTCATTCCTACTGAATAGCCTTGTAGGGTGCGCTCCGCGCATTAATACCTCCGGTAGAGCAACACCCGCTTCGGCGAATGTCGGGGGGGGCCAAAGAAGAGGTCGCGCAGCGCACCCTACCCAGATAAAAAAGGCACATTGGAAGCCGTTGGCGAAACAGCCCGCTTTTCCCGAAGACTGAAGATACGCTACAGTGCGACTTCAGCGAACCAGTCCCGACACGAAAGAGAAAGCCATG
This sequence comes from Deltaproteobacteria bacterium, assembly GCA_031389045.1. GTDB lineage: Bacteria > Desulfobacterota > Binatia > Bin18 > Bin18 > JABFSC01. Next base: position 10,988 of record JANMSE010000386.1, on the reverse strand, counting down.
CCGCTCGATTTCATCAAACGGAAGTACTACTACAATTGCTGCGATCCCAACGAATCGCTCGCTCCCACCGACGACATGAACTTGGATATTAATGACTACGGTAAGGTAACTAAGACCCGACTCTCCGCGTGGGCGCGTGCCAGAATTTCCGCATCCCCTGGGTCTTCCTTCCAAGCGCCAGCCCAAATGACGTCGTGACCGGCGGTTTCAAGCTCCGCACGCGCTCCGCCCCAGATGCACGTATCAAGCAAGAGCCTCATGACGTTGCGTCTTGGAGCGACAGAATCTCCACGCGTTCATGGCCGACCAGTTTGCGCGCGTAGAGCAGGCACGCCTGAATATCGGCGGGTTCCAACCACGGGTACCCGGCAAGAATCGTCTCCGGGGTGTCGCCCGCCGCGAGCATGGCCAAGACATGTTCAACGGCAAGGCGGCGCCCACGAATAATCGGTTTTCCCCCAAAGATTTTCGGGGTGACGGTGATTCGCTCAAGTAAGTGTTTTTCATCCATAATGAACCTCCGTGGGCGACGGGAGTGAAGAATCAAGAAGCGCGTCTCTGTCGGGAACGACTTTCGACTTGGCGAATCCGCTCGTCACACGTCTTTCTTGGGCATAGGCTTGGTTCTCTCTTGCTGACGTTTCCTCTCATCCCATCGAATACGCACGGGCGCAAGTATACTTTTTTTCATGTTGAAGCGAAGGGCAAGCAAGGATACAACGCAACCCAGAATCGGAGGGAACTATGAACACGCTACACCGCACGCCTGGCCCCGTGTCGATCGCGTATGAACAACAAGGAAGCGGTCCGCTCGTCGTCTTCTTGCACGGCATCGGCGGCAATCGTACCAACTGGTACGGACAACTCGACCACTTCAGCGACCGCTTTTGCGCGGTGACGTGGGACGGGCGCGGCTATGGCGCGAGCGACGATTCGCCTCAGACGCTGAAGTTTCGCGATTATGCCGACGATCTGCTCCGCTTGCTCGATCACCTCAAGGCCGAGCGCGCGCATCTGGTGGGCCTGTCGATGGGTGGCATGATCGCACAGGACTTTTATGGTCGTCATGCCAATCGGGTCGCCACGTTATCATTGATGGACACCTCAGCGGGCTTCGGTGGGATTCCCGAAGACGCGCGCCGCGAGTTTCTCGCGCGTCGCCTTGAGCCGTTGGAACGCGGACTGACCCCGCAAGATATTGCCCCAGGCGTCGTTGAAGTTCTCGCGTCGCCATACGCCTCCGCCGCCGCGCGCCAACAACTGATTGCTTCGCTGTCCGCGCTCCGCGTCGAGCCCTACAAACAGGCGCTCCATGCGATTGTGACCACGGACTTCCGCTCCCTCCTGCCCACGATTACCGTGCCCACGCTCGTTGTCGTTGGAGAAGATGATGTAGTCACACCCCCGGCGGCCTCGGAATTTCTGGCGACCACCATTCCCGGCGCGTCCCTGGTGAAAATCCCCCAGGCTGGACATCTGACCAACATTGAGAAGCCCACGGAGTTCAACACCATTCTCCGTGCGTTCCTCACGCAACACGCGATGCGGGCATCAGCACTGTAGCCCGGATGGAACAGAGGGCAATCCAGAATTACCACGGCTCTCACTCCGTGTCTTGAACCGCGGCAGCCCGCTTTTCCCCAAGACGCAAGATACGGTACACTGCGGCCTCGACGAGCCACGCAAGACACGAAAAGAGAAGCCTATGTCGCTCGAGTTCGCCAAGCGCAAATACTACTACAATCGCTGCAATCCCAATGAATCACTGGCTCCCACCGACGACAGGAACTTGGATATTGATGCCTACGGTGCGGAGTCCGTGCGCGGCATCAACTGGGTCGAACGGCTAGCCAGCAGGATCGAACTGTTGAATACTCCAGCGTTTGAGCTGTTCACCGGACTGCCCGGTTCAGGGAAATCCACGGAACTCCGACGGCTGATGGCGCGCTTGGGGCATAAGGACAACGCCCATCTGCTCACCGTGCTCGTCGATGCCGAGGAAGTGCTGGACCTCACTAGCCCCGTTGATGTTTCCGATATCATCGCCGCCATCATGCTGGGGACTGAACAGAGGCTCCTCACGGCGGAGGGCAAGGACCCCACTACAGCGCTCCACGAAGGGTATATGTCCCGACTCTGGACCTGGCTCACCAAGACCAATGTCACACTGAGTCTGCCAGAGTTTTCGATCCCAGGCGGGCCGACGTTGGTGACTGAAATGAAAACCCGCCCCAGTCTGAGAGCACAGGTTCGGAGCACGATTGCCTCGCACCTATCGTACTTCCTGACCGAAGCACGGCAAGAACTCGAGTTGTACAAAGATCGGGCACGGCAGTGTGGGTTTGCCGGGCTCGTCGTCATCTTCGATTCATTGGAGAAACTGCGAGGCATCAGCACGAACTGGGATGAGGTGCTGGGCAGTGCCGAGCGGATATTCGCGGGTGGCGCGCCTCATCTCCAACTGCCCGTGCATGTGCTCTACACCATTCCGCCCGCTTTAGTGGCACGACGCTTTGACGAGGTCCACTTCCTGCCGATGATCAAGTTGCACACACGGGAAGGTGAGCCCTTCACTCAGGGAATCGGGGCCATTCGCGCATTGATCCGTAAGCGCATACCTGACGATGATTTCTCCACCATTTTCGGCCCACAGGTTGAGGAACGTGTCCAGCAGTTGATTCGGTGGTCTGGCGGGTATCCGCGGGAACTCATCCGTTTGCTACAGGCCGTGCTCACGATCTCCACGCACCCGATCGCCGAGAGCGAACTTGAACGCATGGGGAACGAACTGTACGACTCCTACCGCAAAATTGTCCCTGCGGATGCGTTTCCCTGGCTCGCTCAAGTGGCGAGTGAGCACTATGTCACCAGTCTTGACGAGAAGCATCGCCAAGTGGTGGACGCGATGCTGTCCAACAGTGCGGTGCTGCGGTACTTGAACCAGAACGATTGGTTTGAGCTGCATCCCGCCGTGGCGCGGATTCCTGGGGTTCAGGAAGCCATACGGACCCTTGCCCAGCCACGCAACCCGGAGGAGCACGGTGAGTCACGAGGCTGATGAACGGCTGTTCTCCACGCTTCGTGCCGACCCCGGATTTCGACAATTGGTCCAGGCCGTTGCGTTGGGCGAGGGCTTTCAGTTCCTTCTCGTCATCAGCGATTCGCTGCGGGTCCTTCGGGCGGCTCTTCAGTGTCTCGAAACGGATGCCCCGCTGGTCAGCGGGACAGCGGTCAGCGTCGTTTTCTTGGACCCCGCTGCTGCCAAGAATGGGGACTCCTCCGGCGTGCTGACCGAGACTCAGTTGCTCGATCGTATCCTTGCGCCACTGGTACAGCCTCCGTTTCACTTCCAGTCCGAGTCTTGCATTCTGGTTATCAATGGAGCAACGGCGACCGTCGCCGACGAGCCCGCTTGGCGAGCGTTGTTCCACAGGATGAACGAGCGGCGTAACACCATTGCGCGGCGTATCCATAGCACCGTCCTGCTGTGCCTCACGCCCAGTCTCTATGCGACTTTCGCGCGAGCAGCGCCGGATTTCTGGTCGATTCGCAGCGGCGTGATTACCTTTGCTACTCCTGCCCTAGTGCCGGGGTTTACAGAACAACGGACGAACAACGAACTCTTAGATGTTGGGCGGGATACCACCACCCCGTGGATGCTCGCTAGCGCGGATACTCTCGCTGAGGCCGTTACACAGGCAAGAAAACGGTTAGACGCCCTGCCCGATGACGTATCCGCTGCCCGTGCCTTGCTGATTCAACTAGGAAGGTGGGGAGATTCCTGCTGGATGAGAGGCGACTCGACTGGGGCCTCCGCGGCACACAGAGAGGCGTTCGCGATTGCCGAGCGGTTGAGCCAGGCGGATCGGGACAATAGTCAGTGGCAGCGCGATCTGTCGGTGAGCTACGATAAGGTGGGGGATGCCGAAGTGGCGGCGGGGAATCTGGACGCGGCGCGCCGGGCCTATACGCAGAGCTTGGCGATTCGCGAGCGGTTGAGCCAGGCCGATCCCGGCAACCGTCAGTGGCAGCGCGATCTGTCGGTGAGCTATGCGGGGATCGGCGATATGCTGGCGCGGGAAAACCAGCGCGCGGAGGCATTACGCTATTTGGAACAAGCGCGGGCGATCAGTGCCCGCTTGGCGGAACATGACCCCAGCAACGCGACCTGGAAGAACGATCTCGCGTGGGTGCAACAGCGGATCGCGGGGCTTCAGTAGGGGGCATGCTCGGAAAGGAATCGGGGAATCGGGGAATCGGAGAGAAGGATTGCGGCTTCTTATGCCGCCGACCGTTTGAGATTGGTGATCCGCGCGTAGTCGGATTCCGCGCATTGACTCAACTCCCGGGCAAAACGAATGCGCGCCTTGCAAAGCGGGGAAGGAAGGACCAGTGAACACGAAAGCTAAATTGCTGGCGAAACTCTAGGATAAAAAATATCGCGAGGCGTTTGTCGGCTCACAAATCAACCTGGAGTTGGCGTTTCAGATTCGCGCGCTTCGTGAACAGCGCGGCTGGTCGCAAGCCCAGCTCGCGGAAAAGGCTGGCATGCTCCAGCCCCGGATCTCAGCCGTGGAAACCCCCGGCAAAGGGACTCTTAACCTGGAAACCTTACGGCGGATTGCCGCCGCCTTTGATATTGGACTGATCGTCCGTTTTGCCCCAGTGAGTGAAATGGTGGAATGGGTGGAGCAATTTGATCCGGAGTCTTTTACGGTGGCACAATTTGCTGAGGACAAGGGAAGCGAACGGAAAACCAATGCCGTACGGACCCGCACCCAGCCACGGAACCAGAAGGAGCACGGTGAGCTATGAGGCTGATAAGCGGCGGTTCTCCACACCGAGCCCAGGGTTGCGAAGTATGAGCTACCCTGGGCTCTCTCTCCGTGTGGCATCCTCGAACATCTCATACGCCACCGGGGTCACGAGCAACGTCAGCAACAAACATAACGTCTGTCCGCCAATCACTACGATGGCCACGGTGCGCCGCTCCTCCGCCCCCGGTCCCGACCCTAGTGCCAGCGGCAGCATCCCCGCCACTAACGCCATCGTCGTCATCAGAATGGGACGCAGCCGGTCGCGGTTGGCTTGGAGGATCGCGCCCCGCCGTGCCATCCCCGCTTCCCGCAGCCTGTTCGTATGGTCGATTTGCAGAATCGCATTCTTCTTGACTACGCCGAAGAGCACCAGGATGCCGAGGGCGGAATAGAGGTTCAGCGTGTTGCCCGTGAGCCAGAGCGACAGCAGCGCGAACGGCACCGACAGCGGCAGCGAGAGGAGAATGGTGCATGGATGTACCAGACTCTCGTACTGCGCGGCCAGGATCATGTACATGAAGATGATGGAGAGAAGAAAGGCCCAGAGAAACTCCGTGAACGTGCGCTCCAACTCGCGCCCGCGGCCCGACACGCTGGTCGTGTAGCCCGCTGCCAGGTTCAGCTCGTGCGCGGCTTGGCGCACAGCCTCAAGACGGTCGGCGAGCGCGAAGCCGGGGGCGATCTGCGCCCGGAGGCTCACCTGACGCTGGCGGTCGAGCCGGTCGATGCGCGAAGCACTTTCCACCGACTCGATGGCCACCAGGTTGTCGAGCCGCACCAGTCCGCCGTCGGCGCGCGGGACGTACAACTGTGAGATGGTGGCCACACTCTCCCGGTCGCGCTGGGCCAGGCGGAGCTGGACATCATACTCCTCATTCACCGACGGGTCGTGAAACCGTGATACCTCCGTGTCGCCGCCCACCATCAGTCGCAGCGCGGTGGCGATGTGCTCGGTGTCCACGTTGAGCGCGGCGGCGCGCGTGCGATCAATCTCCACGCGCAGCTCGGGCCGGTCGAGTTTCAGTGTGGTGTCGGCGTCCACTAGGCCCAGCTCCCTTGCACGCCCGCGGAGCTGCTCGGCGTAAGCGGCCAAGGAGGTTAACTCCGGCCCGCGCAGCACGAAATCGATATCCCAGTTCCCCGAGCCGATATTGAAGGAGGGCGCGTTGCGCACCGCCGTGCGTAAGTCCGTGAACTGGGCCAGCCGGTGGCGTACCTGCCGCATCACCTCGCGTTGTGAGGTGTTCTCGGTGAAGGCCGCCCAGGGCTGGCCGCGCAGCGCGGCGTGCCAGAGACGGGCGAACGAGAAGGTGCGCTCCTCATGGGGCGCGATGCGAACGTAGCAGGAACCCTGGTTCACGCTGCTCACGAAGTTGCCCCCAACATCACAGAACACCAGGCGCACCGACGCAATGGCGCGCATCTCCCCCTCCACGGCACGCAGGATCTCGTCCATTGCCGCGAGACTCGTACCCTGGGGGGTGGTCACGTTCACATCGAATTCGGCCTCGTCCACATCGCTGGGGATGTACTCCTGCCGCACGAGATTATAGAGCGGAATCGCCGACAGCATCACCGCCACGGCCACCGCCATGATGGTGACCCGATGGGAGAGGGACCAGAGGAGCAGGTGCTCGTAGTGCCGGTCGATCCAGGCATAAAAGCCCCGGCGCGAGTGGGCCGCCTCCCGGTCGCCACCGGGGGCTGCATCCTCGGCGCGCAGCAGGCGGGCGCTCATCATCGGCGTGAGCGTGAACGACACCAGCAGGCTGACCAAGACCGCCACCGCCGCCGTGATGCCGAACTGGTAGAGGAACCGGCCCGAAATGCTCGACATGAAAGCGACCGGCACGAAGATCACCACCAGACTGAACGTCGTGGCCATCACCGCCGGCGCGATCTCCGCCGTCGCCGCGCGCGCCGCCGCGAACGGCTCCATCCGCTTCTCTTCGACAAAGCGAAAGATGTTTTCCAAGACGACGATGGCATCATCAATCACCACCCCCACCATCAGTACGAGGGCCAGCATGGTGACGCTGTTCAGCGTGAAGTCGAGCGCCCACATCATGCCGAACGTCGAGACCACGGAGGTCGGAATGGCCACCGCGGCGATCACGGTCGAGCGCCAGTTCCGCATGAACGCCAGCACCACTAGCGAGGCCAGGATGCTCCCCAGCACCAGATGCACAGTGATCTCGTGCAGCGCGGCGTGGATGTAGCGTGACTGGTCGCGGATGACTTCGAGGGTCACGTCCGCCGGCAACTCCCCCGCGACCTCGGCGAGGTGCGCTTTCACCGCCGCGATGACGGCCACGGTGTTGGCGCCGGACTGGCGCAGCACCTGGAGCTGGACGGTGGGGACGTCGTTCAGCCGAGCCACGGAGCGCTGCTCCTTCGTACCGTCCTCGGCCCGACCGATGTCGCGGATGTGGATCGGCGCGCCGTTCACCGTCGCGACCACCAGGTCGTTAAACGCCGCTGGGTGAGTGATGCGCCCCATCGTGCGCAACACTTCTTCACGAGCGCCAGCAGTGACGTTGCCACCGGGGATGTTGGCGTTTTGCCGCTGGATCGCGTCGCGCACCGTGGTGATCGGTAGTTGGTAGGCGGCCAGCCGATCGGTGTCCACCCAGACGTTGATCGACCGTTCCAAGCCGCCGACCATGCGCACCTCGCCCACGCCGGTGGCGCGCTCGATTCGCACCTTGACGATCTTGTCGGCGATCTCCGTGAGTTCGCGCAGGGAGCGCGCGCCGGACACCGCGACCGTGAGGACCGGTGTGGACTCGTTATCGAGCTTGGAGATGATCGGCGGGTCGATGTCCCGCGGCAACTTGTTGAGCACCGAGGCGACTCGGTCGCGGACATCCTGCGCGGCGAGGTCGATGTCGCGCTCCAGATGAAAGGTGACAACGACGACGGAGCTGCCCTGGCCGGACACCGAGCGCAGCTCGTCGATCCCTTCCACGGTATTGACGGCCTCTTCGATCGGTTGCGAGACCACGGTCTCGATTTCTTCAGGGGAGGCACCGGGCAGCGTGGTGCGAATCGAAACGCTGGGCAGGTCCACCGACGGAAAGCGGTCCACCCCCAGGCGGACGTAACTCGCCGCGCCGATGACCACCAGGGCCAGCATGCCCATTGAGGCCAAGATCGGACGCCGGATGGCCATGTCCGCGAGCCGCCGCATCAGTTGACGACCGTCACCGGCTGCCCGCTGACGAGGGTGCCGGGGTCCACGACGACCACAGCGCCCACGGTGACGCCTTCCGTGATCTCCACCTGATTGTCCACGTGACGGCCCGTGCGGACGCGGGTCTCGATGATTGTGCCGTCCGCCACCATGAGGACCTTCTCGATCCCGGCGAAGGTGACAATGGCACCGGCGGGCACGGTGACGATCTTTTGGTCGGCCTCGACGACGATGTCGGCCTTGGCGAAGGAGCCGGGCCGCAGCACTCCGTGCTCGTTCGGTACTTCGGCCTCGACCAGCAACGTGCGATTGTCCTTGGCGATGGTCGGCGAGAGGCGCGCGACGCGGCCGCTGTAAGTGTTGGCGTCCCCCTCCACGGTCAGCCGCACGGTCTGGCCGATGCGCATGGCCGCCGCCTCGCGTTCGGGCACGAGCAGTTGCAACCGCAGCGGGTGCACACGGACGAGGGTTACGACGGGCGCTCCCGCCGCTAAATACTCGCCAACGGACGCTTGCCGTTGGGTCACGGCGCCGTCGAGAGGCGACACAATCACGGCATCAGCGAGCTGCTGGCGCGCGATCGCCAGTTCGGCGCGCCGCTGCGCGAGCACGGCCTGGCGATTATGGACCTCTTCGATGGCATCCTGGGAGCGCCCCTCGGCCACGGTGAGATTGGCGCGTGCCGCATCGACCGCGGCGCGCGCGATCAACTGGCGCTCCCACAGTTGGACCATGCGATCGTGCGTGAGCCGGGCCTCGTCGAGCAGGGCCGTGGCTTGACGCACGACCCCGGTCGCCGTGGGATCAATGCGGTCGCTCGTACCGTCAGGCGGCAGCCCCAGGCGTGCGCGCGCTTGCCGTAACGCCGCCTCCGCCTGCTCGACCCGCAGGCGGTAATCATCCGGGTCAATCCGCGCGAGGGCTTGCCCCCGGCGGACGGGACTGCCGAGATCGACGGTGATCTCGCGGAGACGGCCAACGACTTTTGTGCCGAGAATAACCTCATCTTCGGCGACGAGGGTTCCCGTGGCGCTGACGGAGCGGGCCACACGGGCTTCGGTCGCGGCCACCACGCGCACCTGTCGCGGGACGGGGCTTTCGGGCTGGGGGGTGGCGGTGGGGGCACTTCCGCAGCCGCTGAGCACGACCACGAGCGTGACGACAAGCAGTGGGAATGGGCAGTGATTGAGCGAGGAAGCGCTCCGCGACTGTGCGACGGAGGGAGTGCCGAGGCGGCGGTGCAATTGCTTGCCGCGAAATTGATTGTGGTTGGCACCTACCATGCTGACATTCTCGATCATCAAGTCGCGGCTCCGCCCTTACCAGGAGAATCGCCTTTTGCGTGATGAATTTCATGGTATGCTCGGTGCCCATCCTTGTCGAGGGAATGGAGACGGACGAGATGAATACGCAAGATGTGACCTTGCCATTACCGGAAGCGTTATATCTCCGGCTCAAACAAACCGCCCAGGCAACGCGGCAGTCATTGACTAAGGAACGGGTCACTCAATCCCCCTCACCCTAGCCCTCTCCCAGCCGGGAGAGGGAACATTCGGAGCCCACGAACTGAATGCCGTTGTTCCAGCCGGGAGGGGGAACCTGGAAGCAACCTCCCGGCTATCATCGCATGAGACTGTTAAAATTGACGAGATCACCGTCTTCGTGGTGGCGGACTCCAACTCCCACCCGACCGCGACGAGCCGCTGCCCTGATACCGATCCGACCGCCAGGCGTTGTCACGGCGGTCGTCACTCTCCATGAGAAACACCGGCTCCAACAACTTGCGAGAAATACCGTCGAGAAAACGGGACGGCTTGCTCAGCACCATGCCTGTCGCCTTGTCGAAAATGTTGATCGGATAACTGATGAACAGGTTCTCCTTCGCGCGCGTGGCGGCCACGTACATCAACCGCCGCTCTTCCTCAAGCTCGTCATCATCCTTGTTGTACAACGACGGGAAGCGCCCTTCCGTCGCCCATATAATAAACACCGAATGCCACTCCAGCCCCTTGGCGGAATGAATGGTCGAAAGCGTGAGCAACCCTTCATCCTCACGATCTTCCGCGATCACATCACCCACGCTGTTGTTGGGTGGCTCCAGCGCCATGTCCGCGAGCATGCGCCCCAGGTTCGTGTAGCGCTCGGTCATCACGATGAAATGTTCGAGGTCCTTCTGTCGCTTGGGAAAATCGTCGCGATGGGTGCGTTTGAGGATGGGCAGATAATAGCGCACCACCGCTTCCATTTGTTCCGCCGGTTTGAGGTCGGGATCGTTCACTTCCGCGAGCAGCGTGGCCAGGAGCTTCAAGTCCTCGCCCATCACGCCCTTGGCGGGATACTCCGCCAGCCGTTGGGCTTGGTTGGGGCCCGCCAGCGTATGCGCCAGAATCTTCTCGGCGCTTTTCGGACCAATCCCTTCGAGTAGCAGAATCACCCGGTTCCACGACACGGCATCCTGCGGGTTGGCGATGATACGCAGATGCGCCAGTGTGTCCTTGATATGCGTCGTTTCGATGAACTTGAATCCACCCCGTTTGATGAAGGGCAGGTTGCGCCGCGCCAGCTCGAGTTCGAGATCGAACGAATGAAAACTGGAGCGAAAGAGCACGGCGATCTCCGTTAGCGGCACGCCTTGTTCCCGCAGGTCCACGATCTTTTGGCCGACAAAGCGGGACTGATACCGTTCGCTCTCCGCCTCGACCAAAGTGGGTTTGACCCCTTTCTCACGTTTCGTGAAGAGGTTCTTGGTGTACTGCTCCTTGGCGTTTTGGATGATGTGGTTGGAGAGGTCCAAAATGGGCTGCGTGCTGCGGTAGTTCTCTTCGAGTTTGATGATCGTGGTGTTAGGGAATAAGCGCGGGAACTCCAGGATGTTCTTGACCGTCGCGCCGCGGAAGCTGTAGATCGACTGCGCGTCGTCACCCACGGCCATGACGTTATCGTGCGAATGGGCGAGGGCGCGGACAATCTCCGCTTGC
>JANMSE010000654.1:0-5843 GCA_031389045.1 Deltaproteobacteria bacterium | reverse complement strand
ATCGTTTCGCGGTACGCGACCTGCGGCGCTCCAGTGTTCACCGCGACTTTGAACTCGCGCACCAGACGGTCGATGATGATTTCCAGATGCAGCTCCCCCATGCCGGAGATCAGCGTCTGGCCCGTCTCTTCGTTCGAGTTGATCACCAAGGTGGGGTCTTCCGACGAGAGGCGTTGCAACGCCAACCCAAGCTTTTCCGAATCGGTCTTGGTCTTCGGCTCAATGGCGAGGGAGATCACGGGCTGCTTGAACGTAATCGGTTCCAGGACCACCGGCTTGTCACGATCAGTGATGGTATCGCCGGTCGTGAAATTCTTGAGGCCCACCGCCGCGACAATATCGCCGGAGATCGCCATGTCGATGTCTTCTTTTTTGTTGGCGTGCATGCGGACTAGACGCCCCACCCGTTCGGTCTGCCGAGTCCGCGGGTTAAACGCCATGTCGCCGGTCCGTAAGCCGCCACTGTACACGCGAATGAAGGTGAGTTGCCCGGAGTAGGTGTCGTGCATCGTCTTGAAGGCGAGGGCCGCGCGAATCGGGTCGCTCACTTGCCAGGTCTTCTCCTCGCCATCGGGAATTGATCCGGTGATCGGTTTTTCCGGAGAAGGGAGGTAGTCCGTGATCGCATCCAGCAGCGGTTGCACGCCTTTGTTGCGCAGCGCCGTGCCACACACGACTGGGAATAACGCGATGTCCTTGGTTTTCTTGCGAATCGCGGCGACGATTTCGTCTGTCGTGAGGGCCTCTCCTGCCAGATATTTTTCCAGTAACGCGTCATCGGCGTCCGCGACCGATTCGAGGAGCTGTTCGCGGTAGTGCGCCACTTCCTCAACCATGTCGGCGGGAATCTCTTCTTCATGGAAGCGCGCGCCCAGCGTGTCTTCTTCCCACACCAACGCTTTTTGGCGAATCAGGTCGACAACGCCTAGAAAGTGATCTTCTTTGCCGATGGGCAGTTGAGTGAGGAGCGGTTTGGCGCCGAGCCGGTTGGTGATTTGTTTGACCACATTGTGGAAGTCCGCGCCCACGCGGTCGAGTTTGTTGATGAAGACGATGCGCGGCACGCGATACTTGTCGGCCTGCCGCCACACGGTCTCGGACTGGGGTTCGACCCCACCGACGCCGCAGAACACCACCACCGCGCCATCCAGCACGCGCAGACTGCGTTCCACCTCGGTGGTGAAGTCCACGTGGCCAGGGGTATCAATGATGTTGATCTGATAATTGTTCCACAGGCAGGTGATCGCGGCTGCCGTAATGGTGATACCGCGCTCCCGTTCCTGGGGCATCCAGTCGGTGACGGCGGTGCCGTCGTGGACCTCACCGAGCTTATGGGACATGCCGGTGTAATAGAGCACCCGTTCACTGACCGTTGTTTTGCCACTGTCAACGTGGGCGATAATACCAATGTTTCGAATACGCTCTAAGGGTGTAGACATCTGCCTCTCCGTTCGTCCACTTGCGGGACGTACTACAATCATCTGATCGTCTTATAATGGTGAAAAAACGAACTGCTCAGGATATGAGCGGAGATGAGTATTAGAATGTGCCGTTGCGCTGTGGGAATTTCACCGCGCTACCCTACAGTAAAATCGCGCGCGGTCCAAGAGGGGACCGCGCGCAAAGTGTGAGGCGCGGGCAACTCCTTGCTTGGCTAGCCGATTTTCTTTATACGTGAGCGTTCAGCCGTCAGCTATCAGCTTTCAGCTTTCAGCAAAAACAAAAAACGCCTCCTGGGATATCTGGCTCGTGTACGAGGGTGGGTAAAATTTCCTGTGTCTTCTTGTCTGGCTGACTACTGAAAGCTGATAGCTGAACGCTTACCGTGAGGATGCGCTTTTACCTTTCTGACAGACCGTTCCGGTCACTAACAAGAAGCTGATTACCTATATGTCTGAAGTGATCTCATCGCATAGCCAAGAAGAGGTGCGGCCAGAGTTGGTCACACCAACACATCCCCAAACCCCGATCGTCACCAAAGGAAAGTTCTTCTTCGCCGGCGAAGAGAAATTTTTCGTCAAAGGCGTGACCTACGGCCCGTTTAAGCCTGGCTCCCATGGGGCCCCATTTCCCGAACAGGAGATGATTCTGCGCGACTTCGCCCTCATGCGCGAGGTCGGCGCCAATACCTTCCGCACCTTCACCGTGCCGCCACGCTGGCTGTTGGACATGGCCGGGGAAGCGGGCCTACGAGTGATCGTGGGGATTCCCTGGGCTGAACATGTCGCGTTTCTCGACTCGCCCCAGTTGATCCGCGACATTCATCGCACCATCGCCAATGGCGCCACCGCCTGTCGCGATCATCCCGCCGTGCTCGCGTGTCTCGTCGGCAACGAGATTCCCCCGGACATGGCCCGCTGGCATGGCCCGGACCGCGTGCGCAATTTTCTCACGAAACTGGTCGCCACCGTCAAGAATGTCGATCCCCAACGGTTGGTCAGCTACGCCAACTTCCCCTCGACCGAATATCTCGATTTCGATGATCTCGATTTTGTCTCGTTCAATGTCTATCTCCACCGCGAAGCCTCGTTCCGTAGCTATCTTTCGCATCTCCACAACCTGGCCGTGGACAAGCCGCTCATCCTAACCGAGTTCGGCATGGACTCCATTCGTGAAGGCGCGGAGGCGCAAGGCGAGACACTCGGTTGGCAGGTGCGCGCCGGGTTTGAGATGGGGCTGGCGGGGACGGTGATCTTCGCGTGGACCGATGATTGGTACGCCCTGCCGCTATCGGGCGAGGGTGGGTTTCAGGTCGATGACTGGGCGTTTGGTCTGGTGGACCGCGAGCGCAACAAGAAGCCCTCGTTTCATGCCGTGCAGCAGTCCTACAACGCGCCGCTGCCACCCGCGCTGTCGGAACATCCCAAAGTGTCGGTGGTCGTCTGCGCCTACAACGCCGAGCGCACCATGTTCGCCTGCTTGGCGTCGCTCGAAAAACTCAACTATCCCAACTATGAGGTGGTGATCGTCAACGACGGCTCGACCGACCGCACCCGCGAGATTAGCGAGCGTTTCGGCAAGTTCCGCCTGATTAACCAAGAGAACAAAGGACTCAGCGCCGCTCGTAATGTGGGTATCGCCGCCGCTGAAGGGGAGATTGTCGCCTTCACTGATTCCGATTGCGTGGCCGACCCCGATTGGCTGCACTATCTGATAACGACCTTTACACGTTCTGGCCGCGCCGCCGTGGGTGGGCCGAACTTCCCCCCACCGGAAGATACGCTGGTGCCGTCGGCGGTCGCGGTGTCGCCCGGTGGCCCTACTCATGTGCTGATGAGTGATGACGTGGCCGAGCATATCCCCGGCTGCAACATGGCGTTCAAGAAAACCGCGCTGGCGGAGATCAACGGCTTTGACCCGGTCTTCCGCGCGGCGGGTGATGATGTGGACCTCTGTTGGCGCTTGCAGAACCAGGGGTATCAAATCGGCTTTAGCCCCGCCGCCGTGGTGTGGCATTTCCGCCGCAACACCGTCAAAGCCTACCTCAGCCAGCAGCGCGGCTACGGCAAGGCCGAGGCACAGCTCTACTTCAAGCATCCCTACCGCTTCAACCTACTCGGCCAATCGCGCTGGCTGGGGCGCATTTACGGCGACCTCTCGTCATTCTTTCTCTCGCGCCGCCCAGTGATCTATTCCGGCACCTTTGGCCGGGGGTTGTTCCAGACGATGTATGAGCCACCCTCGTCACTGCTCGCCTTTCTGCCGATGACGCTGGAGTGGAACCTGGTGGCGATCGCGCTGTTCATCTCCGCCTTCATCCTTGGCGGGACCATGTGGCTGGGGGTGATTCCCTTGCTCATCTCCGTCGGCTGGTGCGTGGCGAGCGCGGTGCGGGCACGTATCGACCAACGCTTCGGCAATATGCGCTCGCGGCTGCTCGTGGCCGCGCTCGCCTATCTCGGCCCGTTCTATCGGGGCATTGAGCGGTATCGCTGGCGTATCCGCGGGCTGACCGACGTCGAACCGATTCAGTTCGACGAAGCCGGACAGGAGCCGGAGATTTCGTGGCGCGGACGCTCCTTGCGGGTGGCCTATTGGAGTGAACAGGGGCTGGAGAAGGAAAACGTGCTGCATGCGTTGATGGAGTTCCTGCTACCGCGCAAATACTTGATCGCCATCGACCAAGGGTGGAGCAATTGGGACCTGGAAATCTCGCGCGGCCTGTGGTCCATCGCCCAAGTCCGCGTCGGGACCGAAAATCACGGCGAGCAGAAACGGTTGTTGCGGGTCAATTGTGGGGTACACCTGTCGCTGCCCGCGAAAATCGTGTTGCTGGGGTATCTCATCCTTGGGTGCCTGGGCGTGCTGGTGGGAGTCGGGACCGTGGCGACGGCGGCGACCATCGTGGGCCTCATCAACTTGGTGGTGATTTTGCGACAAAACTTCCGGCTGGGGCGTGTTATGTATCACGCCATCGAAATCGCCGCCCAGCGGATCCGCCTGACCCCCGTGCAACCGGCCAGCGGAAAATCCTAACGGTATGGCCACGCACTCCCTGCGTCGGCAGATTCTCGCGCTGCTGCACCCCTATCGCGGGCTCTTCCTCTTCGCGCTGCTCCAAGTCGGGCTCATCGCCGGAGCGGAACTGCTCAAACCCTGGCCGCTGAAAGTCATCATCGACCATGTCCTGGGCGCCAAACCCCTGGACTGGTCGGTGGTGGCGGGCTGGTCGCGCGAGACGTTGCTGCTGGCCACCTGCCTGAGCATGGTCGCTATCTACCTGGTGCTCGGCGCGCTCACCCTCGTCAATAACTACACGACCATCCGTATTGGTCAGAGCATGGTCAACGACCTACGGGCCGCGCTCTACAATCATCTGCAACGCTTGTCGCTGGCGTTCCACAACCGGCGGGAGACCGGCGACCTCCTGTATCGGGTGACGGCGGACACCTATTCGATTCAGACGCTGGCGATGAATGGCATTTTCTCAATCCTCACGGCGCTGGTCCTATTGATGGGGATGGCGGTGGTGATGTTCCAGATTGACTGGCTGCTGACCCTCATCGCCCTAGGGGTGTGTCCGCTGCTGTTTCTGACCATTTCGATGATGAGTGCCCACATCAACCGCGCGGCCACGCTGGCGCACGAGCGGGAGAGCGTGATCTATTCGTTGGTGCAACAGGGGATGTCGGCCATCCGGGTGATTCAGGCGTTCACCAAAGAGGAAGAAGAACACCGGCGTTTCGTGGCCGCTAGTCAGGAGAGTCTCTTGGCGAGTTTACGGCTCTACAATTTGCAATCGCTCTATGCCGGGGCGGTCAATGCGGTGATCGCCTTGGGCACGGCGCTGGTGGTGTGGGTCGGCGCGCGCCATGCCATGGCCGGGGACCTGAGTGTCGGCGACCTCGTGGTGTTTACCGCCTACCTGGCGTCGTTGTACGGCCCCATCAACACCATTAGCCAGACGTTGGGACAGATTGAAGGCGGCAAGGCGGGGTTCCGTCGGGTGCAGGAAATCCTCGCGGTGGAACGCGATTTAGTGGACGGCACACGGGTCCTGCCGGAGAAGAGCGTGCGTGGCGAGGTGGTCTTCGAGAATGTCTCCTTTGGCTATGTCCCGGACCAGCCGGTGTTACGTGGGATGAATCTGCACGTGCTGCCTGGCCAGACTGTGGCGGTGGTCGGACCGAGCGGGGCGGGGAAATCGACGCTGATTAGTCTATTGCCACGCTTTTATGATCCGCAGCAGGGGCGGGTGTTACTGGATGGCATGGATGTCCGGGAGTTGACGCTGGTGTCACTGCGACACCAGATCGCGATGGTGCTGCAACCGCCGCTGATTTTTCCGATCACCATCCGTGAGAACATCGCCTATGGCAGACCGGGAGCCTCGTTTGCCGAGG
>JANMSE010000604.1:0-6984 GCA_031389045.1 Deltaproteobacteria bacterium | reverse complement strand
CTCAGCCCTTGAGATGGAGTGGAGGTGAGGAGGCTGAGTTGCGTCGTGACATTGCAGCCTGTGCCACACGTCTGCGTGGCGCGTTGACCGCACTTAGCACTATCAAGAAACGCACAGTGTATTGTGTCCTCAAATTGCCAGAGCAACCGCAGGAACGGGAATTTCGTACACAAGTCCTCCGTGAAGTCAGCCATGCCGTGCCACAATTAATCTTTGTCGAGTTAGCCCCGCCCAATGCCAAGCGTGAGCGGGAATTTGAGGTTCTCGAATACATGCGGCATATCCAGGCGCGCGTGATTCCCACGCCACAGGGACACGCGGCATGAACTTCCTCTCCATCACAACAAACCACACGACCCGCTTGCCCAGCGGTCCAGGGCTGCCGGAACGGGTACACGAGTTTGACGAGCCGAGCATCGGGGCGGTGAACGCGGCCCTGGCCGCGCAACGTCCGTTGCTGGTCCGTGGTGAGCCGGGCGTCGGCAAAACCCAATTGGCTGAAGCGGTGGCGACCGAGCTGCAACGCGCCTTTTATTCGTATGCCGTCGATGCCCGCACGGAGTCGCGCGACCTGCTGTGGCGCTTTGATGCGGTGATGCGGCTGGCCGAAGCGCAATTGTATGGTGCGTTGCACAAAGATGCCCCAGACGTTGGCAGTGCGCTGGCGGTGAAGAATTTTGTCCAGCCTGGTCCGCTGTGGTGGGCATTTGATACGGCGAGTGCTCAGGCCGCGAGTCGCGGTTCGACCCCCCTGGACCACGGGGACAATCGCGCACGAGCAACAAACGGCTGGGTGGTGTTGATCGACGAAATTGATAAGGCCGAGAGCGATGTGCCCAATGGCTTGCTGGAAGCCTTGGGCGCCGGTCAGTTCACTCCGCTCGGATACGAGCAGTCCATTAGTATCCCCGCGGACGGTGTTGCCCCGCTGATTATCATTACCACTAACGAGGAGCGGGTGTTGCCTGATGCCTTTATCCGCCGCTGTTTGGTGTTGCATCTGGCGTTGCCGCGCACCGACGAGGCTCTGATGACGCACTTGCGGCAACGCGGGCGTGCGCATTTCGGTAGCGCCACGACCGACGAGGTCTTAGAAGAGGCGGCACGGCAGCTTGTCACGGATCGCAAATTCGCCGAAGAGCAGCAACTGCGTCCGTTGCCCGGGCAAGCGGAGTACCTCGACCTTGTTCGAGCGGTAGTCAAGCTGGCCCAAGGGAAGGTGGAGAAGCAAAAAGAGCTGCTCGCCTCAGCGGCACGCTTCACCTTGCGCAAACATCCGGCGATGGTGGCGCATGCGCCGGAGGGGAAGAGTCAAGCGGAATAGCAATCGCTACTGAACTCTATCTGGAACAACGATTGAGGTCGTCTTATTGTCGTTGCGCTCTTTAGCCCCGGAGGGGCGGAAGACATTAGCCCAGGGCGTGAGCCCTGGGAAACGAAGCCAGGATGCCTTAGCCCCGGAGGGGCGAAAGAATCGGATGCGGCGGTATTCTGTCGCCCCTCCGGGGCTAAGGCCGGTTTTCTCTCCTACCCCACGGCTTACGCCGTGGGCTAGCTTCTCGCGCCCCTCCGGGGCTGAAAACCACACGGTATAGGAAACCTATAGGTACCACCCCATGAACCACCCCCTTACCAGCCGCGCCGACCTCCTTCGTGCCTTGGCCTACGATGATCCAGCGCTGAGCACTGCAACGGCGGCGCTGCTTGGCTACGAATCCGATGACACACCAGTGGTTTTGCCGGATGTGCCGTCTTTCCCCGCACAGCACCAGGAGACCAACGGATCCGTCGAGACGACCACCTATCAACCCGCTCCCGTCCCCTTCTGGCGCGTGGAAGAGTTTACTGCGGTGGCTCCAGTGGAATTGCCGCCACCACCACCCACTCTCACAGTCGCCGATCTCAAGTGGCGTAATCGGCCGACCACGATCCCTGGCTTTACCCCGTTGGCCACGAAACGCGAGGTGCTGACCGCGCTGCGCAAGATCGGCGCGACCCGCCGAATGACCAATGACGTCGATGTGGAAGCGGTCGTTGAGCGGGTCAGCCAAGGCCATTTCCTCCAACAGATTCCTCACCGCTCCCGTCGATCGTGGGGTTCGGCCATCACCATCGTCGAGGATCGCGCGCGACGGTTGGTTCCGTATTGGCTGGATCAGGAGTATGTCATCGACGCGCTCAAAAATCTCTATCCGCCGAACGGGATCACCGTTACTCGCATCGGTGATGGCGAGGACCAGCCGGTGGTTCGCTGGCCTGAGGAACAACGCGGGCAATCCGTATCGCCTGTACCCGGTACTATCGTGCTGGTGCTTGGTGATCTGGGGTGTCTGGCACACCAAGCGGAATACCTGTGCTCCTTCTGGGTGCGGTGGGGACTCCAGCTCCGTGCCCAAGGCAATCCGCCAGTGGCATTGGTTCCGGCCCAGACAACCGATATTCCGCCGGACCTTGCGCGGACATGGACCATTGTGCGGTGGGGTGCCACCTCGCCCGTGAGTACCGGAAGCCCTGTGCAAGCGAAAACCAACGCCGTGCGGCAATTATTGACACTGCTCTCTCCAGCAGTGCGGGTAGAACCTGGCCTCTTGCGTGCGGTGCGCGGTGTGTTCCCTGAAGGGCGCAACGACCCCGGACTTGAGGCCCGTGTGTGGCAAGATGCGGCGATGGCGAGCCAGCATAGCGTTGCCGCCAGTTGGGACCCAGAGCAACGGAAGACCTATAAAGAACGGTTTGCGGAACAGCCCGAGTCAGTGCGTCAGGTGGTGCCCGACGTGATTCGTCCCTGGCGCGCGACGTTGCACCATGCGGTTTGGTTCGAGGAGATTGTTGAGCTGGATGGGCAGTCGCAACGCGGAGGAATAGAGCCGACCGATCTCGAAGATGCCGTGACGTTTTTCTCAGTGTTTGCTGAAACGGTGAGCCAGGCGCCGCAGGTGGCAGTGGACACCAAAGCGTGGATATCTCGCGTGACGGAACGGTACGACACTGTGGCGGGTTCTGATCCACGGGTAACACAGGCACTGCATCGTTTTTATGAGGTGATACGACCACGGAGCGCCGAGGTCCAAGTGCCAGGCTGGTATGATCCTGGCATCCTGCCACCGCCACCGGGTCAGCCGGTTCGCCAAGTCGCATTATGGCAGATGTCCGATCAACTGCTGGTGAGAACAATCAAGGTGTCGTCACGTGCTGACCCCGACTCTGGAGTTCGTGGATCGCCGCTGGGGATCGTCCACACGGCCAATGGTAGAGTGACAATGGCTGTTGGCGAACCTGGCGTGGAGAAAAAGCGCGAGCTCGACCTCAACCCGTGGGCGCGCGGTTCCACTGTGATGCCGCAAGATGCCGCTTTCCTCATCAACACCGACCGTGATCGTCTGCGCTTTGGGCGGGTCACTCTTCCGCAATGGGCGAGTGAGATTGGTCGGGATGCGTATGGGCTGTGGGCCGAATTCGCGGTGGACAAGGTTCGCCAACGCATGCGCTGGATTCCGCCAGGACGGTTTTGGATGGGTTCGCCAGAGGATGAAGAGGGGCGGGATAGAAATGAAGGCCCACGACACGAGGTGCAGCTCACGCATGGATTCTGGCTGTTTGATGCGCCGTGCACGCAAGCCCTATGGCAAGCCGTAATGGGCCAGAATCCCAGCTACTTCAAGGGTGAAGCGGGAAAAGAACGCCCAGTGGAGCAAGTCAGTTGGGAAGATTGTCAAGAATTTATTGCCACGCTGAATGCACGGCTGCCGGGTGTTACGTTGGCATTGCCGACGGAAGCGGAATGGGAGTATGCGTGCCGGGCGGGGACGGATACCCCACGGTATGAAGATTACCTTGATGCCATTGCGTGGTACAGGGAGAACAGTAACCACCAGACGCATGAGGTGAAACTCAAACGTCCGAACGCTTGGGGCTTGTACGATATGCTCGGCAATGTGGATGAATGGTGCCACGATGGTTTGCGTGACTACACAGCAGAGGTGGTGGTTGATCCGCTCGGTCCAACTGAGGCTGGTGCCGGTCGCGCTGTTCGGGGCGGCTATTGGCTCTGGGTCGCGCAGGATGTGCGTGCTGCCGATCGCCTCGAGTACTCCCCTGGCTTTCGCGACGAGACCCGTGGCTTCCGCTGTGCGAGTTCCAGTCAGGCAGGATAAGCGGCAAATCAAAAGGCAAAAAGCAAAAATCAAAAGGCTGTCACTGATTTTTCGCTCGACTTCCAACCCACTGAATACAATCTCCTGTCCAAGCGGCGGGTGAATCGCCGCTTTGGCTTTGACCTTTTGGTTGCGCGCGCTGAATCCGAGGAATACCGTCGCTACGTGGGGTTTTTTCAGCAAGTCCGGTTAGCACCGGGACGCAAAAAGGGCATAGTGAGGATACGGCTATGATTACCACCGACGCCCAACTGCAACAGGCTATCGAACAGATTCAAGGACTGTGTCGTGCCCTCGACAGCTTACGGATCGATATCTTTCCCAAGAATCCGAAAAATTTCGCCATTCTGGCTGAAGGGCCGGTCGACGAAATCCGTAAGCTCCAGGAGGACATTGACGCCTACATCAATCGCCTGGAGGCTGTGGAGGCCACGGCCTGAGTCAGTCCCGTAGGGTGCGCTCGGCGCACCTTTTCTGCCTGCAAGCGAGTCGCCTGGCTGAAGCGAAGCGTAATCTAGGGCGGCGCTGTGTAAGGATGTTGACCACTATGCCCGTCATTTCCTCTCATCCTCTCACCACCGGCTGCCCGCCGACATGGGCGTCGGCGTGGGGACAAGACCCATTCGGCCCGTGGCTGACATTGTGTGTGGAAAAGGTCGAGCAGCGCCTCCGCTGGATTCCACCGGGACGGTTTTGGATGGGTTCACCAGCGGATGATCGAGAATCATTGGATGATGAAAGGCCGCGACACCAGGTACAGTTCACGCGTGGTTTCTGGCTGTTCGATACCCCGTGTTCGCAGGCGTTATGGCAAGCGGTGATGCGGGCAAATCCGAGTCGCTTCAAGGGTGAGGATCATCCAGTAGAAGGAGTGAGTTGGGAAGATTGTCAGGAGTTCATGGTCAATCTTAATAAGTATTTCTCCGGCTTGGATTCGCGGTTGTCGACCGAGGCGGAGTGGGAGTATGCCTGTCGAGCAGGAACGGAGACGCCACGTTATGCAGAGAAACTTGATGCGATTGCGTGGTATGACAAAAACAGCAAGGGACAGACACACGCAGTCAAGCAAAAACAGTCGAATGCGTGGGGATTGTACGACATGCTGGGAAATGTGGCGGAGTGGTGCCACGACGGTCGTCGGCCTTACGCAACCGCCAGTGTAGTTGATCCTCTTGGCCCGACTGAAGCTGGTGCCCATCGTGCCATTCGGGGCGGCGATTGGCACTGGGACGCGCGGGGCGTGCGCGCTGCCTTTCGGAACGGCTCCGTCCCCGGCTATCGCGCCGACTTCTTCGGCTTCCGCTGTGCGAGTTCTGGAGCCGAGCAAGGATAAGCGGCAAAGCAAAAGGCAAAAGGCAAAAATCAAAAGGTAAAAATGAAGGGGGACAAGGCTGAAGGCTGAAGCAAATAGCCTGGATGGAGCGAAGCGCAATCCCGGGAGGCCGTGGGTGATCGGGACTCCCGGATTCCACTCCGTTCCATCCGGGCTCCATTGCTGTTCAAAGCGAATACACGGGGACTTGCGTTGTTTCTTCTGGTTCCGGCTGGTTCGCCACGATTTTGTCCATCTGTTCGAGCGCATCCGGGCCAAAGTATGTTTCTCCACACTGAGTACAGACTTCAGCCGGAACATTCTTGAAAAGAAAGATACTCTCCTTCCGCTGGTGAACGTGACGGATCATTTTTCGTTCGACCTTGCCCTTGCAGAAATAGCACGAGTCCATGGGGATATTTCTTCTCCCTCGTTTTCGTCTGAAGAAGAGATGTGATGATTTATAACAGGTAGTGAATTTTGACGATCAAAATCGGTAAGCACATTCGATCCCCCTCACCCTAACCCTCTCCCAGCCGGGAGAGGGAATTTTTGGGAGAGAAAAATTTTTACCGACTCACCTGCACCGGCGGCGTGGTTTCGCTCAATCGTCGCGTGACTTCCTCATCGCTCATTTTGATGACGCCGCGATTCTCTGGCGGAAAATTAATCTTCAGTTTGCTCTTTTCGTAATCGACTTGTGGGACTTTGCCGCCCTTCGACTCATACGGAGCCGGGGCTTTGTAGCGCTTGACGTCGTCCGCGCTAATGCCCGCGAGTTTGAGCACTGCGGGATCAATCCAGGCTTCAGCGTCAATGGACTGCCCTTCCGAGGTCGAGAATTCTAGCATCATCCCTTCCGGCCCAGCGAAATAGATCGACTTGCAGAACCCGTGATCCAGCGGCCCCATGACCCAGTGGCCGTGTTCCCGCACGCGATCACGCATGGTGAGCAGATCGGCTTCGGTGTCCACATTGAGCGCAAGGTGCTGCATGACCCCAGCCGCGACTGGTGCCGCTGTCCACGCAGGATGTGATACGCCGGTGATGGGTTGAATCTCGCCAATTTCAGCGGACTGGACCAGTGCGATCGACGAGTTGTCATTGAGCTTGAGAAAGCCGTGAAAGGTATTTTTCACGCCGTGCATCCAGTACAGCGCGACCAGTTCCAGCCCGCACACTTGTGTGAAGAACTCGATCTGCTGCTTGATGTCTTTAGTGCAAATCGCCAGATGATGAACGCCATTCGGTAGACCCATGACTGAACCTCCTTTTATAAGAACAGAATTTACAAGAGTTTGGGTAACACTTTTTCCGTGAACGACAGAAATGTTTCGTGACTCAGGGGCGCGCCGATCATGTATTCAAGGCCAATCTCTTCGCGCAAGCGCAGCAGTTGGTCGTACACCCGCTCCGGCGTGCCATGAATCACGACGGAATCCACATAGCGTCCGACCGGGTCATCGCCCATGTTGAGCACGCGTGGGTCGATATAGGTTTTGAGTAGCCACTGCGCAC
>JANMSE010000584.1:0-5813 GCA_031389045.1 Deltaproteobacteria bacterium | reverse complement strand
ACTATTCTCAAGGTAGCGTCCTTCGGCGCAGACCAAATCGCCAGGCCAAGGCATCAGCGAGGTGAAAGTGATCTTGTCTTCCTTGTGCGCTTGCTGGACACCAGCGGTCTTAAGATTCTCTAGAATCATCTGGGCGAAATCGATTTGGCTTCCTTCCCCTTTCCCCCTTCCCAATTCCCCATTCGCACTTCTGTGTGGGTCGATCAATTCGTCGTTCTCATCCACGCCGAGCACGCGGTGTGGTGAGAGGCTTTCGACTGTGAACGGACCAGCCACGCGGACCTTCTTATTGTCCGTGTAGGGTTTGTCATAGAGGTATTCAAATTCGGCCTTGGCAGCGATAGAGGCGTCAATCTCTTTCTGCCGTGCGATGCGCGCCTGCCACCAGTCAGCATGTAGCTTCTTTGCCGCATCTGACCACTTGGCATCGACCTCGCGTGGAATCTCCCATTCTTGCCATTGCTTCTTGAGCGCGGCATTGAGCTTCTCGCACAACGGCTCCAGCTTCACCTGCCACTTGTCCCAAATGACATCGATCTCGGCGTTGTTGGCAATGGACTTGAGTGTGATGTGCGGCACGCGCTCGTACACAAAGCCGTGGCGGATGTTGCCGCGTGTCGGCTGCATGGAGGGCACGGTACGGGTGACTTCGGCTTCTTTGATTTGGCCATCGCGTGAATCAGCGAGCAGGTAATACTGATAGCGCGCACCCATGATGCGGGCGCGGGCCAATGCCAACGCCACGCGCGAAGTGTCGATGGTGATCCAGCGTCGCCCCCATTGTTCAGCGACATACGCGGTTGTGCCGGACCCACAAGTCGGGTCGAATACAAGGTCGCCGGGGTCGGTGGCCATGAGGAGGCAACGTTCGACAACCGAAGGGGCAGTTTGGACGACATAGAGCAACCCAGTGCCCATCTGCAAAGACTCCCATCGGTCAGTGATTGGAAGCACGGAAAAGTCGTCGATGAATCGCTTGTAGCGAACTGTTGATGGGCCCGCAGCGACACGACCAGCCTTGGCCAGCTTCTCAAGGCCAACAAGCGTCGTCTTCCAATGACTCGACAGACCAGGTCGAAAATCTCTGTCCTCGAATCTGAAGACCTGTTCGATTGAAGCGAGCCCGGAACTAATGAGGCTTGTATGTTGGAAGACGCGTCCGTCGGGAAGAGCAACTTGTCGCTCAAGTTCTTCGCGTTTTAATCGGCGTTCAGTTCCATCGGACAGCTCTATTTGGTCATATCGGTCCGAGGACACATGACCGGCGACTCTTTCGTTATAGATTTGCCGGTATTTGACCGTGGACTTCGATTTCGCGAACCAAAGTAGGAAATCGACAGTGTTCGCCAGTAGGTTTGCAGCTTGGCTTCCAGTTTTCTGCACTTGGATGATTGAGCAGAAATTATCCTCCCCAAACACCTCATCCATCACCGCTCGCACGCGGTGCACATTTTCATCGCCGATCTGAACAAAAATCGAACCCGAATCTGTCAGTAAATCCCGCGCCACGGTGAGCCGGTCGCGCAGGTAAGTGAGGTAGCTATGGATGCCGTCGCGCCAAGTGTCGCGAAAGGCTTTGACCTGCTCCGGCTCGCGGGTGATGTGGGAGGTATTGCCGTCCTTCACGTCGCGGCTGGTGGTGCTCCACTGGAAGTTGCTGTTGAACTTAATGCCGTAAGGCGGGTCGAGGTAGATGCACTGCACCTTGCCGCGCAGGCCCTCGCGTTCGGCAAAACTGGCCATCACCTGTAGTGAATCGCCGAGAATCATGCGGTTCGACCAGTTCTGGTCGTGCTGGTAGAACTCAGTCTTGTCCACCCCTTTGGGAATACCGTTGAAATCCGCGAACAGGTCAGGCTGTAACTCGGTGTCTCGCGTGCGCTCCTGCGTCTCGCGCAGCAGGTCGTCGATCAACACCTTGGGCTGGACCTTTTCTTGAATGTACAGCGGTGGGGCGTGGACGACGAGATCGCTCCAGTCCTGCTCGTCCTTGCCGCGCCAGACGAGCTGCGGATCGAGATCGCGATTGCGCCGTTCGTATGCCACGCGAATTGGGCTTTGCTCGTCTTTCTGCATGACCGACTGATATTCAGCGGTGGGAATGTTCTTGCGTGTCGCTTCGTCGTGCTTGAAAGTCGCGACGGTCTTGGTGTTTTGCTTCTTGGCCATGGTGTCTTTTATCCGAAGATCAACGTTGACGGACGCGGATGTTTTCGAGTGAAAATTTTTGAGGATGAACTTCTCTCAACATGGTTGAGAGTTTTACGGGATGCGGAACGACACGCTCGAAAAGAACCGCTTTGATCTGCCCATCAAGTTCGTGGTGCGTCCAGGGCAATTGTCGCAGCATTGCCGCGACTCTTTTGTTGCCGCGATAGGTTTCATAAAACTGCTTCGCCATAGCTAATTTCCCACGGACGCTGCCGGAACCGTAACGGACTGGAGCATTCTGTTGAATTGGTTGGCGACTTTGGCCGCGAAATCAGCTTCAATCTGATAGACCTCGGTAAACTCGGCAAAGGCCCTGCGACCATAGTGGCCGAGGTCGTTGACGCCGGGCACCCAGTAGGTCTCCATCGTCGCCTTCTTCTCTTTAGCATCCTCGCGCCGGTAGCCTTTGATCTCGACAACCAGGTGTAGGAGGTTATCTTCGCCGTGGCCGTCATCCACCAGCACGATAAAGTCGGGCAGATACGTGCGCATCTCCGAACCATAGCGGTACGGCACCTCGAACCCCAGGTTGTGATTCTTCACGTAGGCGCGGACGCGTGGATGCGACTCCACTACACGGCAGAACTCCGCCTCCCAATCGCTATCAAGAATCACCCAATTGATGTGACAGCGACGTGCGTCCGTTTGCCAGCGACTCCTTTTCGATGTGGTGAAATTGACGTGGATCGTGGAGCCGATCGGGTTGTACGGATCAAGCACGGCTTTGATGGGCCGCTGGCCGACGAACTTACGGTTGATACCAGCGATAATTCTGTTGCAGGCCATGTCGGCGAGCATTTGGTATTTGAGTTGCGCCGGATACGTTCCGCCTGTGCAGATCAAATAGTCCTCAAGCCATTGCTTCGCGATGCGCTTGAGTTGCCCAAACAGGTAGAGCTTGGGCTCTTCACCCGCGTCACGCCATTTGTTCAGCACGAGGTAGGAAGTTAGCTCATACACTACCTGCGAGGGCCGCACGTCTCCGGTATGCACAAGGTTGAGGTCGGCCTTTTCGCCGATGATCCCTGAGTTTTGGGTCTCGGTCGCGCCAACAAGGTCTGGGGTGAGCTCCAGTATGGAATCAGCGTTGAACTCGGCACTCAGCCGTTCCTCGGGTAATTCGACGCGGTAGCCTTCAACCCGTGGGAAACGGATTTCGAGCGCATCACGCTCAGGCCGGACGGCTGTGACTTGAATAGTCTCACGCGGCGGCTGCGGCGGCGCGACCACCGGCTTGGCGGTGAAGTCAAAGGGGATGCCGAGGACATCGGCATATTCGACATTGAAGAGACCTTCTTCGTTGAGGTCGTAGGACTGACGACGTAGCGCTCGGCCAATGACCTGCTCGCATAGCAGTTGGGTGCCAAAGGCGCGGACCCCCAACACGTGAGTGACGGTATTGGCATCCCACCCCTCGGTGAGCATCGACACCGACACCACGCACCGAATCGAGCCGCCCAATTGGCCGTGCTTGCCGACCGTGTTCATCACTTCGCGCAGCAGTGTCACATCGTCGAGTTCTTTGCCCTGTCGCAGTTCGTCGGCAAGCTGACCACCGCGTTCAAGAATCTCCCGGCGAAAGCGTTCGATTTCATCGGAGGCCATCGCGCGGAAATTGTCATCCAACCCTTCGCCAGATTCAAGCTGCTCGCTATCAATGAGGAGGGTATTGGGTCTGGGCAACGGGTTGCCGTGCTCGTCGAAATTCCGAAACAGCGCGAGGCGTCCGTTTTCTAGTGTCGTCGAGCCATCGTCGTTCTGTCGGTGAAAACCGGAAATGTAGTCGTATACCAGTTTCGACGTGGAGGTATTGTTACAGACCACGATGAAGCATGGGGGTACCTGAATCCCCGCCTCCTCCCAAAGACGATAGGTCTTTTCGTAGTGCCCGTAGAGGGCTTCGAGCGCGGTCTGGAGCTGCGGAGGGAGGCTCAGAGGATCGAGCGCGTTGGCTTTGCCTCGCCCTTTCTTCGGCATCTTCGCCCGGATGTGTTCCCACAGGTTGCGGAACATCGGCATCTCACCGCCAGGGATGTTGTCCGCCACGGGGACGCGCGGCAATTTGACAATACCACACTCAATAGCGTCCATCAGCGAGAAGTCACTCATGGTCCACGGAAACAGGGTACCTTCCGCATAGCCGGAGCCACGCAGAAAGAATGGCGTGGCGGACAAGTCGATGACCTGCGCGATACCAAGTTTGCGCGCATCGCACCAACGCGTAATGGCCGCGCCCTTGACCAGCTCCATTGCAAACCACGAGCAGCCGGTGCCCGGGTCGATGCCGCCTTCGATCAGATGCGCAATGTTGGGATGCGACAAGCGTGCCAGGATCGCACGCTCGCGCTGAAAACGCTGGCTGGATTGCGCGTTCAGCAATGGCGCCTGCACCACTTTCAACGCAACGCGTTGATCGAAATCCACGTCCATACGGCGTGCCTCGAACACTTCGCCCATGCCGCCGCGGCCCAGCAGTGCGATGATCTCGAAGGGACCGATCTGCCGAGCTTGCGCACTGCCGAGCAGGGCCGCGTTCAAGTCCGACTCGTCGAAATGCGCGAACAGTTGCGTGACCTGCGCGCCGATGTCTGGATCATCATGGCGCAGTTGCGCCAGCGCCCCCACGCGATCCTCTGCCTGTAGATCCAGCAGTTTATGGAATTGTTCGCGGGCGCGGCGAAATTGTTCGATGCTGTCCATGGCCAGAGCGTAGCGGAGTCCATCACCAGCGGCATAGGTAGTTCGGGCTGACCAGAACTTGTATGCCTTGGACATACGTCATTGCACGGTGTGAGCTGACTTGTTTCGCACGGCCTTTGCACGCTGCATCAATGTCAGCCGGACAGCGCGGGTGACGTATGCGTGTGTGATCCAATCCAAACAGGTATCGATCATGATCTTTGCAATCCGACCGCATGGTGGCGCTGCTTGGGCATTTGGCTTGGGATGTTTGCTGAGCTTGCCGCAGGCGTACGCAGAGGGAGAGCCGAACCTTGGCTTCGGCAGCCAGGGGTTTGTTCGTTACGAGCAGTCGAGCATTCCCGAAGAGCCGAACATCGAACGCGGTTTGCAACTCATGCGCCGCGTTGATGGCACATTGGCTGCATTGGCTCAGCATCGCGTGGAGGATGCTGCGAGTGAGAATCATCCGCTGATCGTGGTGTTCGATGGCAATGGCGCTCCACTGCGCGGCAATCTTTTCCCGGCGGCATTTTTTTCGCCGCCGGACCCGGCGCTGGCGGGCGTTGCTTTTGATGGGGCCGGGCGGGCGCTGGTCGTTGGTGATGCTGGCGGTGGCGTGGGTATGCCGCTATTCACTGCGGTAACGACGATTCCCAATGTTTTCTACAACGTTGAATTTGAAGCCGAGGTGTCCACCAATCCGGGCAGCGGTGAATTTCATCGTGCCATCGCCGGTCTGGGCAATGGCAATATCCTGGTCTGCGGTGCGCGCCGTCATCTGCTGCCTGCTGGCGTACCGACGTGGATGCCGATGTGCCGGATGTTAAGCGCGATGGGCGGCATCGTGGCCAGTTTCGGCAACGGCTCACCGTTCGTTCCGAGCGGTACATTTTTCATCAACGATACCGACACCGCAAACC
>JANMSE010000577.1:0-2751 GCA_031389045.1 Deltaproteobacteria bacterium | reverse complement strand
TCAGGCCCAAACCCAACGGGCGTCAGACACCGGGCCGGCAGCACAATCGGTTTGGCCCCTTTCTGCTCCTCCAAGGGACGAAATTGCACCTGACAAGTGTTGTTCAACAGTAGCTCATACAAGGCGTGGACGAGCGGACTTTCGCCGTGGAGAAAAAACCGTAGGGAATTGAGCGCGAGGTCCGTGAATGATGTCCCTCCGAGACAGCGCAATTCGAGACGGATGACGGCGGCGGCGGCTTGGGGAGCCGGACTGACGCGGTCCGGGGCATCAAACCGCGCCGACGCCACTTCGAGTGGCCACAACGTCACGGGATAGCTGGTGCGAAATCGACAGGGTGAGCCATTCACCGATTGTGAATACAACATTGATCCCCGTGGAATGTGGTGCCCGCTCGTGAGCTTCCCCTGGTCGGGATCAAGGACAAACTGGGCAATCGACATCGAAGGAATCGGCGCGATGAAATGCGGATAGAGCACGCCAAGGAGCGCGTCGGTGATCTCTGGAAATTCGTCGTCTAATTTATGGTGAATGCGAGCAGCCAAGAACGCGAAAGCCTGAATCAGGCGCTCGACGTGCGGGTCCTCGGATTTATCCGCCTCTAGCAAGAGGCGACCGGCGACTTTGGGATATTTGGATGCGAACTCCGCGCCCAGGTGACGGAGGTACGTGAGTTCGCGTTCGTAATACGGAAGCAGTGGATCATCCGCCATTAGGCCCGTCCTTGCACGACATATTCTTGCGTATTCAAACGGAGCACGGCATCGAAGGCGACGGGCTCGGAAGCAGGTTTCACCTGTAAGACCGCCTCCACGCGAAACCGCAAGGTCCGGTCGCGGGGATTCTCGATCACGACCCGGACGTTCTTAAGCCGCGGCTCGAAGGTGGAAATAGTGCGTTCGAGCGCCCGACGAATACGATTACGGTCGTTTTGGCTCAGGAGGTTCAGTGTCGTAAAATCAGGCAGTCCGTAGGCCAATAGCGCCTGGTTCAATTCCGTGAACTCCGCCGGTAACTCTTCGAGTGTCTCCTGACGGGTGTTGAGCAGCGCTTCGAGATCGCGAGCCACGGAGCCCCGCAACTGAGAAACATTCTGAAAACGATTCCCAGGCGGCTCCTGTGAGACATTCGGGGTATCATCCAGGAGGCGATCCAAAAGCGATGGGGTAATGCTGAGTTCCTCTGCTCGTGCCATAGACGGAGTGCCGTTCTTCACCGTGTGCGTCGCGGGACATCACCCGGAGTGGGAATCCCCCTGACCATACACAAAAAAGCCTCGGCGGAGCAAGTTGTCCCTCGCCGAGGGCTGTTTGACACTGAACACGGTTAGGACTTGTCAAGAAATAACTTGCCGATTTGGCTAGTGGGTGCCACTGCTGGCTTGTCCAGCAGTGTTCTATGCTCGGTAAGTTATTTCCTGACGGTGCCTTAGCTTATCCGCGCTTGTTTCAGGTTGTATTTGAATTTGTTCTTGCCTCCCAAGTCACCAATCGACTTCTGTTCCCGATACTCAACCTCAATCTCGGCGAAATTCATCGCGATCTGTTCAAGGGGGAGAGGATTTTCGCGCTTCTCATGGCCGACTTTTTCCTGCTTACTGCTCTCAGTGGCTGGCCCACCAATAGAATAGGAGGCGATACGGACATCAAAAAAGGTAAACTTCATATACTCCTGTTGATCCGACCCAGCTTTACGCAGCGTAAACGTCGCTTTCAGAAAGGACTGCCCGGTGGTACAGGCGGTCATCAGTTTGGTCGAGGCTTTGCTAACGAACATGGTGAAGCGCACGTCTTGCATCTGCACCTTGGGTTTGCTCCCCTCACTGTGGCTCCCATACACAATCGTGTGGCTCTCCCCCCATTCGAACGATTCGACGTCAATTTCATTCTTGTGTTTGGCGTCACTACTCTCACCATCAATCCCTTCAATCTTGAGGAAATAGTCCTTGCTTGCCATTCTTGGGTGCCTCCTTCAGCGTCAGATACCAGAAGAACCTCGCGGCAGAAAGCGCGCCATCGGCCTCTGACGACTCTCATCGCAAGTTAAGATGGAGAAAACGCGGTTCCTATTGAACCCAGATTGAGCCGGTTGCCACGATCACACAGTTGCAAGCTCTTGGTCTCGACGTGCGAGATTCGGCCCCGAGAGAAGGACGTGAAAAGGCGTGAAAAAATGGCAAATAACAGAATTTGTCACTGGCATGTTCACTGAGGGGCAGAGAGGGAAGGGGAGACCAACACACCACCCCCTTGCATGCGTTACAAACTGAACCAAAGGTCTGGCTGCTGCCCCACATGACCGGTAAGGACCCCAACCCAGGTCCATCCCACGGCGTATCCTTTACCGCAACCGTCGTAAGGCTTTGCGGTCCAGATTGAAATCACTGACTGGGTTGGTGTAGAGACTGTAGTCATCAGAGACCCAACTCACCGTCCGCGACTCTGGGTAGTATTTCAGTACCCAACAAAATTCCCCCGGCGTGAGATACCCGATTTCTTCACGGGTCGCTTCGGCGAGAAGGTAGCGATCCGTCGCTTGCATGTGAAGTGAGCGGTGCAGTAGCTCCTCGTATTGGGAGAGAAACTCTGCCCGCGAGACCTTTTTTCCTTTGCAATGCGAATTAGGGGTTAAAAGTTGGGCCGCAACAAAAGCAGAGCGGCGGCGACTTTGCCAAAGACATGGACGAGCAAGCCCTGAGAAGAGCGGACCTTGGAAGCGATCTGAATGCCGGTTTTTTCGTGCAGCCAATTA
>JANMSE010000543.1:0-18761 GCA_031389045.1 Deltaproteobacteria bacterium | reverse complement strand
AGCCGTCCCATCGGGATCGCTTCATTGAACTTCTCGGCGAACCCCGGCATCTCCAGCGCTGGAGCGAGCAGTGGCGTGTGAATTGCTCCAGGACACACGCAGTTTGCACGAATGCCAGAGCGGGCATACTCGATGGCCACGACACGCGTGAGATTGATGACTCCGGCTTTCGCGGCATTGTAGGCGGCGATACCGTAATCGGCGTAGAGTCCAGAAATCGACGCTGTATTGACGATGGCACCACTTCCCTGCGCCCGCATCACTGGGAGTGCGCGTTTCATCGCTCGGAAGACAGCGGTCAGCCCGACATCGATCGTATGGTTCCACACGTCGTCGTCCACATCCGCCATGCGGCCAGCGACTTGGGTGGCGGGCATCCCGAACGCATTGTTATGCAGAAAGTCGAGGCGACCGAACGTGCTGGTCGTCCGCGCGATCATCATGTCGAGGTCCGCCGCTTTGGTCACGTCGGCGATGAGCGCCAGTGCTTTGCCACCAGCCGCGGTAATTTCGGCAGCGACTTTGTTCGCGTTCTCGCCGTTCATGTCGGTAACGACGATGGCACCGCCCCGCTGGGCGAAGCCAATCGCGGTCGCGCGGCCAATCCCTGACCCTGCTCCTGTCACCAATCCAACTTTTCCATCAAACCGCATTATGTGTGTCCTCCCCTTCGTTTCCGCGTATCAGATGAGCGCCGCTGTTGTCGTGCACGCTCGTCTGAAAGCGGACTCCTCATACCAAATCGCCACGTGTTCCGAAACGGTGGAGCAGAGCAGGGTCATTATGTTGAGAGCTGAACGCTGATTCTACCAAGGCCTCACCTGGTCAAACTGATCCAAAAGCCGTGGCAAAGTGCGCTCGTGAGATTTTTAATCCTCTTTGTCCCTTTCCTTTCCCTTGAGGCGCACGCGAATGCCGTGGGCGTCGGCCAGTTCCTTGCCGGTTGCGTCTTTATTGCTAATCGACACGACCCTTTTTAAGGAGCCATTTTTGCCTCCTTGGTTGACGCGAATGATGCCGAGTCCTGGCGTTCCGCCGGTTGCCACATGCGGGCTACCACTCAGGGGATTGGGGCCGCGCAGAGACACAAAAATCCGATGGCCTGAGGGCGAAATGTCGGACAAATCTGGCGTTGGGTCCGTGCTTGACGTCCCGGCCAATGCCACCGTGTTGACATGCGCATGGGTGGAGGTGTGAAAGACCTCCGCGACA
The DNA here is from genome assembly GCA_031389045.1 of Deltaproteobacteria bacterium. Classification (GTDB taxonomy): domain Bacteria; phylum Desulfobacterota; class Binatia; order Bin18; family Bin18; genus JABFSC01. Next base: position 17,549 of record JANMSE010000543.1, on the reverse strand, counting down.
TTGGTGGCACGATCAAAGACCCAGAGGTAGCGATCATGCTTGGTTGCTACCGACCCGTGTGAGTCGCGTTCATGGGCTGGCGGAGTTGTGTCATCGGAGAAGACAATCCGAGGAGCTGGCGTGTTGGGCGGGTTCGTCGCCGCGTAGCCAGAGAGCGGAAAGGCGTAGACATCGAATTCGGAGGGATTGGTCGCGGAAGCGCCAGCTCCGGAGTTGAGATACATGCGCCCATTGGCTTCCAGGCCACCGCAGCCGTTCCCATGAACAGTGGCCTGGGTATATTCAGCCAGGATCACCATTGGTGTGGTTGTCGGGTTCACCACGAACAGGCCACCCCCGCCCAGAGTCACGAACCCAAAATTGCTGGACGAATCAATAATCGGACAGATGGGCACGTTGTTCGGTCGCACTCCGGCTAATTCACACGCAATGCCATTTGGTGTGGTGCATGTCGCCAGGTTGATGGTCGCCGCGGGATTGAGCGTGAAGGTGTTGGCGTCATAGTTGGTGTCGATGCGCTCCAACAATTTTCCGTTCTGGTTGGCGACCAGGATGTAGGAATCGTCTGGAGCCGGGAATGCGGCATGGGCCTGACGGAGCCCGTTAGTCCCAAGCGAGGTGCGAATACACGAAAGTGGAGCACGGGTAACCGCATCGAAGATCACTACGTGACCGCTAGCGACGAACGAGAGAATCGCGTGCGTATGCGTCGAGTTAAACAGGAGCATGTGGGGACGGACTGGATGCGCGGGATTCGGTAGCGTCATACATAAGGCATCGGTGGCTCCAGCAAGATCAATGACGTCCGTCGGAGTTATTCTGGCCGCGCCATCACCGTTCACATCTTTTCCATCATAGATATAGATTCGTCCTCCATATCCAGCAGTGAGGTTGGAATTTGATTGGTCCACCAGCCACACCTCAAACGGCCGGGCGGACGCGGAGGTCGTCAGGATTCCCCAAGCGATTCCCATTACGGTCATCCACTTGCGGGTGTGAGCGAGCATTCTGCGTAGGCTACTCATGGTTGTTTTCCTTTCTTGTGTGAGTTGAAAAATGAAATGTCCAAACAAATCACGGTTTCGCGTGGGATACAAGGGAGATGAGCACGGGCATTCATCTTTCCCTGGTCGCCTACTGATCTAATCGTCTTCATCCTCAAATTCAACCTTGGCGGCCGTCGTGCCGCTGTCGTCGCCGATGGTGAGGTCCACCGTCACCGGGCTTGTTGTGATGTTGAGAGTTGCCCCTTCCCCCATCGCCGCGAACCCGAAGTGGCCAGTCTTGAGCCGGAGAATCTTGACCTTCAGCGCCACCCCCTGGATGGTCCCTGCGAAGGTGAACAGGCCCGGTTGCCTTGGTTTGAACACGAAAGAGCCCGCCGGGATGGTGGTGGTGAAGGTGCCGATGCGGAAGCTCACCGCTTCTGTGCGCGGGGCGATACCGTTGCTGTTCGCCCTGAGAGCAAAAGTTGCCTGCAACTCAAATTCATCCTCCTCGATCTCCGCCTTGGCCGCCAAAGAGGCGAAGGGCGTGAGGGTGGGAGGACAGACGAGATCCTGCCCGTTGCAGTCCTCGTCAATTCTGTTGCCGCAGATTTCCGGGCTCGGCAGAGTTCTGGTGGGATCCGCCGGACACTGGTCACAGGCATCCCCGCCCCCGTCCCCGTCCCCATTCGTCTGGGTCGGGTTAAACGTCAGCGGGCAGTTGTCACGCGCGTTCGGTACGGCGTCCGCGTCGGTATCAAGCGCCGCCTGCACGTCGCGCGTGGACAGATCACCTTGCAAGCTCTCGTACCGGATGTGCCAGGTCAACGCCTCGCAAGGGTCGCCCGGTGCTTGTGTAGTGAAGGCGACGGTATCGGTGCTGGTTGTAATGGCAAGGGGAATGACGGTGGCGCGCACGGCAGGGTTCGTGTCGTCCGGGTGGGCGAAGCTCGCCGTCCCATCGGTCACTTGCACGGATGCTGGTGGGTTCACGATCGTCGCGGTCATGTTGTAGGCGAAGCTGAAACCCTCGTTTAAGAGCTGAACCCGCCACTGATTTGTTCCCGGACCAGTCTCAGTGCACCGGAGAACCTTGGGCGCTGCTACTACAGGATTGCGTGGGTCAACCACCACGTGCTCGACAAAGTTCGTATCAATGCGCGAGGGCGGGACCGCATCGGGGAAAATGATGGTGCCGAGGTTGCGGATGCGCGTGCTCTCCGGCGCATTGGCTCTGACGTTCACGGAAAAGCTCACGCTGCGCGGGGTCGCTGGCGGCACCACCGGATCACGCCAGACCAGAGTCCGTGTGGCTGAGTCGTAGACGCCACCGTCGTTGATCGCCAAGGTCGCGTCATCAAGGTCAGAGGACAACACATCGACGATGCTCACGTCATGGGCATCCGCTGTCCCAATGTTCTCGTAGTGGAGCGTATACGTATGCGTGCGACTTGCCTCCGTATAGCCATACCCGAGCGCGCTCACCGGCGGGTCCGACTCCTTGGAGTTCGGATCAATGGGAAATCCCGCCGCAACCCCACACCCCGACGGAATTTGGGCCACACAACTATCGATAATGCTTTGGACGGCGCTGTCAGTTGCATCGACAGGCGGTGCCTGACAGCACTCGGGTGACAAACGCGCGGTTGACACCGGACAGGTCACGCCAAGCACCGGCACATCGCAGCGCGGTTGTGGAGCGTTCGGCGTTCCCGCATTCACAACATTGACAGTAATGCAGCCATTAGTAATGAGAGTGCCCGTAGGGATGGGGACCGGAGTAAGCCCGCCAGAGCAGATGACTCCTCCGCCGACAGTCGGCAGTTGCGGGAAACAGTTGCAGCTCGGATCAGCACAGTCGGAGCGTCCATCGCAATTGTCGTCGATCCCGTTCCTACAGATTTCCGATATGGGCGCTGTTGACGTGTCGAAAGAGGTTGTCGCGATCGCAAGGTTGTTGGCGAGATTGAGACCAGGCGTGGAGGAGTTCGTGACAGCGATATTCGTAATCCTGTCGTTACAGCTAAAATCGAGGCGATCAGCAGGCGTCGTCCCAGCCACGGTGAAAGAGGCAGTGCCCGCCGCCGTTACATCTCCCGGGCTCCAGGTCGCGATGTTGGTGGTAGGATCGAATACTCCACCGCTTGAAGCAGTGTCAAAAGTCAGCGCCGGATCGAGAAAGTCGATTACTTTGACATTGTGGGCGGCGTCGGGACCGAGGTTCTCAACGTCAAGGTCGTATTGCAGCGGTTGGTTGTTGCCGATCACTACATTTGATGCGGTTTTCTGGATCGACAGATCGGCATCGCCGGGCGGCACGTCTGTTGGGAGAACGAACGTCATCTGGGTCACGGCGAAAAAATGTCCTGGCCGCGAGAGGTTCACCGAGGTGATCTCCCCGATATCCGCCGCGCCAAAGAACCCGCTGCCGGAGAGGAGGACCTGTTCGTTCCCCAGGGCTCCTGCGAAGATTCCACCGGGAGAGCCATCAACTGCCACGCCGAGAAACCCTATTGCCGAAACTGGGGGATTGCTCGTGACGAGAAGCCCTGATGACCCTCCGCTGCCAATGCCACCGCCTAATAATGGACATCCAGATGGGCACTGGAAGAGGAACGTCACGCCATTGCTCTGAAACTGAAACGCGGTGCCACTGGAACCAGAAAACCCCGAAGGCGGAAGCGGAATCGTCACGCTTCCGTTAAACGCGGGATCGGTGGAATTGAGTACGGCTCTGGCGTTGACCGAGGGTGGTGTCAGCAAACTCCCGGCAAGCGCCAGCAGCAGCAAGACCGCGCACCGAGAAACGTGCCTACCACCACCAGACCTGAAGAAGACGCGGAAAAGTCGCATAGAAGACCTCCTTATTGGAATTTCCTAAGTTCGAAGCTCATCCCCCCTTCGCGGATTCCCTAGCGATTGCTAAAGACGTGAGGAGTGGTCGTTCCGTTACATTCGGTATTTCGTTTTCTGGATGCTACAAAACATAAGCAGGTGAGCGGTTAGCAGACAGCGGCAAACGGTTAGGATTATGGTTGGCAGCGGTTAGTTTTTGCGGATAGCAAGGAAAGGCTATGGGGCACGAACATCTTGTTTTTGGGTCGTTTCGCTTAGACCCGGTCGCGAGAAAACTCTGGCACGGGGAGCGGGAGATCAAGTTGCAACCGCGTCCGTTGGCTGTGTTGCTCTACTTGGCATGGCGACCAGGGCAAGTGGTGCCGAAAGAAGAGTTGTTGAAGCAGGTGTGGCAGGGCACGTATGTCACCAAGACCGCGCTCAAGGTTTGTATCCGCGCCATTCGCAAGGCATTGGAGGACGAGGTCACCCAGCCGCGCTATCTGGAGACCGTGGGCTGGGAAGGGTATCGGTTCCTCACGCAAGTAGTCAGTAGCCAGTATTCAGTAGTCAGTAGCAGAGAAGAGACGAGAGGCTGGAGGCTAGAGGCTCGTTCCTCCTCCCCCCTAGCCCCTGGCCCCCAGCACCCAACCCCTAGTCTGGTGGGTCGCGAGACCGAACTCGCGCAACTGCACCAGTGGTTAGCGAAAGCCATGAACGGTGAACGCCAGGTCGTCTTTGTGACGGGCGAGCCGGGGATTGGGAAAACAACTCTCGTTGACGCCTTTTTGTTCGGAGTGCGGAGTCCTGAAGAGTTCGGAGTTGAGGAAAAAGAAGAAAGTCAAAAGTCAAAAGTCAAAGGGCAAAAGGCAAAAATACCAGACCTCTCCCCAGCCCCTAGCCCCCAGCCCCTAGCCCCTGTCTTCATCGGCCGTGGCCAATGCTTAGAGCAGTACGGCGAGGGCGAACCCTATCTGCCTGTGTTAGAGGCACTGGGGCAGATGTGCCGTGGACCCGATGGGCTGCGGGTCGTGTCAGGGTTGGCTCAGTATGCCCCTACGTGGTTGGTCCAGATGCCGGCCTTGGTGAGCGCGGAAGAAGTGGAGGTTCTCCAACGGAAGGTGGCAGGAGCCACACGCAAGCGGATGTTACGCGAGATGGCCGAGGCGCTCGAAGCGTTGACGGCGGAGCGTGCCCTGGTGCTTGTGTTGGAGGACCTGCATTGGAGTGACCACTCCACGGTGGAGCTGCTCGCATACCTGGCGCAACGACGCGAGCCGGCCAAGCTCCTCGTGGTTGGCACCTATCGCCCGACGGACGTGGTGGCGCGCCAGCATCCGCTCAAGGGGATCAAGCAAGAGCTGAGCGCGCATGGGGATTGTACGGAACTGCGAGTGGAGCTGTTGACCCGCGCGGCAGTGGAAGAGTATGTCGCCACGCGACTGGCCCCCGGCACGGTGCCCGCCGCATTCCCCACACTGATCTACCACCATACGGACGGCAACGCGCTCTTCATGGTCAGTGTGGTCGAGTATTGCCTGCAACATGGCTTGCTCACGCAGGACGGGGGGCAGTGGCACCTCCAAGTCAAGGCCGAAGCCCTGGGGGTGCCGGAGAGCGTCCACCAGATGATCGCCAAGCAGGTGGACCGCTTGACCGCGGACGAGCAGCGGGTGCTGGAGCTGGCGAGTGTGGCGGGGAGTGAGTTCGCGGTGGCGTCCCTCGCCACGGCGCTGCACAGCGATCTCGCCGCCGTTGAGAAGACGTGTGAGGAGCTGGCGCACAAGAGCCACTTCTTGCAAGAGGCGGGAGTAGCGGAGTGGCCGGATGGGACGCTCAGCGGACGCTATACGTTTCGGCACGTGTTGTACCAGCACGTCGTGTATGAGCGGATCGCTGAAGTGCGGCGGGTGCGGTTGCACCGGCTGATCGGTGAGCGGCAAGAACAAGCGTATGGCGCCCGCGCGAAGGAATTGGCGGCGGAGTTAGCGGTGCACTTTGAGCGCGGGCGGGATGATTGGCGAGCAGTACGGTATTTGCGGCAAGCGGCGGAGAATGCCGTGCGGCGGTATGCTCACGTGGAGGCAATCGCGGCCCTGCAAAACGCGCTGCTTCATGTAGAGGGGCTCCCTGCCGACGAACGGGATCGCCAGCGCCTGGAGTTGCTCCTCCCTCTCGCTTTTTCCCTCTCTATCCTGGGCCGTTTCCGGGAGATCTTGGACCTGCTGCTTGCGCACCGGGAACATCTGGAGCGGCTGCAAGAGCCTCCACTTGCCGGTCCGTATTACTTCCGTCTCGGTCTCACCTACAGCTATCTAGGGAATCACGAGCAGGCAGCCCAGAATGCCCATCACGCTATCGAGGAAGCAACGCGCTGTAACGATGAATCGACTATGGGCAAGGCGCACTATGTGCTGGCCCTCACAAGTTTCTGGACAGGACAGTCCCTGCAAGGGGTCGATCACGGCCGGCAGGCGGTCGCTCTGCTGGAGCGCACGGAGGAGCAAAACTGGCTAGGCCTGGCTCACTGGATCCTCGGGCTCAATTATTTACTCCTGGGAGAGTTTGCCCCGGCTCTCGAAGCCGAAGAGCGAACCCGTACGATCGCAGAGGCCATTGCGGACCCTCGGCTCCAGAGCTTCGCCGCGTGGAGCAGCGGATGGATTTATGCGGTGAGGGGAGACTGGGAGGCCGGAATCGAGGCGTGTCAGCGGGGCCTCGAGCGCTCGCCGGATCCGGTCAACACTGCCGGGGCCTTGAGTTACACGGGCTACGCTTATCTAGAGAAAGGGGATCCCGCCCAGGCGATCCTCCTGCTGGAACAGTCAGTCCAACAATTCGGCCAGTTGCGGATGCGACAGAGCCAGGGCCGGGTCCTCGCCTGGCTGAGCGAAGCCTATTTCTTGAACGGTGACCTGGAGAAGGCGCGCGCGCTGGCGATCCAGGGTCTAGCCACTAGCCGCGAGGTCCAGTCTAGGTGGGGGATCGGCTGGGCTCAGCGGGTTCTGGGCAGGATTGCCCAGACGAGTGGTACTCTCGCCGAGGCGGAAACCCACCTCACTGAGGCCCTCCAGACTTTCGCCTCAATGCCGGCGCGCTTCGAAGTGGGCCGGACTCATCTGGCTCTGGCTGAACTCGCTCACGCTCAGGGGAACCAGAAAGCCGTAGCGACGCACCTGAAAGAGGCTCATCACCTCTTCAAGGCTCTCCAAGCCCCAAAGCACCTTGAGCAGACCGAGCACTTGGTCAAGGTGCTCGGATTGTCTCTCGCTGTTGACGTTCCCCCCTGAACCATACCCCAATCCGAAGCTCACCAGATGTTATCGGAGATTTACGGCTGGTTCACCGAAGGGTTTGATACGAAGGATCTGCAAGTGGCGCAGGCGCTGTTGGACGAACTTGCCTAACCGGAGCCCGTTCCCCCTGCTACGATCCACCAATTGGCGCGGTGAGACCCCTCACGTTCGACCTACCTTGCGAACCTCTTACGCGGCAACCCCTTTGATCGCGGCAATCTTCTCGTAGTCGGATTCCTCAAATTGACTCAACTCCCAGTTCTTCTCCAGATTTATCCAAAACGCAGGTCCTGTTTTGAATGCTTTTCCCAGTCTATAGGCCATATCCGCCGTGATACCGCGCTTACCGTTGCAAATGATGTTGATCTTGGCCTGGTCCAGGCCAAGGTGTCTGGCGAGGGCGGATTGACTTATCCCTACTTCCGCAAGCATGTCCCGCAGTACTTGCCCTGGATGGACTGCGATCTTCTTTCTTGGAGGTAGGCTCATGTATGAAAATCTCCTATTGCTACATTATCGGCATCTTTGCCATCCCAGGTAAAACGAATGCGATAGGTATCGTTGATCCGTATCTGGTAAAGTCCCCCAAACGTCTTTAAGTCGAGCCCAGGATACACGCGGAGAACCTCAAGACTTTCAGCCGCATCAAGGACCGCGAGCTTTATTCTCGCCTTCTCGTGAAGTTCCCGGGGCAGGATGCGCAGCACTTTCTTTGTCACCTCTCCCCTCTCAGCAATAAGGCGTGTCTCTTCGTTCGCATACCCCTTAATCACTTGCTCACGCTACCGCGCTCTACAATAGCGCACAATACCTTATGACGAATCATCCTTATCCTTGCCGTCCACGGACACGTAGTCTGCATTCTACAATGTTACCGGTCGTATAAGAAAACCCCCTACGCTGCGGCTTTGTACGTTGCTTTTTCATGTACAGTTTTTCGGGTGAACGGTTCGATGAACTGTTGCGGCCAGGTCTGTGGATATGTCTCAACGGCACCCGGGACGCCAGTTGGTTGGAGGAGCGCGGCGGGATTGGTCTCCAGCGTACCGCCAGAGCGTGTCGATACGGTGTAACAGGATATGTGATCCATACCCGCCCAGATCATGGAGAATAATGGCGATGCCAACCGTCACCGCGAACGGGGCATTAGCCAGCGCGCGTGGGATATCCTCGCCGAATAGCCCTGCCCACGGTGCTGCCTGAGCACGCATCAGCAACGAGAGGAGAATTGCTCCGGTCACGAGATAAAAGAGGTCACTCACGAAAAAGGGACGGACGAAGGGAGACCGTTGAAACCGCAGTCGCGGCATGTGTTCGGCAAGGATGAGCATTCCCAATGCTCCGCCAAAAAGAAGAAGCTCCATGTTCCTACCTCCTGTTGAGTTGTTGTGGACTGTCACTCAACAGAACGTTTGCGCAGGACGATTCGTTACACGTCTTGGCGTGGCGCGAGAAATTAAAACCGGACCGCCGTCAATTTTCGCGGTGCGAGGATCGTATGCAATTCGCGAATGTGGCCCTCGGCGTCTAATTCACACCGGAGGACCGCACGCGGCGCTTGTCGTTTGACGGCTGATGCGTATTCAATAACCACCGCGGGCAGTCCATTGATCGAGCGAAACTCAATGCGAGCGCCCGGTCCACTCAAGAGCGCGACGCGTCTGTTCTTGGAGCGCGCTGGTCGGTTGACAACGATTGCGCTCATAGTCACGCATGGCACGACGCGCCCGCAGGTGCGTAATCCGGATGTTCTCTTCCGACAGGTTCAGGAGTGCCGCGGCGGCACGAGCCGAATAGTCAAAAACGTCGCGGAGCAACAACACCGCCCGCTGCCGTGGCGTCAAGGCGTCAAGCGCCATCAGGAAGGCAAACGACAGACTCTTTCGCCACTCGTAGTGTGCTTCCGTACTGGGAGAAGTGGCACCGAAGACCTCCTCTTCGTCGGTGGTCTCTATAGGGGAAGGAAGCCAGGACCCCTGGTATGAGCGGCGCCGGCGATGACGCAAGAGATCGAGACTCAAGTTCGTCGCCACCCGCATGAGTCACGGGCGCCACGCGTGGTCGTCGGACGGAGTCGGTAGCTATTTCCCGCAAGGGCGCTGAACGCCTTCTTTACAGCGGCGCTCATTTACGCCAGAAGACATCTGGAGCGACGTTGGCGCATTGTGCCAATGTCTCACTGACTGAATGAGGAACATGTATGCGTGTTGGATTTGATATTGGCGGAACCTTTACTGATGTGCTCGTCGTGAAAGATGATGGCCAGATTGATACAGCCAAGGTGCTGTCGCTGCTCGACCGAGTCGGCGAAGACATCGTTGCTCGCATGCGCCAGTCCGGCGCTTCCGGGCGGATCGAAAATTTCGTGCATGGCACCACGATTGCCTCCAATGCCGTGATCGAAGGGACCACGGCCCTCACGGGCTACATCACGACACGCGGCTTTCGCGATGACTTGGAGATGCGCGGCGAGCGACGACCCAATCTGCAAGACCCCAACTGGACCCGCAGCCGGCCCTTGGTGCCACGCCAACTGCGGCTCGAATTGAGCGAACGTATCCTGGGCGATGGCACGATAGAACGTCCGCTGCTGGTCGAGGAAACCCGCCAAGTCATTCGCACCTTGGCGGAACAGAACGTCGAAGCCATCGCTGTCTGCCTGATTAACTCCTACCTGAATCCCATCCATGAACGAGAAGTCGCTAGGTTGATCCAGGAACAACTGGGGCCCAAGGCGGTCGTCTGCCTGTCGGTGGATATTTACCCGCAGCTCCGCGAGTACGAGCGCGCCAGTACCACGGTCATCAATGCCTCATTGATCCCAGTGGTGGATCGCTATCTCGACCGTCTTGAACGACAACTGGCGGTGTACAGCGACCGGCTGTTGGTCATGCAATCGAATGGTGGCATCGCGTCGTCCGAGGTGGCGCGTCAGCGTCCGGCCTACATGATTGAGTCCGGCCCCGCCGCTGGCGTGTTGGCCGCCGCGCGCCTCGCGCGAGAAGTCGGATTAGACAAGGTTCTCTCATTCGACATGGGCGGCACCACCGCCAAAGCCTGTCTCATTGAAAATGGCATTCCCTCCGAGAAAGCCGCTGGAGAAATCGGCGGTGGCGCGAATGTCTCCACGCATCAATTCTATAAGGGCGGACATGCGTTGCGAGTGCCATCATTGGATATTGTCGAGGTCGGCGCTGGTGGGGGCAGCATCGCCTGGATTGATGACGGCGGCGCGTTGCGTGTTGGGCCGCTCAGTGCTGGCGCGGACCCTGGACCGGTGTGCTACGGGCGTGGCGGAACAAAACCAACGGTGACCGATGCCAATGTCGTCAATGGCTACATGAATCCCCAGGCTATCGCCGGGGCCACGATGCGCATTGATCGCGCGGCGGCGTGGGATGCCATTACGCGCGAGATTGCTGACCCGTTAGGACTGGAGACGCACGCCGCCGCCTACGGCATTAGTCAAATCGCCAACTCCGCGATGATGCGCGCCTTGCGAGCGGTATCCACGGAACGAGGACGTGATCCGCGTGATTTCACGCTGGTGTCCTTTGGTGGCGCGGGACCGATTCACGCGGCGGCCTTGGCGGATGACATGGAAATTTCACGGGTGGTGATTCCCGTGTTTCCCGGCCTGTTCAGCGCCTTGGGCCTGCTGCTCGCGGATTATCGCCATGACTATATTCGGAGCATCGTCACGCCACTCGCGGTGATGAAACCGGAGACGATTCTTGCGCATTACGAGGACATGCGGCGCGTGGCGCGTGAAGCGATGCAACGCGAAGGTGTACCCGGTGAGGCGGTTCGCTTTGAGCCGTATGTGGACCTCAAATATGGCTATCAGCTCCAGGAGTTGACGATTCCGTTTCCGCTCGAGAGCGACACGGGAAGCATGCTCGACACACTGGCGGCACAGTTCCGCGCGGCGCACGAACAGGCGTTCGGTTACAACACCGATGATCCGATTGAACTGGTGAGTCTGCGGCTGCGCGCGTTGGCAACAGTTGGTGATATAAAGTTCGCCGATCTTGCCGCGCAGGTGGCACGGTCGTCCAATGGCGCGACGCGCAGCGAGCCACGTGAGGCATACTTTGGTCCCCGGCATGGGCTCTTGCGGACGGAGGTATTTCGACGAGCCGATATTACCGGAGTGCAAAACGGTCCCCTTATTGTGGAGGAACCGGACACCACGGTGGTCGTCCCGCCAGGGTGGACGGTGAGTCGGGATAGTTACGGGAGTCTGGTGCTGACGAAGATATGAAGGTCGCGAGTTCCGAGTTCCGAGTTCCCTCTCCCGGCTGGGAGAGGGCTAGGGTGAGGGGGATCGAGTGACCCGTTCCTTGAAATTTCCGCTTGAAACTTCCCTCAACTTCCGGCGTCCAATCACGACAGAACGACACACACCGAGGACACGTATGCAACGACGACATTTTCTTCAACGATTCAGTACCTTGGCCCTCATGTGCTTAGGAGTCTCCGCGTGCGGACGTAATCCTATTGCCACGGCGGCCTCCGACGCACAGGGCACTTCGACGATTGCACCACTCAAGAAGCCGCTCGAAGAATGGCAAAAGCTGCTTTCTCCGCAGGCATACAGGGTGCTTTTCGAGGAGGGGACGGAACGACCGTTCACGAGTCCGCTCAACGAGGAGAAACGGAAGGGGACCTTCCTCTGCGTGGCGTGCAATTTGCCGCTGTTCGAGTCCAGTGCCAAGTATGACAGTGGAACTGGGTGGCCGAGTTTCTTTCAATCCATCAAGGGGCACACGGACAGTTCCACTGACTACAAGTTGATTTACCCCCGCACCGAATACCACTGTGTCCGTTGTGGAGGTCATCAAGGGCATATCTTTGATGACGGGCCACCGCCGACGGGTCAGCGCTGGTGCAATAATGGGGTCGCGCTCAGCTTCGTGGCTGAAGGCGAACAGATGCCGCCTTTGCGGATGTAGGATGACCGATGCTGATTGTCAAAACTGATTAACGCGGTCAGGAACTTTACCCATGGTGGCTCACTGTGTAGGTTGCACGTATGAAACACATGACGGCCTCGGAAGCGCGAAAACAGTGGTTCCGCCTATTGGACGAAGTGGCCTCTGGCGAGGTGGTTGTCCTTGAACGTAAGGGACGGCGCGTGGTCTTACGACGTGAGGACGCAAAGGAAAGCGCGCAAGCGCAGCGGACTCCCGATTACAAGAAACTGCTTCGAGCACCCGATGCCGACCACGCGGATCAGTGGACTTGGGAATGGCAAGGAGAAGAGCAAGAACTGACCTCGACGAGACGTGACACCCAGTGACAACGATACTCGACACGCATTTCCTGATCTGGTTGGCGTTAAAGTCGAGCAGGCTTTCCGAGTTCCCTTGGCTTGAGCGCTATCGACCTTGGGGGGTCTCGCCGATTTCTCTCCTTGAGATCCAGTATCTTGCTGAAATCGGTCGGATTGAGGTTCGTAATCCTGAATTTACCGACCAAGTCCTGGCTGATGAGCGGTTCATCGTCGATGAAATCCCTCTCCTCTCTCTCACCCGGCACGCGCTTGGTCTCACCTGGACACGTGACCCTTTTGATCGACTGATCACCGCCCACAGTGCAAGCCGTCGGCTCCCACTTTGCACAACCGATCGACTTATTCGTACGCACCATCCTCTCATTGTCGCTGAACTGCGGAGCAGGCCCAGGACTACTCGGTAGGAGGAGCATCGGTTTCCTCATGGAGTGCTGCGGTCACCGAGCTACTTCTCCCCATCTCCTCCGCTCGGCGCGCTCTGTACCTGCTGCGCTTGTATCGTGCGTGCCCGCGCCTCCATATTCGCCGCTTCCGTGGCACGGTCGGTCTTGCGCATGAGTGTCGCATACTTCTCTAGGAGCACGGCGACACCCGGATGATGCGCGCCCAACTGCTCTTCGCGGATGGCGAGTGCGCGGCGGAAGAGGGGCTCCGCTTCCGCGTACTTTGCTTGTGCCACGGCTAGTTCGGCGAGGCCCGACAGCGTGGTGGCGACGGCGAGATTGTCGGGTCCAAAAAACCGCTGCCGGATCACCAAGGTGCGTTGAAAGAGGGCCTCCGATTCCGCGTAGCGGGCCTGCGCCATGTAGACGGCGGCCAGATTGTTCACGCAGTTGGTGATCCCCCAGTGATGCGGTCCCACCACCGATTCCGCGATCGCGACCGCTCGCAAGGAAAACTCTTCCGCTTCTTGGTACTTGCCAAGCTCACGGTAGAGTGAGGACAAATTATTCAGACTCTGCGCCACCAGACGATCCTCCGGTCCGTAGGCTTCGCTACGAATGGCGAGGGCGCGCAGATAGAACGCCTCGGCTTCGGTGAGTTTGCGTTGATTGTGGCAAAGACTGGCGAGATTATTGAGCACCGTCGCCACCCGCGTGTCGGTCGGACCGAATTGTTCGGCCTCGTGCAAGGCGACGCGGAGCGTTTGCTCGGCGGTGTGGTAGTGCCCTTGTTGATAAAGTCGCATCCCTTTCTCGTTCTCGATCTGCCACTGTTCCGTGCTGCTCATGGTCCCCTCCGTTCCGTTGAAATGTGAGAACTGAACACCCTGTTACTTTCCTTTGATGTCATACGTCATCACGAGTAAGTCGCGCGTCTGGCCGGCTCGGTCGATGACAAAGTCGCGCAGGCGCGCTTCCATCTGAAACCCCAGTCGGGTGACCGTGCTGATCGTGCCCGTTTGGTCTGGGGTGATGTGCGCGACCAACTTATGCAGTCCCATGTCACGCGCGATGGCGAAAATCTCCGCCATCAGCGCGCGGCCTAAACCCTGAGCGCGGTATGCTGGGCCGACCTGCACGCGAATCTCGCCGATATGGCGTTGCCAGGTGACTTCATTGTGATGCAGGCTCGCGTATCCCAGCAGCTCACGATCGCGCTCGGCCAATACGGAGACGGTCATCCCCGCTTTGATGTTTTGCCCCCATAACATGACAACGAGGGCTTTGGTGATGTCCATCCGCAAGTAGAGGAGGTCTTCTTCGGGGAGCGACCGCGCGAACGTGAGAATCCGTTGACTGTCCGCGGGCGTCATTAAGCGTAAGTTCACATCGGGGTGATCGCCCAGGGTAATCAAGCGAGGGTAGGAACGCTGAACCTTCGGGCTGTGTTCATCCATTGTGGTGGTCCCTCCAGGGAAAGATTCTCGCGGTAGTATGACAAAACCCGGCGCGGGGAGCTACAGGTTCGTGACGGTGCGTTAGAGCGTATAGAGCACCAGCTCCAGCCTATTCAGGTCCTGGTAAATCGCGTCGAGTTGTTCTTGACTCTCGGCCATGAAGGAAATGGTCAGCGCCAGATATTTCTCGCCCGCGCTGAGTCGTCGCGTGCAGTGCGTGGGCGTCGCGTCCGCGAGGTATTTGAGCATGACGCCCATCACTTCGAGTTCAAACGCCTCGACGTTCTTGCCGATCACTTTGAGTGGAAAGCTGCATGGAAATTCAAGCAGCGATTGTCGCGTTTCTGTCATACCGTCCGCATCCTCTCTTGCTGATTGCACGGTCTCCGTGCGTGAATGAAACGTCTCCGCTAGTCAAACACCTGCTCTCCGGTGGCGAACAACCACCACACGATCAGGCCGAACAGGTAGATGCCAGCGGAGATCAGGAACACCAATTGCCAGGACCCCGTCGCGTCGAGGATCATGCCCGTCAGCGTCACCCCCAGGATGCCAGGGATCGTGCCCGCCGTGTTGGAGAAGCCGAGAAGGATGCCCGCATAACGTGGGCCGATGTCCAAATGATTCACGGCGAACCCAGCGAGCGCGAACGCCCCGAGCCCTAACGCGCAGCACATATACAGCACGGCCAGGCCGATCGTGGTGACGCTGCTGATGAGGGTGAGGAACGTCGCCGCGCCAAGAAAGCCGATGGTTTGCATCAGTTTGCGAACAAACGTGAGTGAGTAGCCCGCCTTGAGAAGACGGTCAGCGCTCCACCCGGCGACGTTGCTCATGCAGAACATCACCAACCAGGGCAGGAGGGTGTACAACCCGACCTTGTGGAGTTCGACGTGGAGCACCTGCATGAAGTAAGACGGGAGCCAGGTGAGGATCACATAGAATCCCCAATTCGAGCAGAAGTGATTGATGATGATGGCCCACACCGGAGCTTTTGACAGCAGATGTCCCCACGGAATGCTCTCGTTTTTCTGTGGGAGGGGCATGTTGGTGCGAATCGTTTGGATTTCCGCCGGGCTGATGGTGGGATGGGTTTCCGGTGAATCCGCCGCCCAGAAATGCCAGAAAATGTACCACACGAATCCCAACGCACCGAAAGCATAAAAGACGAAAGGCCATCCCCACTTCGCGACAATCAGCGGCGTCAAAAAGAGCGCGGCCACCGTGCCAAGCGGAATGCCGCTCGCGTTGAAAGCGCCTGAGCGTGCTCGTTCCTGAAGTGGGACCCAGCGTGCCAACAAATTGTGAATCGCGGGAAAGGCCACGCCCTCGCCGAGGCCCATGCCGACACGCGCCCAAAACAGCACGGAGAGTGAGACAAACGCCGCGGGTGGAGTCAGCAAGGTAAACACGGACCACCACAGCACGCCGAACCCCAGAACGACTTTGCCGCCATAACGATCGGCGAGCCAGCCGCCGAGCACTTGGGTCGCGAGATAGCCATAGAAGAACGACGAGAGCACGATCCCCTTGGTGGTTTGGTCCCAGCCAAACTCCGTGGCCATGGGGATAATGGCCACGGACATGTTCACCCGGTCGATGTAGCAGATAAACGTGCTGAAAAAGCACAATCCCAGGAGAGTAAAGCGGCGGGGCCAATACTGACTCAGCGGCAGCGCGGGAATCGGCGCGCTCGATAGGGAACCCGCGGGTTCCGGTGGTGTGACGTGGACAGCCATGCTCCCTCCCTCTGTCGCTCCTGCTGAAGCGGCTCTCTTCTCTATGCTGAGTTGAAGGGCGAGGTCAACCGGAGGGCTTGTGCGCTCGGTAGTGCCGGAAGGTGCTGTCCTGGTCGGTTTCGAGATACTCGATGGCGAGATTTGAGGAGACTCTGAAAGATGCTAATGGGAGGAGGCTCATCATTTGTGAAAGCGGGAGGTGTTCGGTGCCAGCAACTATCCAAGAGGAACAGTATCAAGTCCTGACCGTGCGGCTCGTTGCGGAGGATATGCGGAAACTGAAGGATACAGCCGAGCACGTCGGGGTGGAGCCCTCAATCCTTGCCCGCATGCTTATTCGTCAAGGATTGCACGGACAGACAGACGCACCTCGCTTCCCTTTTGTGCCGTTACAGTCTCTTCTCGCTCCGTTGGCCGCGGAGAAGAGGTCCACAGAGAAGACGCTTCATCAACAGATTAAACAGGTGCGCCGAAAGCGTTGGGAGGAGCAGTATAAAAAGCCAGCAGAGGTGATTCGTAAGCGACAAACGAAAGCGTGATGGCTCAATTACGAGTCTTTCCCGATACCGGAGCCGTGCTCTCTATGATTGTCTTTCCTGTTGGACGACAAAGCCGGCCAACCCTGGCGGGTGAAATCCTGGGTTTACATCAGGAGGGTCTTTTCCAAATCGTTATGAGCCAGGAAGTTGAAGAGGAACTCCTTGAAGTCATCCGTGCGGAATTTCCTGATGCGTATGAGCAAGCTCTCCTATTTCTCTCGCCGTTTGTTCCTTACCTAACGCGCAAGCCGACTCCCGAAGAAGTGGTACGCGCGCTCCCTTACACCGTGGACCGTGAAGATGCTCCAATCTTTGCCGCGGCAGTCATTGCCCAACCTGATATCGTCCTCTCAAGTGACTTCGAAACTTTTCATACGCCGAAAGCAAAAAGGTATTGGGAAACACACGGCATCCAGATCGAAAGTCTGTACGGGTTGCTGTGTGTTTTTGGCCGTCGCCAACGAAAACCTCGGAGACCTTCACGTCGCGGTTGAGATTTTTCCCGCGAAAGCGCTTCACCCTGACCCTCACCCAACCGGGGTTACCATCACCCCCATCCTTATCACTTACGCCAAATATGTGAGAAGAAAGAATTTTGCGGTTGTTTAGGTTGAGTGTTTTGCCGGGATTTGCAAGTCCATCCCAGCCTGCGTGCAACTCGGCTTGCCCAATCCACGGGGCGGGGTTTGCAATTCCGTCTCGAACGTTTGACCGCCGTAGCTACTTTCGGACTTTACGAGACCGCCTGCGGACGGGGTACATATCCCGTTCGGTTTGTATTGTTAACGCTTCATAAGACTCAACTGATACTCAGTTGTACTCAAGCCAAGTGCTTGGTATTGCGCGTAGGCGAAAACAGGGATTGTTGCAATATTAATAATGCGAATTAGGGGTTAAAAGTTGGGCCGCAACAAAAGCAGAGCGGCGGCGACTTTGCCAAAGACATGGACGAGCAAGCCCTGAGAAGAGCGGACCTTGGAAGCGATCTGAATGCCGGTTTTTTCGTGCAGCCAATTAA
>JANMSE010000542.1:0-15254 GCA_031389045.1 Deltaproteobacteria bacterium | reverse complement strand
TTAATTGGCTGCACGAAAAAACCGGCATTCAGATCGCTTCCAAGGTCCGCTCTTCTCAGGGCTTGCTCGTCCATGTCTTTGGCAAAGTCGCCGCCGCTCTGCTTTTGTTGCGGCCCAACTTTTAACCCCTAATTCGCATTTTGAGATGTTCAGGGTCCTGGGATGCACCACGCGCTCCTAGTCTCGTTTGTTGGGGAGGGTCTATCTGAAAGAGATTCCACCGTGTTGACCTCGCGCTAGCTCTCGGACCGCGATACGGACTGATCGTGCGACGTGGTCGGTGCTTCGTTTGCCTGATGCGCGAACGATCCACGGGGTTCGACCTCGTCTGGGAAGCGGGAAAATGGAAAGGGGACGACGGGGTCGTTGTAGGTGACATAACGGAGCACGCGATAGAGGTAGCTCGTCGTCCGGTTCGCGAAATGGCGCACCTCGTCCGTGGGGGCACGCTTGGTGAACAACGCAAATGCCAACATGAAGACCATGAGCGCTCCGAGAAGTATCACCAGGACGAGGGTAATCAGGGCAAAGAGGAGGCTGAAGAGGATGCGCGCGCCGGTTTCCTTGGGATCACTCGTGTCGGTCTCGGGGGTCATACGTTCTCCTTTCTCTGTGGGCCTTGTTGGCTGAAGACGCGATCAACAATCCGTTCGATCGTGTCCAGCAGATGTTGAAAGGACTGGTCGGTCCGCGCGCGGAGCCGTTGTTTGAGCGGTTCCGCGAGTTCCTGGCTTTGTTCGATGTCGCGTTTGAAGCGGGTCGTCTGTCGCGCGTAATCAATCAGGCAGGTTTCCAGATGCGCCACGACTTCCATGCTCAACTGATTGCACACATTGTGAATGGCGGTTTGCATCCGTAGCGCGTCCAATGCCAAGCGCGTTTTCAATTGGGCGAGTTCCGCTTCGGTGGCGAGGTCCAGTCTGGCCCGCCCAACTTGTCGTGCGTGCTCCAGTCGCTCCTTGAGGAGGAGCAGTTCGTGACGGAGCAGGTCCTTGGTCGCGCGCCGTCTGTCAATCCAGGACAGGGCGTCGTTCTCAAGGAGCCGCGCCGCATTCTCCAAGGGCTTGTCTTGCTCAGTCATCGTCGGTATCTCCAGCCGAGTTTTCCCAAAGGGCGACATGTGGCGCGGAACCATCCCCGGCTATTTCGTCTCGGTGGCGGGCTCAGGGGAGAGGGTCGCGAAACCAAGATTCCGCCAGACCGCCGCATCCGCGACCTGCGATAAGTGACCGGGCTCGAAGAGGCTATCCGGGAGCGTGACGTGGCGAGTCGGGAGCAGGTGGTCACAGCGGTGTGGGCGGTGCTCTCACTGCGCCTGACCAGGATTCACTTCTGTGCCTGGTGGGTCTGACTGTGACGAGCCACGCCCATGAATAGCATCATGCTGCCGATCAAACCGATCACGCCAAGTCCTTTGGCGAGATACGGGGTCACCAAGTGCCCCCGCGCCGTGACCTCGTCCGGGTGTAGGAAGAATCCTCAGAACAGGAATCCCACCGCGATGGCCAACACAAGGAAAGCGCTCCAAAGCCGATTTGTCATAGCATCATTCCTCCTATTATTTCGTTGTCCTATTAAACGGCGGGTACACCCAACGGTTACACACGGGTGCGTGGCAAATTTCTGGCAGTGCTAGCGAGGAGCCGGAGAAGTATTGCGATAGGCTCAGCACGAACGGAAAATCCTTACTGATTTCAATATCTGCTTCGTTCGCCCCGAGCTTGTCGAAGCCTGTCCTGAGCCTGTCGAAGGGGGGTGAACGCGGGGTTTTTCAACACGCGCTCGGCAAAATACCGTCGAATGTCCTCTTTTTTTATGGTAACTTCCTGTCGCTCTGCTTTCCCGAACAGGGTGGTTCGCTACGAGATGAAGACGGAGGCATACATGACGAGCAGACGAGCGCGCGAAGCCGTTTCTTTGTTGCGACGAGAATGGATTCTCTTCGTCAGTATTCTCACGACTGGACTGTTGCTCGTGTTCGGGAAACCGTGGCTTGCCGATCTGACGAATCCCGCCTGGCTGGTCACGTTGGTCGGCTGGTTCTTTGGGGTGATTTTGTTGTCCGCGTTCGCGGTGGTCCGACATGCGGAGTGCCTTGCGGTCCGATTCGGGGAACCAGCAGGAACGCTCATCCTGACATTAGCGGTGACCGGAATCGAAGTGATGATGATTACCGCCGTGATGTATACCGGGTCCGGCAACGCCATGCTGGCACGCGATACGATGTTTGCTATCATTATGATCGTATTGAACGGAATGGTGGGACTCTCGTTATTACTTGGCGGCCTTCGTCACCACGAGCAAACCTACAATCTCCAGGGCGCCAACGCCTTTCTGGCGGTGATCGTCCCCTTGGCCGTGCTTGGCTTGATTTTGCCGAACTTTACCGTGTCCTCGCCGGGTCCGACGTTTTCACGGTTTCAGTCTACCTTTCTGATCATCATGTCGCTCGGACTCTATGGCGTATTTCTCGCGATCCAAAACGTCCGACATCGTGACTATTTCATTGCCCCTCACCTCAGCGGCCTGCTGACCGAACACCCCCACACCGCTCCGCAGCAGGCGGACCTCCAAGTCCGGTCCGTTGCCTATCACGTGGTCTGCTTACTCGCGTATTTATTGCCGGTGGTCATTCTCGCCAAACAGCTCGCGACTCCGCTTGACTATGGGATCCAGGTGCTGCGAGCGCCCGCCGCCTTGGGTGGGTTATTGGTGGCGACGTTGATCCTGTCTCCAGAATCGGTGGGAGCAGTGCGCGCCGCGCTGGCCAACCAACTACAGCGTGCCGTCAATATTCTGTTAGGCTCCGTGTTGGCGACCATCAGTCTTACCATTCCCGCGGTTCTCGTGATTGGGTTGGTGACTGGAAAAACCATCGTGCTTGGACTCGATACCGTCGATATGACGTTACTTCTGTTGACGCTGTTAGTGAGCATGTTGACCTTCGCGATTGATCGGACCAACGTCTTGCTGGGAGCCGTCCACTTGTTGCTGTTCTTAGCCTATCTCATGCTGATTTTTGAACGATAACAGCCGAGGGACTATGACCATCCTGGCTCCACTGCATGTCCTCGTCATTGACGACGAGAAAAATATCCGTGTCACCCTTGTGACCTGTTTGGAGAGCATCGCGTGCCACGTGACGGCGGTGGCGTCGTCCGAGGCCGCGCGCGCGGCACTGGCACGGCAGCACGGAGCTTTTCCAACGTGACGCGGACATCGGGGCTCAACCCCCTGTCTGTCGTCCGCACCTTACTCTTCGTCGACCATTTTGCGTAATTCCTCCACGTCTTGTTCCGCTTCGGTCATCAATTCCTCCAGCAAGAGCCGCAGCGAGGTGTCGTCTTGTTGCACGGCCAGCGTAATGCAGTCCTGGTACGTGCGCACGGTATTCTCCTCGAGTCGTAAACTTTCTCGCAGAATCTCCGTCGATTTCGTGAAGTGCGTGTTCTCCTTCATTCAACCAAGTAAACGGAAGCCAACCTTTAGCTTGACCTGAAATTGCTTGACGATGCCATGTTCGATGAGCCCGCGCATTTCCACGACCTCGAACCAGTCGAGGTTGTCGAGCGTTTGGCTCGCGCGGGCAATGGCATTCTGAATCGCCTCTTCCTCGGACGTCGGAGAGACGCCCACCAGTTCAATGAGTTTGTATGTCGCATCCGCCATGATCGTCTCCCTCCATGATGGTGTGGTTAGTTTCTGACCCACGCGCGCATTTCGTCGTCCGTCAGGTAGCGAAACCCGGCGGAGAGCGTCACTTGATACTGTCCCACCGTGCCTTTGACGATGTTGCCGCGCACCTCTCGCACTTCAAACCAATCCAACGCCTTAAGGGTCTGATTGGCCCGCGCGATGGCGTTGTGGATTGCGTCGGAGATCGAAGTAGGGGACACCCCAACGATCTCGGTGATGACGTAGGTATTATTTGGCATGACAACTCCTCCTTTCTTCCAAGTTTATTTTGCGAATGCCCACAAGGCGCGGTTGCCCGCGCCTTGTGGAGTCTTTAGGCGGCGCGCGAAGAACGAGTGGGGGGCGCGTCATAAAATTGGGGTGGGCGTTCCTCCCGTCCCCCAGTGATTAATCGCTGTCGGGGGTTGTTCCTCATGGATGTCCGCTTGAAGGGCCAAAGCCGACGCATAGCCGTGCCGGAAAGGCTCGCTGTGATACGCGGCCAGCTCGTGTTTCTGAACGAGCACCGCAGCTTCCTCGTAGGATTTCCCCTGCGTTCGTGGATCACCCGCGGCCTCTAGGCCCCACAGATACGAAATCTCTTCCGCGGTAAATCCGCCGAGCGGGCGACCAACAGCCACGGCTTCGCTACGACGGAGGGCGTCATGCCATTGGGCGCGGACGGTATCCAGGTGCTCCGCGCCCAACTCCGCCAACACCTGCGTGGCGGTCTCCGCCTTGGTTTCGTTGCTGGGGTCAACAATCAAGAGATTGCCTCCCTGTCTGAGGATATGCTTGCAAACCAGGATGTCCTCATACGTCGCGGGGGGCGCTATTGTTTTTTCGACGACACTTCCCGCCGCCGCACCGAACAAGGTGCCCAGCAGCCCACCGAAGGCTAATGCCCCAACGGCGACAATCAATCCAATTTCCGGCACCAGGAGGAGGACCGCCGCCCCGCTCAGGGTGCCCCCACCAAAGCCGGTGATGGCCCCAACCACTTGTCCCGTCGTCGTGCCACAGGCCCCCTGGGGCTCTGGTCCCGGAAGCGGCCCTACTTGGAGATCGGCCATGGACCGAGGGGTGAGCAGCAACAGTTGGTTATGAGAGAGTCCGCGCGCGCGTAACGCGTGTACCGCGGCTTCGGCGCTGGCGGGGGTCCGAAAAATTGCTACGCGGGTGTTCATCGCTTGTCTCCTTTTCACGTGTACGATTCGTGCGCGGACGCTTCAGTCTGTACCCGTCCATGGGCGGCTGCCGCTTGATACGCGGCGGTGGTCTCGCTTGGGCTCGGGACTTGGCTCAGGAGAAACACCAGCGCTTTGAGGAGATCGGTGTCCGTCATCATCCCCACTAATCCCTGTGCGTCATTCACCACCGGCAGAGAGCCGATTTTCTCGGTCACCATGCGCATGGTGGCATGGAGCAGCGGGTCCGTCGCCTTCACGGTGAACACCGCTTTCGTCATGATCGCCGCCACCGGTAAGTCTTGAGGAGCCCCGGTCGCGTGCGGCTTTCCGCCGTGCGGTATCCATGCCAGTGGAGTGGGGGGAAAGAGCGCGCGTTTGAGGTCGCGTTCGGTAACGATGCCGACCAGCCTTTCGTTCTTCACCACGGGCAGGTGACGTATCCCCCGGCGCGCCATCACTTCCCAGGCTCGTTCGATGCGCAGCTCCGGGTTGATCGTGATTATGTTGGTACACATCCAGTCGCGGACGACAAGGTTTTTCATGGTGGTGCCTTTCTCCTCTCTTCCCATGTTGATATTTCGCCAATGGGAGCAACCGACTGAGTTCGTTGTCGTATTAAACGGCTGACGCGCCCGACGGTTACAGGCACCCGCGCCGACCATCGGTAACCGTTTCCGCGATCAGGAGTTTAATACAGGCAGAATCGTGTTACAGAGAATCATGGCGGACCAACGACGCACGGACGAGGAACTGATGCTGGCGTATCAGGCAGGAGATGGTGAGGCCTTTGAGGAACTGTTCAGCCGCTACAAGACCCGGCTTTATCAATATCTGCGTCATCTCTTGGGAGATGCGGCGCAAGCCGAGGATGTTTTGCAAACGCTTTTCATGCGAATCCATCGGGCACGCGCGGGGTACTGCCCGCAGGCGCGGTTCTCCACCTGGGTGTACACCATCGCCCGCAATTTGGTCCGCGACGTCTGGGCGAAACGCACCGTGGAGAAGCGCCACGAGCGCATCGCTCCCACGGCCCGCGAGGAAGAGCCTGTCGCTGTCGCGGAGATGGGCGATCCTGATTCTCCTACACCGGAAGAGGTGCTCCTGCGAAAACAGACGGCGGCGCGGGTACAACAAGCGCTGCTGGCGCTTTCACCCGAGGCCCGCGAGGTCGTGGTGTTGAACAAATTCGAGGGACTGCGTTTCGCGCAAATCGCCGAGGTGCTGGGCTGTTCGGTCTCGGCCGCCAAGGTGCGGGCGTTTCGCGCGTTAAAGGCGTTGCAGGCCACGCTGCACGAGAAAGGACCGTTATGTTGACTCATCCCGATTGGCAAACCGAGGCGCCCGAGTATCTGGCCGGGCTACTCCCGCCGGACCGCGCCGAGCGCTTAGCGCATCATGTCACCACCTGCGCCCCCTGCGCCACCGAACTCGCGGAGCTGTCGCGGGTATGGACGCTGCTGGACTTCGTGCCGCGCGAAGAACCCGCGGCGGAGGCCGGAGCCCTGGTGCGACAATTTATTCGGGAGGACCTGCGACAGGGGGAACTCCTGCTGGCGCGTGAATCCCGGTGGAGTTTTTCTGGACAACAACTGGCGTGGACAGCGGCGGGCGGACTGCTGTTCGCCGTGAGTTCCGTCGAAGTGGTAGCCCACGTCGCTGACCTGACACGGTTTTCCGCCCCCGCCTTGTTGATCTGCGGCTCCTTGTGGTTGGCGCTCTATCTTGTCGTGTTCGCGCTGTATTTTCGGGGTAAGCCGCTCTCTCGCTCGCGCATGAATTCGCGGCTGATTTCTTGCGCCGCCCTCCTGGCCGTGCCGTTGACACTGGCGGAGGATTATTTTTTTCCCGTGAGCGCCGTCCTCCAACAGACGCTCTTTCTCGCGCGGAGTAGCATCGCCTTGGGCGGGCTCGGACCAGAGGGCGCGTATTTCTCGCTTGGCGCCCTCTACGCCTTGATCCCGTTACTCCTCGTCTCGTTTGTGATCGGGAAAGAACTGTGGTCCGAGCCACTCAAACACGGGTTATTGTGTGGCGGCTTGTTCTTTTTACTGATCCTGCCCGCGATCTATCTCCAGGCGGGCTCCCTGTCGCTGGGCGTGGAGCTCAGTTGGGCGGCGGGCGCCTTGCTGGGCTCGCTCCTTGGGGCCTCCTCTGGATTCGGCTTACGCACCCACCTGACCACCTGAGGCAATAACTAATGGCCTTTGCTACTCCGCCAAAAATGCGACAACCACCCTTCCGTCTCGCGCGCCGTGACCAGCTCCAGTTCGCCCGCGTCTAGCCATATTCCTCGACACCCCGCGCACCGCTCGATCTGCACTTCTTGAAAAGTGATATCCTCAAGCGTCGCTCCACACTTCGGACACCGCGGAGCGGCGGCTCGCGGAGGCTGCCCTTGTTCCCGCGACCGGTAGTGTGTTTGCGCCAGAGCGTCTTGCTCATTTTCCTGAAAGCCGTCGTCCTCATGTTCCTTTTTCCGATTTTCCGATGGGTTCGCCATGGACGATCCTCCTGAGGTGCGAAAAATTTTTGTTCCGGTGGCTAATCAAAGATGTCGAAAATCTCCGTCCACCGCCGTTTCTTGCGGTAGCGGGGGTCTCCAGCGTACCGACGGTCGTCGTCATCATCATCCTCTCGTCTCGGCCGGTGTTCGAGCCGGGCACGCTCATCTTCCCACTCGCGTTCGACTTCGCGTGCGCGGGTGAGGATTTTTTCCAGCTCGCCACGATCCAGCCACGTGCCTTTGCAATCGGGACAGACATCAAGCATCACGCCGGTTTTGGTGAGTTCTTGCATTTGCGTATTGCAGTGTGGACACAGCATCAGAGTCTCCTTTCTTGATATGGTTGGTTAGGCCGCCGCGACTATTTCGGGCTTCAGGTCCTCAGGCAACGCCCGCGGCCACAGCAGCGAGGCCACAATGGCCCCACCAAGAAGGGCAATAATCACCAGCAGGGAAATTTCGATGGGAATTTTATAGATGTCGAGCAACAACATTTTCACCCCCACGAACGCCAGCACCAGCGCGAGCCCCACCTTGAGGTAGTGGAACAGGCCGAGGACCCCCGCTAACAGGAAATACAAGGAGCGTAAGCCGAGAATGGCGAAGACGTTGGACGTGTAGACGATAAAAGGATCATTGGTGACCGCGAAGATGGCCGGGATGGAATCCACGGCAAAGACCACGTCCGTGCCTTCGATCACCAGTAAGACAATCAGCAACGGGGTGGCATACCACCGGCCGTTGTGCCGCAGAACAAAGCTCGTGCCGTGATACTCGCTGACCGTGGGTACCAGCCGCCGGAACAGGCGCACCAGCGGATTTTGCTCCGGGTGCAGCTCTTTTTCCTTCTGGAGTAACAGCTTGAGACCAGTCAGCACCAAAAATCCGCCGAAGACGTACATCACCCAGTGAAACTCCTGGAGCAAGGCAGCCCCCAGCCAGATAAACAGCCCGCGCATGACCAGCGCCCCCAGAATCCCCCAGAACAGGACGCGATGCTGGAGCGCGGGAGGGACAGCGAAGGACGAAAAGATTACCGCGAAGACAAAGAGATTATCGACGGCGAGGGCTTTCTCGATCAGAAAACCCGCGAGAAACTCCTCGCCGCGTTCCACGCCAAACCAGACCCCAACCCCGACAGCGAAGCTCAGGGCCAAGCTAATCCACAAGATGCTCCAAAAGAGCGCTTCGCGCGTGCTGACCGTGTGGGCCTTGCGATGAAAGACACCGAGGTCGAGGGCCAACATCACCAGGACAAATCCGGTGAAGCCGAACCACAGCGCTGGGGTACCAATCGTTTCAATCGTCATCATCACTCCTTTTCTGAATCGTCATTGAGAGTGTGGAACGGTGGGCTAGGGGACGAGGGGGGAGGAATCTCGTCGCGCCCAGCCTCTGTGACGGGGAACACAGAGCACCGTTCCACAGTGGGTGAAGGAGGCGGAAGCGCAACGAAGCGGCCTCCTTCAATGACACTACACCTCCTTATGAGAATATATTGGTGATGTCCGCTCGACTATGACGACGAAAGAGCATGGACCCGGGGATGCGCGTGGACCGGGCATGAGAATCCGAGCCGCCGTATTGGCGGTCGAGCTCACGGGCCACCACGCCTTGCATCCGGTCCGCGGCTCGATCCACCGCGTTCGTGCACTCACTGTCCAGGACTTCCACTTGCACGTGTCCGGCGCCCGCCAAGGCCACCACGATCCGACACCGCTTGTCAACGCCGCCACGGGGGCCGTTCATATCTTCCAGTCGCACGGCGACGTGCAGAATCCGCGCGCCAAAGCGACTGAGGGCGAAGTGCAGCCGCCGCTCAATATGCGTGCGTAAGGCCTCGGAAATAGTCAGGTGATAGCCACGAATGTCGGTGCGCATGATGTCCTCCTTCACGCTTAGGTCTTCTGGTTGATGTCCGGTGGTCATGGTGTGGTTATAAGCGCTCACAGGTGTCTGGACAAATAGATAATTTTCATGTCATTCATAGGAAAAACCAATAGGAGAAGATTGCGATGGAGTGGCTGAACTATCATCATCTGTTGTATTTCTGGACGGTGGCGCGGCTTGGCAGCGTTACGCGCGCGACCGAGGAGCTCTATTTGGCGCAACCCACGATCAGTGCGCAGATTCGCGCCTTGGAGGAGTCGCTTGGCGAAAAACTCTTCATGCGCATGGGGCGCAACCTGGCGTTGACCGAGGTGGGGCGCACGGTGTTTCGTTATGCCGATGAAATCTTCTCGCTGGGACGCGAGTTGAGCAATACGGTGAAGGGACGCTCGGTGGGGCGTCCCGTGCGGTTTGTCGTGGGGATCACGGACGCGATGCCCAAGCTCGTGGCCTATCGCTTACTCGAACCCGCGTTACGCATGGCTAACCCGATCCGCGTGGTGTGTTACGAAGATAAAGTAGACCGGTTGCTGGCCGAGTTGGCCACGCAGGGCTTGGACCTGGTGCTGGCGGATGCCCCGATGGGACCGACGATCAAGGTCCGGGCCTTCAACCATTTGTTAGGCGAATGTGGGGTCACGATCTTCGCCGTGGGAAAACTGGCCACCACTTACCGCCGAGGTTTTCCGGGGTCCTTAGAGGGCGCCCCGTTTCTCCTGCCCACGGACAATACCGCCCTGCGCCAGTCGCTCGATCTCTGGTTCGCGGCGGAAAAGATTCAGCCCTTGGTGATCGGCGAATTCGAGGATAGTGCGCTGGTGCAGGTCTTCGGGCAAAGCGGCATGGGGTTGTTCGTGGGACCCTCGGCCATTGAGGCGGAGATCAAGCGGCAATACGGGGTGCAGGTGGTGGGGCGGATCGAGACGATCCGTGAGCGGTTCTATGCGATTTCGGTGGAACGCAAGCTTAAGCATCCCGCCGTGCTCGCGATCTCGGACTCGGCGCGGCAAAAGCTGTTCGAGTGAGGGGCTCGCGCGGAGGGGCTTAACTCGATGGCGCTTTCGGCTCCTGGTCAGCGCGTGCCGGGCGGCGGGCATGTTTCTCCAAATAAAACGCGCTGGCCAGCGTCACAATGAGTGCGGCAATGCCCAATAACGTCAGGGCGGGCAATTCCTTGGGATCAAGAATGATGACTTTGCGGGCAATCGCGATCAGCGCTACCTCCAGCACGATCTCGACGTGAATGATGTGATCGGTCAGGTACGCCTTGATGGTTTCCAGTAATTCGATGCCAATGAGAATCAACAGGAAGAACCCGAAGATGTCGAGCAACTCGTCGATGTCGAGCATGAACAGTGGCGGCGTCAGGATGTCTTGCCAGATGATCCACCCCAGCTCAATGGTGGCGAGCAGGATCACCACGACCATCATCAGGATCAGAGCCAACACAATCAGTCGTTCGAAATGCTTGAGGGCTCGATCGACAAACATCCTTTCCGCTCCTTTATGAAATCCGCCGTAACAACCATTTTTCGACCTCCACCGCCCAGAACACGATGGTGCTGGCGGCTAGACACATCCCTAACTGGGCCAGGGTCAACGATTGGGTGCCCAGCACCGTCTGCAGGGGAGGCAGATACGTGACCAAGAGTTGTAAGACCAGGGTCACGCCCACGGCCCACAGCATCGTCGGATTCGCCGTGATTCCCGTGGTGAACAGCGACTCCCGATTGGAGCGCACCGCCATCGCATGGCCCAGTTGTGACAACGTCAACGTCATAAACACCATTGTTCCCCACGGCCCGGTGAGACCGTACCACTGATACGCGCAATAGCCCAGGCCAAACGAGACCAGGGCGAGAATCGCGCCAATGATGAGGATATGTCGCCCAATGCCGCGACTGAAGATGCTTTCGCCCGGCGCGAACGGCGGGCGGCGCATGGTGTCCTTTTCGGTCGGTTCGAGCCCCAAGGCCAGTCCCGGTACGCCATCGGTCACCAGATTCATCCACAGAATCTGCAACGTCGTCATCGGCAAAGGCATGCCGAAGAGCTGGGAGAGGAACATCACGGTGACTTCGGCGGAGTTGCTGGTAACGATGTATTTGACGAACTTGCGCACGTTGTCGTAGATCGTGCGCCCTTCTTCCACGGCGCTGACAATGGTGGCGAAGTTATCGTCGGTGATGACCATGTTGGCCGCTTCCTTCGACACGTCGGTCCCGGTGATGCCCATCGCCACGCCGATGTCACTCTTGCGCAACGCCGGCGCATCGTTGACCCCGTCCCCAGTCATGGCCACCACATGGCCGCGATCCTGGAGCGCTTGGACGATGTTGAGCTTGTGTTCGGGCGAGACGCGCGCGTAGACCGAGACCTGCTCGACCACCGCCTCCAACTGGGTGGGGCTCATCTCGGCGAGGTCGTGCCCGGTGAGGACGGTGTCGTTTTGGGAAGAGGCGATGTGCAACTGCCGCGCGATTTCGAGGGCGGTCAGTGGATGATCGCCGGTAATCATCACCGGGCGGATCCCGGCCTGGAGGCAGAGTTCGACGGCCGCCTTCACTTCGGGCCGGGGCGGGTCGATCATGCCGATCAAGCCCACGAACGTCAGGTCGGTTTCGAGAGGTTCCACCTTCCCATCACCCGGCAGTCCCGAGAGCGCTCGATACCCCACCCCTAAGACTCGCAACCCTTGCTGCGCAAGCCGGTCCGTGGAGGCGGCGATACGCTGACGGAGTTCGTTGGTGAGCGGTTGCTCCCTTCCGTCAACATACGCATGGGCGCTGATATCCACCATGCCATCGGCTGAGCCCTTCGTGAAAGCAATGAGTGGCTGACTCTGAAAAAGTCGCGTCAACGGTTCCATTGGGCCGTGTGGTGAAGAGGGCGCGGTCAATCGATGGATGGTCGTCATGCGTTTCCGTTCCGACGAGAAGGGCGCTTCGGCCACACGCGGGAAATTTTCCTCCAGCCGCATCTTCCATAACCCATAGTGAGCAGCCCCCACCAAGATTGCTCCCTCCGTGGGATCGCCCACCGCGACATATTCCCCGGCATGCCCCTCGTTTGGCTGTAACAGCGCGTCATTACACAACGCGCCCGCGCCCAGCAAGAGGTACATCTCAGGCCGAGTCAGGGATTCCGTTTGCTCAGTGGCGTCCAGGATCGGATGGCCGCGCTGCATCACCTCGGTCAGGTCCGCCGTATGACCACCGACGTCGAGGACCGTGACCTGCATCTTGTTTTCGGTTAGGGTGCCTGTCTTATCTGAACAAATCGTCGTGACCGACCCCAGGGTCTCGACCGCCGGCAATTGACGGATCAAGGCCCCTCGCTTGAGCATGCGTTGCGCGCCCAGCGCCAGGGTAATCGTCATCACGGTAGGCAGTCCTTCGGGGATTGCGGCCACCGCCACGGCCACCGCGGCCAGGAACATCTCCAAAGCAGGTTCGCCTCGCCAGACACCCAACAGCGACATGGCGGCCACCACGACCACGATCCCGAGTCCGAGGAACATGCCGAGCTGGCCGATCCGCCGCTGGAGCGGAGTCTTGTCCGCGGTGACGGCCTGAAGTAACTCCGCGATCCGCCCTAACTCCGTACGCATCCCGGTGGCGATCACCACCGCCGTCCCGCGTCCATACGTGATCGCCGTGCCGCTGTAGAGCATGTTCGCCCGATCGCCGAGGGGGAGATGCTCTTCCGCCAGTGCCGTGGGACTTTTCTCCACGGGGAGCGATTCCCCCGTGAGCGATGCCTCCTGCGCGCGGAGGTTGGCTCCTTCTATCAGGCGCATGTCGGCGGGGACCGCATTGCCTGCTTCAACGAGCACGATATCGCCAGGAACAAGGGCGCGCGGGCAGTTCCAGCACGCGCTCCCCCCGGCGCACGCGCACCACCGGCGCGGCCATGTTTTTCAAGGCCGCCATCGCCTTCTCGGCGCGATACTCTTGGATAAATCCGAGAATGACATTGAGTAGTACAACGAAGAGGATCGCGCCCGCATCAATCCACTCGCCCGGCTTGCCTTCGAGCACGGCAACCGCACCTTTGATGGCCGCCGCGCCCAGCAAGACCAGCGACATCACCGCAGTCGCTTGCTCCCACACGATCCGCCACGGACTCTTCAGGCCCCGTTCGACCAGTTCATTGGGGCCGTACTCACGCAAGCGCTGGTCGGCTTCGGTTGCCGGTAAGCCCGCGAGAGGCTCGACCCGTAGGTGCTCCATCGTCTCGCGCGGGGGCATCATGTGCCAGGGCCGGAATTCCTGGGTGTCACTCGGTTGGTGTTGCATGGTGGTCCTCGGGTGAAAGGGCTTCTCTTCCTCGCGGCTGTTATGTCTACGCGGCGCAAGCGAAAGCCGGTTGTCGGTTCGCGGTGGTGGTCCGCCGGGGCAGGGCGTGGGCAGGTTGCGAGTCTTCCTTGGTGCTGGCCGCGCGCTGGGCGATCCCGCGCCGGAGGTAATTCGGATCAAGGCCCAAATGCGTACAGATGCTCGCGAACGAGTAGAGGTAGAGCTGTTCGGTGGACGAGAACCAGGCTTGGACTTCGGCGAACAGCCGCTGTCCTCGCCGGGTCCGCGAATGACAATAGCGCAGGTACGTGTGAACCGCCTCCTGGAGGACCGCCAGCAAGA
The DNA here is from genome assembly GCA_031389045.1 of Deltaproteobacteria bacterium. Lineage (GTDB taxonomy): Bacteria > Desulfobacterota > Binatia > Bin18 > Bin18 > JABFSC01. The sequence continues at coordinate 1,356 of JANMSE010000542.1, read as the reverse complement.
GCAGCCGTTCGCCAGTCCAGTTGCCGTGGGACTCGTGGCCGGAGGTGAAAAACTGCGCGGGTAACATCCCATCTGGATGCAAGATGTCGGTGGTGACCTGAGAGGCAAACACCGGTGGGACCGCTGGGGGGGAAGCGCCTTGAAGGGGCGTGGATGAACGGGGCATGGTCAGTATCCTCCTGGCGACAGCCTTTACTGTCGCGATGTGTAGTTCGCATTGCTGTTCGTGGAGCCCGCGACCAGAAAGTGGTACGGGCGCGCTTATCGGTTCGAGTTTTCGTAGAAGACATAATTCGAGCCATTGGTACCAATCTCGAAGTAGACCTTGCGCTCGTCGGCATCGACTTGAAAATTGAAATTGGTGTCGTTATGGCCGTAGCCATAGCGGTAAGGGCGGAGCTGCGTATCGGTCTCCCGCGCCGTGGTCAGCTTGTCGATCCTGATAAAGCGTTGCACTAGTTTTTCGCCCGCGTAAATGTCGAGCACGCCATCGGTGCCCGTCCAATTCTGGAACGACCGCCCCAATTCATTCTGGGCGTCTTGGGTGCAGCCTGAGAGCAGCATGACGAATGTCACGCCCATAACAAACCGTGCGTATCGAGAAAATATGAAGCGCATGGGATACTCCTCCTGTCCTGGCCTGACGTGGAACAGGCCGCAAAATGGTTATGTCACATCTCTTCCCGAACGATCATGGGGAAGGAGATGCCCCGAGATATACGGGTGCGCGCGGTGCTTGGCAAATAGATAATTTGTCAATTATTCATAGAGAAAATAAATCAAGGAAGCCACGAAGGGAAAATTCCCTCTCCCGGTTGGGAGAGAGTTATGATGAGGGGGATTAAGCGCATCTTAGCGCTTCCCGTAGGCGAGTTCTTTCCCTTTGCGCTGAGCGCGGAGATACGCTTCCAGCGCGCGCATCTGGGCGCTGTCTGGTTCGAGCACCTTGCCCGCTGGTCCATAATTCGCCGATCCCAACCCTTGGCACGGCTCATCCCGACCTAGATATTTGGCGCACGGTGGGGTAAGAATCCGAAGGGACCCTCACCGTAGAGGTTCTGGGAGCCAGCGGTTTGAAAGGGATAAGCGAGACGCCTGCCGAAGCGGGACAGCTCCTTACCAACCAGGGTCCCACCCCGTACGAATGATTCACGGTAATTTGCACCATAGCGGTACGCGAATAGAGGAGAACAGACGATGTCGATCAGGATTGACCCCGATACTGGACGAAAGATCTTCAACACCCGTGCAGCCAGTGCGATAGATGCTGTGGTCGGGAGAGGCTACGCGGTCACCCAGGATGAGTCGCTCAAGACGCTGCCGCCGCAGCCGCCGGGCGCGGTGTTCAACGCCGAG
>JANMSE010000539.1:0-40466 GCA_031389045.1 Deltaproteobacteria bacterium | reverse complement strand
ACTATTGTTTTCAGCGGTGCGGTCTCCGCCATTGTGACCTTCGTGGTCTATCGCAAACAGGAACGACTGTATCAGCGGTTGCACGCGAAGTTAGCGGAACGGGTAGAAGAACGCACGGCGGCGTTAAGCAGTGTGAACGCGGCCTTGCAGCTTGCGGAGCAACGGCAACACACGGCGGTCCTCGCGGAACGCAACCGGCTGGCGCGCGAGATCCATGACACCCTCAGTCAAGGCTTCACCGGCATCGTCATTCAGCTCGAAACCGCGGAAGATGTCTTGGAGCAAAATCCAGAAGACCTCGACTCTGTCCTCGCGCATCTCGCGCAAGCGCGAGCACTGGCCCGCGAGAGCCTGGCGGAAGCGCGGCGCTCGGTGTGGGAATTACGCCCCCAGGCGTTGCTCCATCAACCCTTAGCCGAGGCCATCACCAACGGAGTGACGAGAATCACGGATGGGACGAGCCTGACCGCGACGTTCGTGCTTGCGGGCGCCGCGCGACCCGTTCCCGCGGATATCGAAGACCACCTCTTACGTATCAGCCAAGAAGCGATCACTAATGTCTTACGCCACGCGCGGGCCCACACGGTGCGGGTGATATTGACCTTCACTGCGGCCAGCGTGTGCTTGTGCATCGAAGATGATGGACGTGGGACCAGTGGGAATGGCACTGGGGGCAAGGGGTTTGGTCTGATTAGCATGCGCGAGCGAGTGGAGCGCATGACGGGTCACTTCAGTATCAGCGATAGACCGGAGCAGGGAACCCAAGTGTGGGTGGAGGTTCCGTTACCGGTGACACCATTCGGAAATGGCAGCCATGAAAAAAGACACCACAATTCCCCAGATTCGTATCCTGATCGCGGATGATCATCCTATCGTGTGCGAGGGGCTCGCGGCGCTCATCAACCGGACTCCAGATATGACAGTCGTCGGCGAGGCCCATACCGGGCGCGAAGCCGTCGCCCTGTTTCAACAATTGGCTCCGGACCTGGTGCTGATGGATTTACGCATGCCTGAGCTTGATGGGGTCGGAGCGATCCGGGAGATTCGCACCGTGTCCCCCATCGCGCGGTTCTTGGTGCTCACCACCTACGACGGGGACGCGGACATCTACCGGGCGCTTCACGCCGGCGCCCAGGGATACATGCTCAAGGATGCCCCACGCCAGGAACTGCTGGCCGCTATCCACGCGGTCCATCGGGGGGAAACCAGTATCTCCCCGGCGATGGCGGGCAAACTCGCGGCCCATGTCCGGCAGCACAGTGCGCTCACTGCGCGCGAAACGGAGGTGTTGCGGCTCCTGGCGGAAGGGCGGAGTAATAGAGACATTGGCACGGCGCTGTCGATTAGCGAGGGCACGGTCAAACTGCATGTGAATAACCTGTTCGCCAAACTCGACGTGAGCAGCCGTACCGAAGCGGTGCACGTCGCGCTCAAGCGGGGCATCCTGCACCTGGACTAAGGAGACATTTTCCTTATATCGAAAGTTATAGAATTGACCTCGCCTTCCACTTATCTGGTCAAATGTGACAAAGTTGTTACATGTCATCGCCCTCAATCGAAGAAGGAGATGTACAGACATGCGGCTCGTTCCAAGCCCCTCTCGACGACAAAGCAGTACCGATGGACCCCACGGGATACGCGAAACCGTGGGAGCCGCGCGGGAAGAGCATCCTGAGTTCCTACGCGGTGTGATCCGACTCTTCATTATCCAGCAGACGATGCGGAAGCCAGCGTGTGGCTACGCCGTGAGAAAAGCGCTCCAACAGCACGGCTATGACCTCAGCCCCGGCACGCTCTATCCCTTGTTGCACGCGTGGGAAAAAGAGGGACTTCTTCAGAGTTATACCGAGCATGACAAGAAGCGGGTGCGGGTACATTACCGAGCGACGGACGCGGGAAAAACCTATTATGCCCAGGCGCGCTTGGCGATCGCGCGATTGATGGGCAAAGACGGCTCTCTCACTCTCCATGCGGACCAAGACCACGATGACGCACAGGTCGAAGCGGTGGCGATTGGGTTTTTCGCGTAGTGGCTCGCGGGAGCCACGCCCTGCAAAGTGGGAGATTAGTGCTATTTCTTAGGTTATTTCTCGAAAAAATTCTCCCTGTCGGAGGGAAGCTGGGATGCGCTTTCAAGGAAAGGTCACTTGATCCCCCTCACCCTAGCCCTCTCCCATCCGGGAGAGGGAATTCGGAACTCGGAACCCGAAACTCGCTAACTTGAGGAAGACCGCCTTGCCCGCGACTGGCGTCGCGGCTATCGACTCACCGCAGCTTCCCGCAACACCGCCGCCTTGTCCGTCACTTCCCACGGCAGTCCGATGTCCATGCGCCCCACATGTCCATACGCCGCCAGCTTGCGGTAGAATCCCCCGCGGACGGTAGACGGTAAATGGCGCAGATTGAATTGCCGCAAGATGCCCGCGAGCCGAAAATCGCAATGCTGACTGAGCCGCGCGGCGATCTCCTCGTCCGCGATCACTCCCGTGCCAAACGTTTCCACTTGTACACTGACTGGTCGTGAGAGGCCGATGGAATAACTCAGTTGTACCTCGCATTCGGTGGCGAGTCCGGCGGCGACGACATTCTTGGCGGCGTAACGGGCGGCATACGCCCCAACCCGGTCGATGCGGGTGGGGTCCTTGCCGCTCAGCGCCGCGCCACTGTGGCGGGAATACTCTCCATACGTATCAATGGCGTTCTTTCTGCCCGTCAGTCCGGAATGGACGGACGGGCCGCCAATCAGGAACGGGCCGTCTGGGTTGATGAAGAGTCGGGTCTGCTCATCCGGGCGAATCGTTTCCTCTTGAAACACAAAATCGACCACCGTCTCTCGTAAATCGTGTTGCAGTTGTTTGAGGTCGGGACCGCCAGCCGAAGCGAGCGCGTTTTGACCGCCAATCACCGTGAGGCTGTGAATGCGATACGGGCGGCGATTGCGATACTCGATCCCCACCTGCGTTTTGCCGTCGGGCGCGAGATACGGCAGGATTTTCTGCAGCCGCACCGAAGTCAGTCTTCTGGCGAGTCGGTGCGCGAGCCAAATCGGGAACGGCAGTAACGCTGGCGTCTGGTCGCAGGCAAAGCCAAAGACGGTGACCTGGTTCTTCACCGTGATCTGTTCAATCTCTTGGTCGGAGAGTTCGTGTTCGTGAAAGGTGCGCCGGTCCTCCTCCGGCAACTCGCGCAGGCTGGTGACGATGCTACACGTCTTGCTATTGAAGGCGGGTTGATCGTAGCCGACCTGGCTGATCACCTGCCGCGCGACGGTGGGCATGTCCACGCTGGCATGCGAAGCAAAACGGGCGGCGATAAACACGATCGCGGTGGACACCGCACACTCGGTGATGACGCCAGAATAGGGGTCTTGTTGGAGAAAACGGTCAAGAATGGCGTCGCTGATTTGGTCGCAGAGTTTATCGGGATGTCCTTCGGTCACGGACTCGGACGTGAACATGAAATCTTTTTTCATAATGCTTCACCGTACTGGTTATTTTTTCCCCGGTTTGGTCGCCTCGTTCAACACGAACGGCAGCATAGCACTGGCGCCAATCACCGCGCCATCAAGCAGGGAGATCGGCGTGATGCCGAGTAAACTCCGTAAGCCAGGCACTGTCAGCGCGAGCGCCTGGAGGCCGAACGAGCCAATCAGCGCGGCGCTCAGATACGGGTTCGGAGGTAACGACGTACTCCCAAGGGCACTGTGCGTTTCCGAGCGCGACGTGATGGCGTTGAGTAACTGCCCAGTGGTCAAGCTGGTAAACGCCAACGTGCTCGCCTGCGCTCCCATGCCGTAGCGCATCAGCCCATAGCCATACGCGCTCAAGGCGCCAGCGGACAAGGCCGTGGCTTCAAGTCCGATCCGGCGAAAGTCCGCCGGCTGAATAATCGGCTCTTCTGGGTTACGCGGTGGCCGGTCGAGCACGTCCGGCTCCGGCGGTTCCAGGGCGAGCGCCAGGCCCGGCGCGATGTCGGAGATCAGGTTAATCCACAGCAGTTGCATGGGGTTGAGGGGGTGGCCAAGCCCCACGGTAATGGCGGTCGCCGTGACGATAATCTCGCTCAGGTTCGTGGCCAGCAGAAAATGGACCGATTTCCTGATGTTGTTGTAGATCGTGCGCCCTTGGCTGATGGCGATAATCATGGTTTCCAGATTATCGTTCTCCAGCACGACATCGGCGACTTCGCGCGCCACGTCCGTCCCGGTATGCCCCATCGCCACGCCAATGTTGGCCGCCTTCAGCGCCGGGCCGTCGTTAATGCCGTCGCCAGTCATGGCGACCACCTTGCCGCCACGCTGAAAGGCTTGCACGATTTGCAGCTTATGCGCCGGACTGACGCGCGCGAACACATCAACCTTTTCCGCCAGCGCGGTCATCACCTCTGGATCAAGGTCAGCCAAATTGGTCGAGTCGAGAATCTCCAGATGGCCGTTGCGACCTATCGAGAGTTCCTTACCAATGGCGTAGGCCGTGGGGCTTTGATCGCCAGTGATCATCACCGTGTCGATACCGGCACGATGGAACCCCGCGATGACGTCGCGCAGCCCCGGTCGAATCGGGTCCGCCATCCCCACTAACCCTAACCATGTCAGCCCCTCGGACGCCTCCGTCACGAGGTCCTCGCCGTCATGCTGACGATAGGCGCAGGCCAGCACGCGCAACGCCTGTCCCGCCATACGCTCGTTTTCGGTCTCAATGACAAAACGATCACTGTCAGTGAGTGGTACCTGGACGCCGTCGCGCATGAACCAGTCGCACATGGCCAACACTTCGCCCGGACTGCCCTTCACCGCCAGCAGCGGCGCATACGTCGTGTCTCCGGCGGCGGTGGCATCCACGCCGTGGATGGTACTCATAAAGTTGCGGTTCTCGGCACGCAACGTGATCTGCCGCATGGGGTAGACTCGGCGGAGCGCGCCGACGTCGATGCCCACGCTGACCGCCAGGTGAATAAGCGCGTTCTCGGTGGGTGAGCCACGCAGGACCTGGGCGCCATTGCGCTGCTCGATTTCCACTTCACTACAGAGCGACCCGACCTGCGCGAGTCGAATCAGTTCTTCATACTTGAGCGGCTCCACCCGTTCCTCGTCCACGGTCAGCATATCGTCCGCGACCTGAAACCGTCGTCCCCCGACATGGACAGCAGCGACCGACATGCGATTGAGGGTGAGCGTGCCGGTTTTGTCTAGGCAAATCGTTTGAACGCAGCCCAAAGTCTCCACCGCATCTAGACGACGAATGAGGACATTGTGCTTGCGCATGGTGGCGATGCCGAGCGCGAGCGTGGTGGTGGCGACGGTCGGCAGTCCTTCGGGCACCGCCGCCACGGCCAGCGAGATCGAGGATTTCAGCATCTCTAGGAAACCATAGCCCCGCGCGAGTCCGACGAAAAACACAAAAATACAGACCCCGCCGGAAATTATCACAAGCTGGGTGCCCATCTGGTCGAGCTGTCGTTCCATCGGCGTCGTGGGCGTCTCCGCGCCGTCCGCGAGCAACTGGATGCGGCCAATCTCGGTCAATCGGCCCGTGCCGATAACAACGGCTAACCCTTGTCCGCCAGTGACCAGGGTGCCCATGTAGAGCATGTTGAGACGGTCGGCGAGCGGGAGGTCCGGGTTGGTGAGCGTTGCGGCGATTTTATTGACCGGTACGCTTTCCCCGGTCAGGGCGGATTCATCCACGCTAAGGCGTTGCGCTTCAATCACCCTGCTGTCCGCCGCGACATAACTGCCAGGCTTGAGTACCAACACATCCCCTGGGACAATCTCTTCCGCCCCAATTTCCTCGGGGAGGCCGTCGCGCATGACCAACGCGGTGGGACGCACGAGGGTCTTCAGGGAGCGGATGGTTTGTTCGGACTGACTCTCGGTGAAGTAGCCGATGATCGCGTTGACCGCCACAACTCCCATGATGATGACGGCATCGGCGATACCTCCGGTCACGATCGACACACCCGCAGCGGCGGCGAGCAGCGCCACGGGCAACGAATTCACCTGCTCGAACACGATCTCAAAAGCTGAGCGCGGTTCGGATTCCGGGAGGCGATTCGGTCCGTAGGTGTGGAGTCGTTCCCGCACCGCATCGCTTGACAACCCAGCCTTGGCAGCGCCCAGAGCGGTAAAGACGGTGTCCGTGGCCATGAGGTGCCACGCCGGAATGTGCTCGTCACCGTGAGGAGACACGGGCGTCGTGGGTTGCGCGGGCGTGGTGGGTTGCGAAGCACGCCTCACTCCCGGATTCACCACACGCCCAGGCGCGGGGTCTGTATGGGAAGAAGTGGTTCCGTTCCGTGCGCTCGCGTGCGCTGCTTCGGCCAGAACCAAGTCCGCGGAGCCGCGCTCATGCTCGACAACGCATTGCGCGATGAGGGACGCGAGGGTCTCCGACGTATTGCCGGAGTTAAAGAAGACCAACATCTTTCCAGTCAGAGGATTGGCGGCGACGTGAGACACACCGTGGTGTTGCGCGAGTCGAGTCTCAAGAAAATGCTTGAGTGACTCTGAGTGATACAGTCCATCAACTTTGTATCGCGTTCGTCCGGGGACAACGTGTACGGTCTCTACCACTGCTGGAGTCCTCCTTCATGCTGGGGACGCGGGCATCTCGCCGGTGGTCTTGCCGGCGAGACGCCTGTGCTCCCAGGAAACACTACGCGGCCTGCTGCTCTCCGGCTTCCGCGATTGCTGAGGCAGCCCTGGATGATCGTGGCAACGCGGCGGACGCCACCGTGAACACACCTTCGACAACACCAATCATCAGATCGCGAACGACCTGGACGGCGTTGGTACTGATGGCCCCAGCGCCGGCGAGAGCGCCGGCGACCGCCGCTTGGGTGACAGTGCCCACATTGCCGCCGATTTCCTTGGTCGCTTCAACGACACCCTGCACCGCACGACTGGCGACCACGCCAACATCGGCACCAACCTCCGCCGCGCCCGCCACCACGCCTTTCACGACATGATAAGCGGTGTTCAGGACATCACCGCCAACATCGCTCACGCCCATGATGACGCCCTTGGCGACACTCTTGACGCCAACCGTCAGTCCCGCGCCGACTTCCTCGGTCGCCTGCAACGCGCCTTTGACCACGTCGCGCGTCACGGTGACCCCATCGGTCGCCACGGCACCGGTCGCTCGCAACGCGTGAGAAACCGAGTTGCGCACGAGGCTGACAATCTCGGCCTCGATTTCATTGAGACCACGCAGACTGCCAATGATGCCATCTTTCACGGCGGTTCCGGTCTGACCGATTCTCTCGGCGATCTCCTCGCCGTACCCACTTTCTTCTGTTGTCATTACTGATTCCCTTTCTGCTCCAGCCTCGCGACTGGGAAAATTGTGAAAAACATATCAATGCAGCGGTTTTCATTGGAGCGAGGAGACATCTCTTTCGGTAGGCCGGGATAAGGCCGTAGGCCGTTCCCGGCGCGAGCGTACAGGCCGGAAACGCTCCGCTTATTCCGGCCTACTTTCTTTCTCTCTTCGTTCAAGTGCAAACCGCTGTAGTAAACGCCTCCTGATCGCGTTAGGCCGCGCGACTTTCAACTTCGTCATCAGGTAAAGGCGACAGACTCGATTCCTCCACGCGGAGCGTGGCCCCGTGTGTGGTCTCATGTTGCTCCGGCTCGCCCACGGTGCGGATGTAATAAAACCGCTGAACCGCGCCAGGGCAGGCCACCAGCGTTTGTCCGACAATCTCGAAACGCTGCACGACGGGTTGTCGGCGCGGATAGAGAAACCCCTTATGGGTGACGATGTCCCCAACCCGGAATTTGAAGTACGCATCGTGCATGGAGTTCCCCCAAGTATTGTTACAGTGTTGAAGCAGCAAACGCTGGCAAAGGGGTTATGGTTGCCGGAGGCCCAGGACAACAGGCGCTTCTCAGCGCGGGGAATCAGGGTGGGGTCTTCTCGCCCGGCTTCGGATGCATCATGAAATAGGTGCCGAGCGCGAACCAGAAGAAGTCGTACCACGTCGGGATGGCACGCTTTTCGGACGACAGCAGCGATCTGATGCCGAAGAGAAAGAGCCCCAGTGGGAGCAAAATCTTGAGGTCCGCGACCCCGCCGGTGGCGGTGTCGATCTTCTGGTTGAGAGACCCGAAAAAGCCAGCCACGCTTTGGGCGAGGGACGGAGTGGGATGCGCACCATTTGTGGAGGAGGCCCACGCCGGCAAATCCTTGAGATCCAGCCCTGGGAAGAGTTGCGAGAGCGGCGCGGCCAGCGTGAGCAACGCTTCGGGTGAAGCCATTGCCGCCGCATCGTAGAGAATGAGGACGCTGCCGGTCCGCGGATTGGTCTCGACCTGCTTCACGCCCTGAATCGCGACCAGTCGGTGTTGGAGTTCGCTGGCGAGCGTCGAGTTATCGCGCAGGCTGGCGATCTTCAGCCGAATGCGGCCAGGAATGGCATGAACGACCGTGATGCCTTCGCGGGTCATTGTTCTGTAGTCCGCAGTGTTGCCGCCACTGACGCGGCCCGTTCCGCCTGGACTTCCGCCATCAGGTCACTCAGTTGTTCACTCCCTTCGGCGAGCACTTCCTGAAGGGTGTCCGCGAGGTGGAATCCTCCTTTGATCACCCCTTTGACCACGGGGCGGAGTATTGCCCCAGCCGCGGGGAGCAACAGGGGAGCCACCAACGCCGCACCGATACCGATCAGCACCGCTCCTCCCAAATTACCAAATACGTCACCAAGTAACGCCATGAGCAACCTCCTTCCGATGTCACAGCAAGTTCATCTCACTGCAACAAAAATGTAACATTGACCAAGGGATGCTTTATGCGGCATTCCGGCGTGAGAATCAATGAGTCGAGTTTCGATGTATTGGGAGGGAGGTTGGTTGTGGGCTGCTGACTCAGTAGGAAAGGGGAAAAGCCGGGGGCCGCGGCTTGACAGAAAAGAACGGCGCAGGCGACTGCGCCGGCCGTCTGCGGTCGTAGGGTTCCTCTCCACTGGGTTAGATCAGCGCGTGCACGAGCAACTGGAGCGCGGTTTCCACGGTGGAGGTGACAATGGTGGCCACGAGGCTCTGGCCCGAGGCTTTGGAGGTTTTCACCGTCACCGGCACCAGGTGATGCGGCTGGAAATGCTCACTGGGCGCCAAATATCCGCCAGCGGACAACTCGGCTACAATCTCTCGTTGACTGAGGCGTTGCGCGTCGTAGTAAAACAGCACGCTCCCGGTCGTGGGATTCGCTGAAATCTCGGAGATCCCATCACGGTGCTGGAAATACGCCTCCACCTCTCGCGCCTTCCGCCACGACCCCTTGACCAAAGCGCTTTTAACGCGGAGCCGACCTTCTAAAGCATGATGGATATAAGAAGATGCGTCACTCACGCTGCGGACTCCTTTCAGGAATGTTCCTAAGACCACGATAGCAGCATCGCAGCTTTAGGTTATCTGAAGGTGTCGGCTTTGTTACAAGATGATGAAAAGGTGAGAGGGAATCTATGATTGTGCGGGGTGGCCCGGAGAAGCGTCACACCCGCCTGCGCGGGCATGACGACATCGTCTCCATATCAACGAATGGACGATTACTCTCTCGACGCGCTGGCTCGCGGCAACGCGGCGCTGAGCACCTCTTTGACGCCGCCGACCACGGACACAAGGAGATGCGTCGCGGTTTTCACCGCCGCCCTGCCAATCGCATCGGCGGCTTCGAGTGTGCCTTCGACCGTTGAGCGCGCTAATCCTCCGACATTGCCGCCAATTTCTTGCGCGACCGCGACTGTTCCGAGCGCGGCCCGCCCGGCGACGTCGCCGACCATGGCACCCAGGTCAGCGACTCCGGTAATGACGCCCTTGACGGTCTGCTGAGCCACGTCGACCACGTCTCCTCCCACTTCACCCACGCCTGTCACCACTCCTCTTGCCACATTCTTGGCATGCGTTGTCAGTCCTGTCCCGACATCGGCAACGGTCTGCACCGCTCCCACGACCACATCCTTGGCAACCGAGAGACCATCTCTTGCCACTACTCCGGTCGTTCGCAGTGTTCCCGACAGGGTATTGCCAACCAAGTCGACCAGTTCGGTGCCGATTTCATTGATGCCCTTGAGGCTATCAACAACCCCGTCCCTAAGGGCGGTTCCAGTGCTGGTAATCCCGCTTTCATTCATGGTCTCGCTTCTCTGCGCCATAACACTTCTCCTTTCATCAGTAATAGTACTCACATCTGTTTCTTGGGTGACATCGGATATCCGTAGCACCCCGGCCAGTGCCTCCTCCTCTTGGGAAGAGATATCTACACTCGCCATCCGTTTGTCGTACGCTGTTTCGCCACTGCCTCTCTCGTCTACCGTAGGGCTGTCCTCCGCCGTAGCCGCGGTCTCTACGGACAGTGGCGGCACTACGCCTCGTCGCGCAGGTTTTGGCGCGTGGACAAGGGGTTTTCTTTTTCTCCGTTGTTTTTCAGCCATATCCTCGCTCCTGACTCGCGTCCCGCCTGATTAGTTCCTCACCGGTTGTTCCAAGAGCACGAACGCTCTTTGGAAATCCTTCGCTGACGCGCAAAAACGGTGCATTAAGCGTTTGATATCGATTAAGTCTTGAGGTTTGTGCCTGAGATACGAAGCGATTTGCTCGGCTTTGTTCTCGGTCTCTTCGCGATGATCTTGTTGAGATGGAAAGGGATCCGTCATATATGTCACTCCTTATATGGCCTCGACGAGGTGTACCATGTTCAGCTCGTGTCCGCGAACAGCGGTGCGAGGGTCGATTGTGTTGTCACACTTGTGTCATAAAAAGGTAATAATCCTGCAACAGGAGGCATCACTCTTTGCACAGAAGTCCCTCGGTAGGCAATAAGTCGGTTCACGAGCTATCGCGTTGGGGAGCCTGATGGGATATTGCACGCGCATGACAATTATATGAAATTTTCGTGATAAAGGGGGGAGATTAATGGCACTGCTTGAAGATATTCTCGTGCTTAGTGGATGGGGGGGGCCAGTGCTCCTTGGCTTGGGTGCGGTGATGGCAATTCCCGTGTTGTTGCCTGTGGTCGGCGCGGTGGTCCGTCCAGTGGCGAAATTGGCGATCCAAGGCGGGCTCTTGCTGACCGACACACTCCAGACTCTCGTGGCTGAAGGGGGCGAACAGGTGGAGGACCTCATCGCTGAAGCGAAAGCGGAATACACGACCGGCAACGGCGCGGCGGCCTGAAGCAATGAGAAAGATCGCGGTTTTTCTGACGAAAGGGGGCGTGGGCAAGATTGTCCCCACCTTTCTTGACGGGCGCGTGAAGAAATCACAGGAGGTTTTGCAACAACTCCACGCGCATTACGAGGTGCAACTCTGTCAACCCATCCGCTACAGCGTGCGTCTCTCCGAAGCACCTGGGTGTGGGCAGACCATCTATGAATACGCGCCAGGCTCGTCTGGTGCGCTGGACTATCAACAACTGACGGAGAGAATCGTAGATGGCGAAACGCAAGAAAACCCCAGACCTGTTGGCTGACCGAGAGTCGCACGAACGCTCCCCGACACCGGCGCGAGCAAAGAACCCGTCCGCTGACCCGACTCTCCCCGCGACGGACCAAGCGGGTGTTGCCTCCACGGCGGACCCCTTCACCGCGTTGTTTCCCCCACCCGCGGTCGGAGAACCCGCGCCATCCTCCGTTCGGATCAAACTGACAGTCACCGCGGGCGAAGATATGGCACACGAGGTGGAAGAGCATGTCGCACAGGCCCTGAGTGCTTTCCCCTACGTACACCTTGTACAAGCAGAAGCGGACTGGACCCTCATCGTCCTTGGGGTGCCGATCCAATCGCCGAATGGAAAAACCTCTGGGATCGCGTTATCCGCGGTAGTGACCAAAACCGTTACCCAGCAAGTGCGGGACTCTGTGCGGAGCGCGTCGCTCCTCGCCCCGGCCTCCGCGCCGGTCGAGGCGTTTCGCGGCACCTGGCTGCGTATCGGGTCCCGCCATCGTATCCAGCACCTCTGCGAACAACTCGTCGCGGATTTCAACGACCGTTACCTTCATACTGAGCGCGGAGAAGGATGACCGGATATTTCCCCCGTTCCACCGCCTTCCCCAGCGTGGCAACGAAAAACCCAGCCACTCGCGAAATAAGATCGATTCTTCATCTTCCCTTCATCATCCGGTAACACTCCGCCGGCATACTTCTTCACGACCCTCTCCCCTCCCCCGAGGCCGCAATCCCAATGCGCGCCTCTCAACCGGAGAAGGTTGCTGAGGAATGAGCGGCAGCCTTCTCTCCCCTTGTTCCCCAATAGGAAATGAGCACGGCCGCGAAAATACTGGAGTACTCAAATATGACAACAAGTGAAGTCATCCTCCTGGTCGAAAATCGATTGGAAGCCACTTTAGGTCAACGCGTGCGCGTCGCGAGTATCCGTCCAGAAGGCCGCGACGGATGGGCGGTCTTCGTGGAAGTCGGCGGCATCGTGTGGCGGCAGCGAGTCTCTCACAAAGGAGAGCTCGGGACCTGTACCGCCATCTCGGTGGACAGGAGAAAATCACGGGAGAATGGGAGCCGACCTCCTGGTTTCCACTGAATTGACCCGGCGCTTCGGAAAACCGTAACAAGAATGTCGTGAACTGGTCATCATTTTGTCACAGTGGTGGGATAACAAGCGGCCCAGGAAATATCTGTGCGGTCGTCACCACAAATCTCAGGCGACCTCTTCAGAAAGGAGTCACTCCATGCGGCTTTTCTGGCTTCCACTTGCGCTAACCGGTCTCTTGTTCACGAGCCCTCGCTCCGTGGTTTGGGCGGAGCCCGCTTTCGTCAACGGCCTCACGATCGCCGGACACACACTCGATGCCACCCGTAAACCCGGCGCCAATGCCGGACGGCTCGGTTTCTTCTCGGATATGTATTACGACCCCACCGAGGATGAATGGTGGGCATTATCGGATCGCGGTCCTGGTGGCGGCGTCCTGAACTATTCGACCCGCGTCCAGCGATTCGAAATCAAGGTCCATCCCGTGACCGGCGCGATTTCTCGATTCCGGGTGAAAGAAACGATCAAGTTCAGCGATCCGAGAGGCATCCTCTCCGCGCCCACTCATCCGCTCGCGGAACCGACCGCGCTGAATGGTCTGAATCCCCTCGCGCTCAACGGCAATGTGGCGACGCTCGGGCGCAGCTTCGATCCGGAAGGGCTCGTCATTGATCCACGGAACGGTCATTTTCTCGTCTCCGACGAGTACGGCCCCTCCATCTACGAATTCAACCGTCGTGGCATGTTGGTCGCGGTGTTCGAGACGCCTGCTAATCTGGTTCCTAAGGTCAGTGGCAACACCAACTATGTCGCCGATCGCGACGGTGGACTCAACGCCGGACGGCAGGATAATCGCGGCTTCGAAGGGTTAGCCGTGACGCCAGACGGGAAGACGCTCTATGCGGTGCTTCAGGACCCGCTGGTCAACGAACCGAGCCCCAACAACGGTCGTAATGGTCGCAACCTCCGCATTGTGGTGTTCGATAATGACCCTCAGAGTCCAACCTATCGTCAGAGCACCGCGCAGTACGCGTACCAGCTTGAACGACAAGCGGATATTTTGGCGCGTATCCTCGCGGCTGGTGGGACAGGGACCGCCACGGATCCTCGCCAAGGACGGAACATCGGACTGTCCGCCATCGTGGCGCTTAACAACCTCGAGTTCTTGATCCTGGAACGGGACAACCGCGGCATCGGTGTCGATGATCCAGCGGGAGCGAGCGTGACTGGCGGCAAGCGCGTCTACCGCATCGACATCACTGGCGCGACGAATATCGCCAGCCTTCCTCTCCCGAACGACGGGAACTTAGCCGCCGTCGGGATCACGCCGGTGACGAAGTCAGCGGTGTTCATCGACCTCGCCGCCAACACGGTGCTGCCCAATGGCAAGAAAGCGGAGAAGTGGGAAGGCTTGACGATTGGGCCACGACTGCGGGGGGGGGCCTTTCTGATCCTCGCGGGCACTGACAACGATTACTCCGTCACGCAAAACGGCGGTGGCGTCCAGTTCGACGTGTATGTGGATTTCAATGGGCGCAGTGTCCAGCGCGATCTGGATCAACCCACTACGTTGAACGGTATTGAGGTCGGCCCAGTACCGACTGGCTATGTGTTGATCCCCGGCGTCCTGCATGCCTACAAGGCTTCGGCGAGTGATCTGGCGGGATACCGGCCTCCGCTTGATGACGAGGATGACGACGAAGACGACGACCACGATCACCACGACTAAATCCCATCACGCGACAGGCGGACACATCGGGACTTGCCGTGTCCTCCCTCCCTCCGCCCGACGATCAATCGTCGGGCGGCTTCGGCCCCTTCCGATCTCTGACGGGAGAACCACGTCTCTCCCGTCACGAACATTTCATACGGACCTCGTCATCCGTTCACACAGGTAGTGATATGTCCTCGCACGCGCACGAGGACCGCATCACCCGTGTGACATTCCTACAAGGAGGTCGGGATATGTTGACAAGATTCAGATGGACAACGTCGGAGGCCGTCACGCCAAGAAGATGGCTCTCGTTTCGGGCATGGCGCGAGACGCGCTGGCGTGGGGGATATGTCGGGGCACTGCTGTGTGTCAGTGCCTTGCTGATGACGCTCGAAGCCACCGCGCAGGAGATGTGTCGTGTCGGCCATGAACATGATGAAGCGGAGGAAATGCTCCAATCTCTCCGCGAGACCGCGCGCATTCCGGTGTCGTGGCAGGCTCCGCGCTCGCTCGACCAGCAAGTCCGCGCGCATCAGGGAGGAGGAGAGACGCTGCAAGTCAAACTCCTGGCGATCAACGATTTCCACGGCCAGCTCTCCGCTGGGCGACTGGTGGCCAACCGCCCGGTTGGTGGGGCCGCGGTGCTCGCCTCCTACCTCAACGCGGCGCAAGCGGGCATGGAAGATCGCACATTCATCGTGCATGCCGGGGATCATGTGGGTGCCACGCCGCCGGCGTCGGCGTTGTTACAGGATGAACCCTCAATCTCCTTTCTCAACCTGCTGACCAACAGATACTGCTCATACCGATACCCAAACAATCCGAAATGCAATCTGGTCGGCACCTTGGGGAACCATGAATTCGACGAAGGCAAGGATGAGCTGCTCCGGCTGTTGGACGGTGGCAACCATGAAACTGGCCCCTTCTTGGAAGACCCCTATCGGGGAGCGAAATTTCCGTACGTGTGCGCCAATGCCGTCCGCACCGCCGATAGGAAGCCGCTCATTGACCCATACGTAATCAAAATGGTCAGAGGCGTTCCGATTGCCTTTATCGGGGCAGTGCTGCGCCAGACGCCCACGATTGTCACACCGACTGGCGTGGCGGGGATCACCTTTCTTGATGAAGCGGACGCGATTAATCGCTACGTCACGCGACTGAAAGCGTGGGGAATCCGCACTTTTGTGGTGCTCATTCACCAGGGTGGACGGCAAACGACCTATCAAGGGCCGACGCAACCCGGTAGTGCGGTCGTCACCGGAACGGATATTCAGGACATCGTGCAGCGCCTCGACGATGACATCGATGTCGTGGTCTCCGGTCATGCCCACTCCTTTACCAATGTGCTGCTGAAGAACCGTAACGGCAAGGAGATTTTGCTGACGCAGGCGTTCTCGGCCAGTACAGCCTACGCGGACATCACCCTGGGGATTAACGCCAGAAGCCGTGATGTCGTGACCAAATCGGCGTCGATTATCACGACCTTCGCTGATGCCGGACCGGGATTAACGCCGCATCCACGAGTCGCGCAATTGGTGGCACAGGCCGAGGAAACCGTGGCGCCGTTGGTGAATCAAGTGATTGGCCAAGCCGCCGCGGATATCCTGCAAGTCGAAAACGCGGCGGGAGAGTCGGCATTAGGGAATCTCATCGCCGACGCGCAACGGGCCGCCGTGCAGGCCGACTTTGCTTTTATGAATCCTGGTGGCATCCGCGCCGATCTGCGCGCGGGAGAAGTCACGTGGGGTGAGCTTTTCGCGGTCCAACCGTTTGGCAATAGTTTGGTCAAGATGAGTTTGACCGGCCAGCAAGTCTACGACCTCTTGAATCAACAGTGGGCGGCACCGCAGCCGTTCCCGCGCATTCTCAAGGCCGCGGGGCTGACGTACACCTGGGACAATAATCGCCCAGCAAATGACCGTATCGTCGAGGTCCGTCGAAACGGCACCCTGATTGACCGAAGCGCGACCTACTCCGTGGTCGTCAACAGCTTCCTCGCGGCGGGTGGAGATAATTTCACCGTCCTGCTCCAAGGGACGAACCCTGTTGGTGGTCCGGTCGATCTGGACGCGCTGATTGTCCACGTCCAATCCTTAACGCAACCGTTTTCCGCCGCGATTGAAGGCCGTATTGCCCGCCTGAATTAACGGATACTTCCCCTGTGCGAGAAGCGTCCGCCCATAGTGGGGAACAGGGTCACGCATGGCCCTGTTCCCCACTATCCGTGCGCACGGAAGACGACTACCGTCCCATACAGTTCGCGTAATACGTCACCGTCCCGGGCCAGTCAGAGAAGATGCCGAGAATCCCGACGTCCTTGGCGAGGACGTGAAGCACGTTCAGCATGTCTCCTGGCTTATGGATAACGGGACTCACCGTCTGATAGTAAAAGCCCCCACCATCCGTGAGGAGCCCGGACCGCTCGAGGGTCCACGTGATGAGACCCAAACGGGCCGCGCGGGCATTCGCGGCATACTGGGAGGGCACAATCCGATTGCCCTGCAAAGCGATCAATGCCCACATCGGCGGCGCGACAATCTTCACGCCTTGCGCGGCATACGACCGCAAATCAGTTGCCGACGGGAGTTCGCTCGGCACATTGGCATCGTCGAGGTAGACCGCCTGCTTGCCAAAGGCGGGCTCGCGCTGAATCCAATACAGTACGTCATTCAGGCTGAATGATTGTGGCCACACCTTCCTTGGAGACACGCCAGCCGCCTTGTATTCGTCGATCATCTGCTGGGCATACTGTGCTTGTGTGTAGGTCCCTTGGAATGGCATCGGTACGTTGGGCGCCTTGAGTTCCGGGGTCATCCCCACATCCAGCGTCTTGAATAACTCAATGCTCTCCGCATGGCTCAAGAGCGTGCCATCGTAGGAGTAGAGGTCGGTGCGCCAGCTCGGAGTCCCGTCCAGGTATTCCGCGACCGTGGTGCCATCGGGATTAAACGCATCCATCTTGCCACGCAACGTCTTGAACTCATCAAGCGTGATGTCACTCGTGCAGCACTGCGCTTGGGCCGGCGTCCCAGCCACGGGATCAGCCGGGGTGAAGGGGACGGAGCACTTGGCCGCCAAGGGAGTCGCGAGGATATTGGTCGTGGTGTGGAGGTCACACTGCGAGTGACGGCAGACAAGCTCCTTGTCCTTGGTGAACGTCACGTCGCATTCCACGATCCCAGCTCCCATGCGGGCGGCGGCTTCGTAGGACTCCTTGGTATGTTCGGGGAACTGGAGCGGTGCGCCGCGGTGACCAATGGAAAAGTTGGTTTTCTTGAGCGGCTTGTCGCTACATCGCTGAAGCGCGGTCTTGAGCGGCCCTGGGTCCATATCTTCGACCAGGTAATAGGGGCGTGGACCGACTTGGACATTGAGCGGTTTTTTCGACCCATTCTTGTCGTTGTCGGCGGACGCGATCATCGACTGGTTGGGGAACGTTGAGAGAACCGTGGCGAGCCCGACTATCGCTAACCCTTGACGCATAGCACTTTCCTCCTGTCACGGACAATTTTGCTCGTGACCATACGGAACGAATGTTTCAAGAGAATGGCTGTTCCGTGAATAAGAGATCACAGCAGGTTAGCGAAAAGAGCAGCCCAATCCCTGTCATAAAGATGTCTCCGCACTGTCATGGTGGTGTAACCTCCGCCACGTAGGATTCTTCGCCTGGAAGCTCATCGGAAGGATTTTTCCATGCTGCGACACCCGCAACTCACACGACAAGACGCCTTGCCGCCTTCTTCACGTTCCTCAGCGCTCCCTCTCGAAATGCGACTGGAGCGGAGCACGGACGTTCCCCAGGATGTGATTCTGCCAGAACAGTTTTTCTCGCCACTGTCCGCGCTGAAGCATGGGGTGAACGCCTTGCTCAGCGCGATCCTCACCGATGCGGTGACCTGCTTCAAGACGCATGTCACCGCCACGACCCCTCGTGCCCGTCGTTTGGGTCAAGAAACCGAGGAATGGTTTTTTCGTGACGAGCCGGAATGGCCTTTTTCTTTCGTCTCCATTTGTGAGGCTCTGAATCTCGACCCCGACTATATCCGTCGTGGGCTCCAGCAATGGCGCACGACCCCGGCTCGCTCTCCAGCGAAAAGAACCCGGCGCGTGACGCGGGTTGGCCGGCGGCTCAAGGTCACGGTCTAAATCAGTCCACACGACCTTGGCGCACTCAAGCGGCCAGTTGTGAGTCACTTTTCAGCCTGGGCCGCGGCACGAAGCCTTCCCATATCTCGGTGCGACGAGACGTGACGGCAAGTTTTCAGATCTCTCGCGCGGTGCTGCCGATGCGTTACGCTTCGAGAGCATCTTTCGTGAGGTGTACAGTGATGTTGAGTTCACTGATATGCCACTGACCTTGCGTCGTGGGCGCCAGATGGTGGTCTAATGATGGCTAAGTAGGACCGCAAAAAGATTTATGCTCAGCTTTAGGACTTCCCTCATGATTTTTGAAGATTGCGAGCATAACTATTTCCGCGGGTCTACTTAGCAGTGGACTACCGCAAAGAGTGGCACCGCTAGATCAAACCACCGTCAGTCTGCAAATGTCACAATGACGGGATTGTGATCACTCAGGTGATCCCATTCCGCGCCTGACAATACGGAGCACGACCGCAGTCGAGTCCTCCAATGCGCAGGCGCGAAAATGCCATCGCAGTGATAGGGGATCGTGCGATTTCCCGTCCACCGGAGCGTTTGCGCCGGTTGTCGCCCTGGGTTCGCTTCCCGCCAACAGTTCATCAGTCCGAATTCTTCCATGAGTCGTGCTTGTATCGCCGCATTGCGCTTGTTGATCGGTTTATCCGCGCTGGGCACATTGCTGATCGACAGATTAAAGTCCCCGCCGATGATGACGTCTTTCCCGACGGCAAGGCGCGCGATCTCGTCGAGCAAGGCGTGCATTTGTTTCACATAGCCCCCCTGCCCGTACGGCACGTGCACGCTGAAGACCGTCAGCGGACGGTTGACCTTACGTCGCCACGCGAAACCCGTGATTTCCGCTCCCACGACCCAGCCGTTGAATCTCGGGATTTGGAGTTGTTTCACAGCGCCGGTTTTTGCGAAGATGGCGCTTCCCCAGCGGTTCGGCGTGGCCATGTCCCACACCGCCTGCCCTCGCAGGTCGGGATACGTGAGAGGCGGGAGGTAGTGATCCCGCGGGCCGGATTCCTGAGCCAGGAGCAAATCGACTTGGTGCTCTGCGATCATCTTGAGCCAATGGATTCGTTTTGTTCCGCCCTTCAACAGGTTGTAGGTAGCGACTCTCATCATGCATCACAGCAAGATCGACTTTACACTGTTCGATACCGTTCTCTTATGTTCCCCGCAAGGACGAGGAGCACCATAAACTATCGTCTTCGCATGTCTATTCCTTCTTCTCCTCTCTTGATCTGTCACGGAAATCCTCCTTTTGCTTTCTCGTTTTCTGTCGGTCCGCGGAGTGCTTCGCTAAGTACGCGAGTGAATATCGCCGCCGCGAAGCTACTCCACCCTGCCATGTCGGACCAGAGAGGTCATTTTTTACCCAGGAAGAGGCAGTAGCGCCACAGCCCCCCGTAGGCGCGGTGGACCTAAGTGACACATGGATGGAACCGCGCGGTGAGAGAGGACAGTACAGGTATTATAGATGAGTTAGCGTCGATGGATCGTATCGAACAAGCGATCGTGAAGAGTCGAGAGGAAGGGCAGTGACATCGTGAGTCCTTTTCGCGGTCGGGGTCCCGCCTCAGTGATATTGATGCACCTCGACGCCACGGGTGCCAATGGTAATGAACGACGCGGGCGTATCGGTCCAACAGCCCGCGTTGTGATACGTCACCGCGCCAAACGTGGCCGATAAGGAGCGATGGGTGTGGCCACAGAAGATCGTGTCCACCTCGCGGCGCACGGCGTAGGACGCCGCCCGCGTCGCCACGGCCTCGGACATGCGCAGCCACCCCTTACTCTTGTGCTTGAGCGCGCGACTGTACCGGTGGTCACTCCCCTCGTGGCGCTGGAGGGTTTCATACACCCAACAGGCGACATCGGTGATGACCGGATGCCGATGGATGAAGGTGTCGAATTGATGTCCGTGCATGGCCAGGAAGCGCTGTCCACGGAACGTCCATTCATACCGCTTGTGGATCGGGATGCCGAGAAAACTGCGAGTGACCATCGACAGCAGATGATCGTGATTGCCTTCCACCCAGACCACTTCGACTCGCTGCTCAGGCTGACAGAGCGCGCGGATATACGTGAGCAGATGCCAGTGCGCGCGCGGAAGGCGACGAAAATCCAGGGTGTCGAAAATGTCGCCCAATAAAATGAGACGGCGAAACACATGGCTTTTGAGCATCGCCAGCAGGGCATCGGGACGACTGAGATCGGTGCCCAAATGGACATCCGAGACGATGAGGGTATCGACCTCGTCACCAGATGTTATCCCAGTCAGGAGCCGTGAAGGAAAAATGAATTCCGGTTGTCGTAACACATCCATTCCCATACCGCGAACCTCCACACCTACCACTCTTCGTGATGCGTACATTTTCGCGACGCGATGTTACAGCGACATCGTACGGTCTTGAACTTTCTGTTACGGGACTTCGGCGCGCGCTATCGGGGATTGAACCACCTCACGGCGCCGACAATAATGATCACGACGACGACGACAGTGATGATGATGAGGAGCATACCGCCTACCCCCGACATCATAATCTCCGCGCCTGAGGCCATGATGACGCGAATCCATTGGCTGACAATGACACCCACGTTTCATTACTCCGCTGGGTGCAGCGCGAAGTCATCATAGTCCGCTTCAGCCTCACTCTTGGACACGTCGGCGCTGGTGAGCAGGGCGATACCAAGCACGGTCCCAGGCTCGCTGGCGAAGCAGTCCTTGTAATCCTGATGGAAATTGACCGTCTCTTGCTGCCATTGGCCGAGGGCGGAGGGGCCACTGCGAAGCACGATGGTGCGCCCGCGCCAATAGAATGGGTTCTGCAACCGCGATCCGACAGGGAGGGCCGCGCTCCACACATACTTGAGGATGCGGGGAACGATGCGACTATCAAAAATGATATAGACCCCGGCGGCCGAGTGGTAGGTCGCCGCGGCCCGTTCATCGCCGCCGAGTGGGAGTTGTTTGGCTCGCCACCGCCACCGCAGTCGGGGAAACCGCTGGGGGTCGATCTCGCGAACAAGCCCGATTTGGATATCATGCTTGCTCGCGCGCGCATGGAGAAACTTGTTCCCCTCTTCTTGCTCGATCCAGTACATGGCTCGCGCGTTGGCTTTATCGCCGCGACTTTCCCAGTGTGGCGGGAAACCCTTCAGCGGGGCGGCCTCGAACGTCTCCAAGGAAATGATCTTGTCGGGCGGGTGCTCCGCCCGCCCAGTTTCCACCTGGAGCACAACGACCAGTGCGACCACCACCGGGACCCGTGTCATGCCCACAGTCCACTAACGACTTCCGGGTTGTCGCCGTGAGCCTCGCTCTCCCCGAGCTGGATGCTCTCAAGCGGCTCCCTCACGGATAGACACTGTTCCGCGCGGCTGAGCACCTGCTTCGCTTCTCCCAATAATGACGTGAGCTGCGTCTGACTCCAGCGCGCGAACAGCGTGGGGGGGGTGCAGCGACACCAAGAGAGGGTTTCTCGCTCGGTCCAACACACCTCCGTTTGCAATTGTCGCACGGCGATTTCCAGGTCACCACCGCGCCGCATCGTCCAGTAGAATACGCCAAGTTGATTGCGTAAGTGATCGGCCACCGCGAGCTCATCCTTCTCCATGCGTCCTCCTCCACGGCAGTATTAGACGGGCGGGCCAGAGCTACTGTGGCTCTCATATAGCGGAGAACAATGACACCCGTGTGAAACGGAGATGAAAGGATGAAGAATCCGTGGATCGCGGTCACACGCGCGTCACGCAAATTTCAAGCGAGGAACAACAGCATGTAACAATGTGAGACTACGCTATGCGAAATCATGTAGAGGAGGGGCGGCTGTGTTGGAGGAATACTCACAAGTGCAAAATTCTTCTTTCGTTCACGATGCTCTTCGCTTGCCGATTGCGTTGAACCAGCCTCCGGCTTCGGTACGGATCGAGTCCCCCCAGCGCGCGTTCCAGCCGCGACATATCAGCATCGTCAGTGAAACCTATCCCCCGGAGATTAACGGCGTCGCGCTCACCTTATCCCATCTGGTGAAAGGACTCCGTACGCGCGGGCACACGGTGTCCGTGGTGCGGCCACGGCAGCGGCTGGCGGATGGTGCCGGCGGGCACCGCGACTCAGCGGTGACCCTGGTTCATGGCCTCCCGTTGCCTGGGTCTGGGGGCATGCAGTTTGGCCTGCCGGCGGGACGCGCGTTGCGTCGTGCGTGGGCCCGACACCGACCCGATGTGGTGTATGTGGCGACGGAAGGACCGCTGGGATGGTCCGCGCTGTCCAGTGCACGGCGGCTTGGCATTCCGGTCGTCAGCGGTTTTCATACAAACTTCCACAGCTACTCCACGTACTATCGCGTGGGCTGGTTGCAACCTCTGGTTTTCCGCTACCTGCGCGGCTTTCATAACCGCACGCACGGGACGTTGGTCCCGAGTAGCGATCAGCGCGACCGCCTCCATACCCTTGGCGTCCGCAATGTCTCGGTTCTCGGCCGCGGCGTGGACAGCCACCGGTTCACTCCGGCACGTCGGTGCGCGGAACTCCGGGCGCAGTGGGGCGTGACGGAGCACGACCTGGTGGTGTTGTCCGTGGGGCGGCTCGCGCCCGAGAAAAATGTCCCCCTTGCGATCACGGCCTACCACGCCATGCGGCGGCGCGGGGGTGCGGTCACGTGTGTCATCGTCGGGGATGGCCCCCTGCGCGCCAGCCTTCAGAACACCCATCCCGATCTCATCTTCGCTGGGCTCCAGACCGGTGAGCCGCTCGCGACCCATTATGCGTCGGCGGATATTTTTCTTTTTCCGAGTGAAACGGAAACCTTTGGCAATGTCACGCTGGAAGCGATGGCCAGCGGGTTGGTGGTGCTCGCCTATGACTACGCCGCGGCCCATGCGCACATTCGTCATGGCGAAACTGGGCTGCTGGCCCCGTATGGAGACGCGACCGCCTTCGTCGACTCCGCCGCCACGCTCGTGCGTGAGCCGTGGTCGCTCCTCCGGATACGACGACAGGCACGTGAGCACATCGTCGCTTTTGACTGGTCGAGTATCGTGGAACAGTTCGCCACGCTGCTGACGGAAGCGTGTGGTTCACATCATCCCGCGCCCCAACTTTTTGCTACCCCATCGAGGTTTGACCACGGAACCGTGGAAAGGAGGATGTAGAGATGAAACTGACTGAGTGGCTGCGACACACGGGTGCGGAATGGCTCCCGCACGCGACAGGGATTTCCACCGTAGAATGGGGGAATGCCTGGCTTACGCTGGGGCTGCTGTGCGTGCTGTGCGTCGTCGTTGTCGTGGGGCGCAAGCTGGTCACGGCGGTGATGACCCTGCGGGCGCTGGCACTGGCACCGACGGTCTCCCGGCGGTTGTCCACATGGGTGAAGTCGTATGCCTATTCGGACGAGGAGTTTGTCCGGGCGGACGGCGGCGGGGAGCGCTGGGTGGCGCTGCGTAAACAGGCCCTCGACCGATTGGCCAGTTTTTTCCAGACGCACTATGCGCGTTCGATCGCCTGGGGCAATGAGATTCGCGAGAGCTTCTCGGATTTGCGTTTCACTGATGCCAATCGGGTACCGTTTCCATTTATGCGCCTGATGCGTGAAAAATTCAGCCTCTGCTCGGTCGTGACCGCGTCGGCAGGTCCGAAATTACGTGATCTCGATGGGCATTGGACCTTAGATGTGAGCGGCTCGTATGGCCTCAATGTCGCGGGGTTCGACCGCTACAAGGAGTGGATGCAAAAGGGGTGGGAGCAGGTAAAGGACTTGGGGCCGGTATTGGGGCCACTCCACCCGGTGGTGGCGGAAAACATTACCCTGCTCAAATCCATCTCGCGTATGGATGAAGTGTCGTTCCACATGAGCGGCACCGAAGCGGTGATGGCCGCCGTGCGGATGGCGCGGTTCAATACCCGCCGCAAATTGATCGTCTGCTTTTCCGGGGCGTATCATGGCTGGTGGGATGGCGTGCAGGCCGGACTGGGCAGTGAGCGCGAGCTGAACGATTGTCTCACGCTCAAGGACGTCCATCCGGCCTCGCTCGACCTTATTCGGTGGCGGGCCAAAGAGATCGCCGCCGTGCTCATCAATCCGGTGCAATCGTTCCACCCTAATTCACCACCTCCGAGTGATACCGTGTTACTCATGAGTGGCGTGCGCAAAACCGAGGATTCCTCCACCTCCTACGCTGAATGGTTGCGGACACTGCGCGCAGTGTGCACGGCCTGTGACATCCCGCTGATCTTCGACGAAGTGTACACCGGTTTTCGCCTCGCCCCCGGCGGCGCGCAAGCGTATTTTGGCGTGCAGGCGGATGTGGTCGTCTACGGCAAAACGGTGGCCGGGGGGATGCCCATCGGCGTGGTGTGCGGCAAGCGGGAGCTGATGAAGCGGTTTGATAGCGAGCACCCGATGCGCATCGCGTATGTGATTGGCACGTTCTCCGCGCATCCGCTGGTCATGGGCGCCATGAATGAGTTCTTGCGTTGGGTCACGCAGCCGGACACGGCGCAGGTGTACGACACAGCCAAACAACGGTGCGCGCAATGGGTGCTCGCGACCAATCAGCAACTCGCCGCCTCCTCGTTGCCACTGCGGATCGTGCATTTCGGCACGGTCTGGACCGTGCTCTTCAAGGAACCGAGTCGCTACAACTGGCTCCTGCAATACTACCTGCGCGCGGAGGGGGTCACGCTGAGTTGGGTCGGCACGGGTCGCTGTCTGAGTAGTTTGGATTTCACGGAGGCCGATTATCAAGAGTTACAGGACAAGCTGCTACGCGCGGCGCGAACGATGCAGAGCGATGCGTGGTGGTTAAGCGAAGAACAACACCCAGGGAGGGAGAAGATCATGCGTTCACATCTCATTCGAGAAATGCTCGGGAGTCTGGTACGGGTTCCCGCAGTGCGGGTTCCCGCGTTGCGGGTGCCCCAGCCTCTGAAGAGTTTTTATACGGAGATCATGGAGCGCAAGCACGATGACCACGTCGCTTCGCATAGCAACCTGATTAACCAATTTTTCCACTTGCTCAGTTCCAGCGTGTTTATTTATTGTTATTTTTTGATTTTCTCGAACCTCACTCTGGCGATGTCGCTAGGGTTGGCCGCGCTGTTTGTGCGGCAGCTTGGTCATGCCATCCTCGAGCCACCATGCCATGACAAGGAGAAATTGCTCCTGGGGCTGAACACCCGTAAGAAAACGATCATTGTCGCCGCGTATCTCCTGATTCCTGTCCTGCATCTAGTAAGTGCTGGGTCGGCGACGTGGGAGACGCTCGCCGCGGTCACCCCCACGGTCGCGTGGCAATGGCTTCTGTTGACGGGAGCGGTTGTCCTGGGACACGTCTCCTATCTCGTGTGGGAGCACGATTTTCGCAGTGCGATGATTTGGTTCGTGAAACTGGCCACCGATCCGTTCACCGACATCGCGGCGTACTACACCAGCCCTTCTCGACTCGTGCAGGCGTTGCAGGCGCGGAAAGGAGCAGCGCTATGAGTCTCTGGGCCTTTGTGGTTGCCGCTGTCTTACTGAGCCTCGAACGCGTGTGTTACGTCTGGGCGTGGCGTGCGCCCGAGTCCTTTCGGGCCTTTTGCGCCCGTCCGAGAGTGATGGCTTTGGGGGACCCGGTTTCTGTCCTACAGAAACTCTTTTTTTGCTTCAAGGGGATTCAACTCGCGGTGTTTTTCGGGTGGTGCTATCTCCACGGGTATGGACTCCTCCCGTCGTTGATGAGCCGAGACTTCGTTGTCCTCACGGTGGGAACGGCGGCGATCATCGCCGGACAGTTTCTCAACTTCAGCGTGTTCTATCGGTTGGGCAAGGTCGGAGTCTTTTATGGCAATAAGTTTGGGTATCGGGTCCCGTGGTGTCGCGAGTTCCCCTTTTCGCTGCTCAACCACCCCCAGTACGTGGGCACGTTATTCTCCATCTGGGGCTTTTTCCTCGCCATGCGCTTTCCGCATGACGACTGGTATTTGCTGCCGGCTCTGCAAACGATCTATTACCTTGCTGGTGCCTATTTCGAGCAATAAGGGAAAGGTCACGTGATCCCCCCCACCCTAGTCCTCTCCCAGCCGGGCAATGGCATGAAGTTAAGCCGAAAGGCGCTGCTCGCAGCAAACCGGGGGTTGAAACCCCCGGCAGGGGGAGGCGTGGGGGTGATTTCTCCTGCGACAAAAACTTCCTTAACTTCATGCCATTGCTCAGCCGGGAGAGGGACCTTGAAACTCACGAACTTCATGTCACTGCTCCACGACGCGGCGACCGTGACATTTTTTCCACCAAACTTTCACGAGTCTGTCATCCTCGCGTAACGGAGCCCGCTTACACTACAAGCCTCTCATCCCTCCCCCGAGGCCGCTTGCCCGGCGGCCTCTTCCCCGGAGAGGTTGCTGCTCATTGTTCAGCAACCTCTCCTTCCTCTCGTTTGACAATCTGGATTTGCAACCCGGGACTGGCAATCCCTATTTCATCGAAGACCCTCCGTCGAGGCGTTCGTCCTTCACCAAATGTTCTTTCTCACGTCACCTGCTCGTCAACAGCGAGCAGGAGAATGACCGTCAAATATACTGAAGAACTTGCCGAGGAATGGTCCGCGGCAGGATAGCCGAATGAGAACGATTCACCTTTTGTCATGGAGGATACAGCATGGAAGCAATCATTGGACAGAGAACGGATACCGCGCGGGAGATACTCCCACCGTTTACCCAGCCACATTCTTTTCTACGTCGGCGGTGGTGGAACCGGAACGTGACGCAAGAGAACCTCGCGGAGCTAATCCTTGCGGTGACGACATTGGCGATGGTTGGGGGGATGCTCTGGGGATTTTTCCAAGCCCTGACCCACTGGCGATTCGGCGCATAAGGCGGGACCGGACGCTACCGCTCAAGCAAGACCGCTCTTGGCGATGTGAATTTAGACATCTTCATTTGGAGTGCTCGATCAGTCAGAAAAATACACAATAACCCTTATGGAAAAATAAAAATTTCCGTATAATCTCAGTGGTTTTAGGAGGAAACATATTTTATAGTGGGCAATTAGGAGTATGTGATGACAATCACGAAGAGGATTTTTCTAGGGGTCACGCTGATTTTGCTCATCGGCCTCGGGACGATCGCGGTGATCTATCAGGCGCTCAGGACAGTCGAGCAGGCGCTATATGAGGTCACCAATGTGAGGCAACCAACCAGCGCCGCTGCGTATGAAATGGAGATCAACGTCATTGGTACCGGCCTGGGAGTCTTAAAGTATCTGGATACCGGGGACCCCAAATATCGGGACCGTGTGGCCAAGGATACGGCGGACTTTGCCCACTTCCACGCCCAGTACAACGGCTTGAGCCAGACCGCGCGGAGCAAAACCCTCGGAGAGCAGGTCGAGGCGCTCTACCGAGAGTTTCGCACGCTTGGGCAGACGCTGATGGACCGTAAGGATCAGCAGGAAAAACTCTTCGCGACCGTGGCCATCAACTTTGATACGCTCGACGATATCATTGATGATCGCTTCCAGGCCCACATCGACCGGATAGGACCAGACGGACAGCAAAAAATTGAAGAGTCCGTGTCTCTGGAGGCGGATAGCGCCGAGGTTGGCACGTGGCTTGGTCACTACCTGCGGACGCACCAGCGAGACTACCACACGCGGATTTTTGACAATGCCACTGACTTTCAAACGCACCTCGCCGTCTTGAGCCGACTCCGTCTGACTGAGGAAGAACGGCGCTGGGTTGGCGAGCTGGAAACCCTCTTCCCACAAATCCTGTCTCGGATTCAGGAGATGCTCGCGGCGGACGACCAGTTGCAAGCCGGAATCCAGCAGTTCCTCGTCCTCCGCGGCCAGCTCGACGACCTCCTGGATGACCATATTCAAGCGTTGACCCCAACACGAGCTGCAAGCGGCGGAGCAAGAGGCGACGCACGTGGTAGAGCGCGCTCTGTGGCGACTCGCCGTCTTGCTCCTCGCTTTCCTCCTCAGTGGGGTGGGCGCGAGTTTCCTCCTTATCCGCGGTATCCACACCCCCTTGAAAGATTTGATGCAGGGGGTCTTCACCATTGGCCAAGGTGACCTCCGGCATCGTCTCGCGATCACAGGGCGGGACGAGTTCACCGAGCTGGCCATGCAATTTAACCAGATGGCGACGCAGTTGGAGGCAACACTCGTCTCCAAGGAAGCGGCTGAGGTCGCAAACCGGGCCAAATCTGAGTTCGTGGCGACCATCTCACACGAGCTGCGGACCCCGCTCAGCATTATCCTGGGCTATGGTGAAATGTTGAGTGCCGGGACCTTTGGGCCTCTCACCTCCGAACAAGCCGACGCGGTAGGCAAAATTCACAAAAACGCTTCCGTCCAGCTCGAATTTATCTCTGACTTGCTGAAGCTCCGGAGCCTGGAGACCAACAGCACGAGTCTCAATGTGAAAGAAGTTTTAGTGCCGAAGCTGTTCGAGGAACTGGAGCATGAAACCCGTGAGTTATGGGAGCTCTCTGGCCTGAGGTGTGTGTGGCAGAGCGCCCCCGACCTGCGACCGGTCCTCACCGACGCCAAGAATCTCAAATTGGTGCTCAAGAATCTGCTGAGCAACGCGGCGAAGTTCACCGAGCGCGGAAGCATCACCGTCACGGCCCAGCGCTATCAAGAAGGAGTAGAGATCAGCGTGACGGATACCGGAATCGGAATTCCCCAGGAGAAATTGGCGGTGATTTTTGAGCCCTTCCGACAACTCGACGGCTCGGACTCGCGCCGGTACGGAGGCACGGGATTGGGGTTACACATTGTGAAGCGTTTGCTCGAATTGCTGGGCGGCACTATCACGGTTGAGAGCGAAGTCGGACGCGGTTCGACGTTCCGAGTTTGCCTCCCCATCACGCCACGACGAGTCCCCAGCCTTGAGGGAGCGGCCTAACTCACACCAGACGAGTTACCTTTTGTCACGAGAATTTCATCTTTTCCACATCGGGACACAACACGGCAAGTGATAGACCACTTGCCAGCGCGTTTACGCTCGTAGCTGAACGCGACTTTGTCTGTCTCGTGTGAAGGAGGTTGTTCAATGAAGTTTCTCAACCGCTATTCCCAATCGTTCCTGCTCGCCACCCTCGTGACGAGCAGTATTTTTCCAGGAGCAAGTCTCGCCGATGACGCGAAGGACTTTGGTCTCCAAGTAGAAGAGCGCCTCAAGAATCAATCCAATCGCTATTTTGGCGTCCAGAAACCCCTCGGCGATTCAGCACCGCCCACTGTTGGGCCGTACCGTACCCCCGCGCAAACCGCTGGGGACCAAGTGGCGTTGGCACGAGGGCTGAAAGCCACCTACCTGACCCGGAGCGCGGGGCATAACACGGACATGATGGCCTTCTTTCCCGCCACGCAGCCAACTCACCTCATTACCTGTGTCGAAGAGGACCGCATCACTTTATCCAATGGGAAACTCAATCCATCCGTGCAACGCATCAATCTGACAACCGGGGAAGTCGCCACCATTCTGCGTGGCATGGATGGCTGCGATGGCATTCGCACGACCCCGTGGGGAACGATTCTCGCCACCGAGGAAGTCGATGATGGTGGGGCCTACGAGATTCTTGATCCACTAACCACGACGGAACAAACCGTCACTGACCGCGCGACTGGCGCGGTGACGGACTCCGCCCACATCGTCAAGCGCACGGCGCTCCCGACCATGGCCTGGGAAGGATTACACATCTTATCAAGCGGCGTGGTCATCGCCGGAGACGAACTCCGTCCTGGAACGGGGGGCGCGGACCGAGACGGTGGAGCGCTCTTCAAGTTCGTCCCCACCACGCCCCGCACCGGGACCGGACTAGTCACCAGCCTCGGACAATCCCCACTGGCGGCGGGAAGTGTGTTCGCGCTGCAAGTGTCCTGCGTCAATAACACGCAACAGTTCGGCCAAGGGTGTGAAATTGGCAATGGGGCGTGGGTAGCGGTGAGCGCCGCCAATGCCCGGACCGATGCGCGCACCAACGGAGCCACTGGCTACTACCGCCCAGAAGACCTGCATGGAGACCCCACCTTTACCGGCACGGGCGTGCGCTTTTGCTGGACAAACACCGGGAACGAAGGCGTGTCCAACTACGCGGAGGTGATCTGTGGTGTTGATGCGACCCCCTTAGTGGCGAGTGCCACGCAGCGCTCGGTCGTCGTCAACCGGTTCGTGGAAGGAGACCAGGATTTCAATTCTTTCGATAATCTGGATTTTCAACCAAAGACTGGGATTCTGTATGTCATCGAAGACCATCCGAACGGGGACATCTTCGCGTGTCTGCGGGACGGACTTGATCGTGACATCAAGACAGATGGGTGCGTTAAAGTGCTATCCGTCAAGGATTCGTCCGCCGAACCCACCGGTTTCATTTTTTCCGCGGACGGAACCACCGCGTACGTCGCCATCCAACACTCTAACGATGCCAACATGCCGCTCGTGGATAATTACGCGACGGACGACGTGCTGAAGATCACGGGGTTCAACCGCTCCGACGCAAAGGATAAATAACCAACCTCTTTCCGTCGCGCGGTCAGGAGCCCCAAAGCAAGGGGGTTCCTGACTGCGTGCGCTTGTGGACTGTTGAAGGAACCCGCGCGCTCCTAATTGAATCCCCCCTCTTCAGGCTCATGCCCGTAGATGTCGCGCACGTGGTATTCCGATTGATACGTCGCCGGTCTGCCCCCCCACCCGTACTCAATCCGCCACTCCGAGGGCGTATGAAAATAGAAGGAGTACATGTGGTCGTTCGAGTGTTTCCCCGGCTTGATGGCCACGGGAATCTTCTGTTCCCGCACGATCTCGTAGGCCAGCCCCACATCATCCAGGTTATCGACCTCAACCATCACGTGGTTCAGGCGACGCTTCATCGCGCCGATGCCGAACGCCACGGTATGGTCACGATCATTACAGTGCATGAACGTCGGCGTGACCGTATGAGTGCCCATGCGGATTTTGTACTCGACCCCACCGCGCATGCCTAACTGGCGGAAAAACCGATACGCCGCCGCCACATCATCCTCGCGAATAATGCAGTGCCCCAGGCCACCGGTGCCGGTTCTGAATTTCCCGTGCATGCGCCGTCCCGGATAGAAGGGCTTGTTAAACTGCGTCTCCGGGCCGTGGAATATCTCAATGGGATTACCAGAGGGATCACTGAGCTTGAGCACTTCAAGCACGCGCCGCTCATTGGCTTCCTCTTCCGAGCCGACGCGGTAGTGAATGCCCGCCGCCGACAGTTGGTGCTGCATCTCCAGGAACTCCTCGCCTCCAGCGACGCGGAACCCCAAGTACAGCAAGTCATCGCTGTTATCCGCATGCAGCACCAACCGATGATGCAGGTAGTCCATGCGCAGGTAACAGCGATCGCGTTCGCCTTCGTCCACCACTTCCATGCCAACGATGTTGGCCGCGAACTGCTTCCATTCGTCGAGCTTCTTGACCCCGACCCCCAGGTATCCGAGTTCTGTCACTTGAACCATTGTCTGTCCTCCTTTCTGTCAGCGGGTGTTACCGCGATTGCTCTTGCCGATGCCGTTCATGTCCCAGCTCACTACGACGCACCGGTGGCCCTGTCAATTGCGCGGCGACCGTCGCGCGGACACTCACGCTGGCGACAGTGCCTCCACCGCCGCGCGAATATCCTCCAGACACATTTGCACCCGATCCCAGTGAGTGCGAAACGACAAGACACAAATACGGATGACAAAATTTCCGTTGACGAGCCACCTGCGCGCCTCCTTCCAGAGCGACCGCGGGTTGCCGTGGTAATGACTCGATGTGAGCAACGAGATGCTCCATTACCTGCGCGACCAAGCGCCGCATCTCGTCGGCTGTGAGTTCCAGTGTCAGGTCAGGGTTTTCCATTGTCCTCACCGTGCTTTCCGTTCGACGTGCTTTGTTTCCATCCAAATACGCGTGACGTGTTGTATCACTCTTGCTGAATGCGCGGCAAACCGCCTATAAGGGCGGACGTACTCACTACGGAGGAATTGCATGGCTTCGGCATCACCCCGCCCTCTTCCCCAGTTTCACCAAGTCCGACCGATCTTTATCACTATCGTCAGTGTCGTCTGGCTCATTCTCTATTGGAGTTTCGGCGCGATCGTCATCGCGCAACTTCCCGGCGAAGGGTCGCTGTCGGTCTGGACCACATGGCGATTCTTTGTGGTGGGTTTCTTGCCGGTCCTCTTTTTTGGTGCTCCGGCCACACTGATCGGCATTTTACAACAACATCTGGCTGGTGCTTTCGTGCCACCAGCCTTGAACAACCCCCCTGCCCCACCACTCTTGTGGCAAGCGCAACAGACGAACAACCCGTGGTTCCTGGGCTTCAACCGTCTGTTGTTGTTCTGGTTACCAGCGGTGCTCGTCGCCCTCGGGTTTTTGCTGTTCTTCTTTCCCGATGGGGTGGAACGAAAAACAGTGCCGTTTGTGTTAGCCGGACTTGGGGCGGTATTGGCTGGGATAGTGGCGGCAACGTCAAGTCATAGGCCGTTCTTGCATGAAATCCACGTCGCGACGGAGCAACGCGGCTGGCAAGGGTCGTTTTTCTCCTATCTCTTCTGGCGACACGGATTGCCGTGGGGGGTGGGGAACGGAGTGATCACCGCCATCATCGCGAGCGCGGTTTTTCCCTTGACGCCGGAAGGTGGCTATGGCGCGATCCCCGCGTCGGCATTAGGCATCGATACGGTGATTACCGGACTGATGCTCTGTTTCTTCATGGCGGTGTCCGCGCATCCGCATGCGTGGGTGGATGCCAAACTCGGAGTGATTCGCGCGCCGGCTGCCGCGTCCTCACCAGCGCGTCTTGGACGGGTGGCGTGGTTCACGGGTGCGAGTCTGGGGTTCGCGTTGCTGGTTGTTCTTGTGCTGAAAGTCCTAGGAATAGTCGACCTTTCGTTTCCGGCGATGGTCGCGTGGAAAGGGATTTCCGCGACGGTGATCGCCGGCATCGCGGCGATGGTAACCGCGCATTGGACGCTGGCGCGGGAGCGCGCGTAGAATGGGTCAGGCGTATCTAAACCCTTAGCAGCGTCTACAGAAGCATCAAACTGAGCAAGACCGCGCTTGGGACGATGCAGGCATAGGCCGCGAAGTAGAGTTTGCGATACACCCCGTGCAATTCCTTGAGAAGAATGGATCGCCGACCTCGCGGCAAGTCAGGCGATCCTCCCCCAGTGGCCGTCTTATCGAGAGCCCAGTGATTTCAACACTTCTAGCGATGGCGCGGTGAGCGACCTATTGGTTAGCAAGAAGCCGTGCCTACGTGCCAGACTTCATGAAATGTGAGGGGAAGACCAGGAGCAGCGATTCGATGGAGACGCGTTGCCGTGCGTCTCTTCGCGGAGGGGGTTCTCGGATGGGGCTGGTAAAGACCATCCGTGAGGATGAGCGATGCTTCGCTCTCTTCAGTTATTACGCTACCGTGTTGTTGCTTCAATTACTTCCAGTGCATCGTTCGGTGTCATCACTATCGTATACAACTCCCGAAACCGCTCGTGAATGAAGGCTTCGGTGAAGCCACGTTCAAATTGCTGCAACAGGCCGTCGAAATAGTGGTTGGTATTCACGAAGACAATCGGCTTGTGATGGAGGCCAAGCTGTTTGAACGAGATCATTTCCAGAATCTCTTCCAAGGTGCCAAAGCCACCAGGCAGCGCGATAAACGCATCGCCAAGCTCGTCGAGACCACGCTTGCGTGAGCGCATATCGTCCACCGACTGCATCTCATGGCCGCTCTGGGCGTAGCCTCTTTCGACAAACCCAGCAAGGATCACACCGCGTATTTTTCCATTATGTGTAAGCGCGGCTGTGGCGAGAGCTCCCATGAGCCCAATGTTGCCACCGCCATACACCAGCGTATGACCGCGTTGCGCGATGAGGCGACCTAATTCCGTCGCCACATCAAGATACGGCTGCGCGACCCGTTTACTGGAGGCGCAGTACACCGTCAGTGCGAGTGGTCGTGGGGGAGTGGGAGAAAGCATTTTTTTTAGCTTTTAGCTTTTAGCAAGACGGACGTTGAAATGAAGCGTTAGGGGCGACTTTTCTTGTTGCTCTTTTTTTTCTTCACCTAGTCCCCAGCCCCCAACCCCCAGCCCCTGGTTAGAGCGCCTTCACCACCTCGTCCATCGCGCTCCACTCGACGATCGGGGTCAGCCGACGTTTCGAGATCAAGCCGTTCGCCAGGATTGTCGAGAACGGCACGAAGGTTTTGGAATGGTCTTGAATGTCGAGAATCAAAATAATCTTCGCCTCTTCGTTGGATGCCCACGGACCGGCCTTGAGCGTGACGCCGGCGGGAAATCCGGTTTTCCCACTGAGCACCCCTTGAAACATTTGGTGAATCTTCTTGGTGTTTTCCGGCGAGGTTTCGTTGAGCCAAATTTCGTCCAGATACAGCGGCATGGTTCTTTCCTCCTTTTTGAGTACGGCTTTCTCCCACCGGGGGCATAGCATAACGAGAAACCAGAGAACAGGGAGCTGGAGGGCCAGGAGTTGGCCTGACTAGACACCGCGAAACGGACTTTGGTAGAAGGCACCGTAACTGACAGAGAGGAGGGCAACGATCATGGCGAAGAAAGCCTTGTTGATCGGCATTAACCGCTACAAAATCCCCGGCGCGGACCTGCGTGGCTGCGTCAACGATGTGGAAAATATGAAAGGCGTGCTGACACAAATGTACGGCTTCGCCAGCAAGGACGTTGCGGTGATGACCGATTTCGCCGCGACCACCAAAGCGATGAAAGCGGCGATCAGCAAATTGGTCCGCGACGCACGCTCCGGTGATGTGGTGCTGCTGCACTACTCTGGACACGGGGCCAACGTGATTGATGTCAATGGCGACGAGCCCGACCGACGCGATGAAATCCTGTGCCCGACCGATCTCGATTGGCATAAGCCACTGCTCGACGATTGGTTGCGCACAACTTTCAACCGCTTACGCGCCGGTGTGAGTCTGACCGTCATCATGGACTGCTGTCACTCTGGATCGAACACACGGGTGCTGTTGCCCCCAGACGCCCCCAGTATTCCCCGTTTCTTGCCGAATCCGTTAGATATTAT
Source organism: Deltaproteobacteria bacterium (assembly GCA_031389045.1). Classification (GTDB taxonomy): domain Bacteria; phylum Desulfobacterota; class Binatia; order Bin18; family Bin18; genus JABFSC01. The sequence goes on along the minus strand of JANMSE010000539.1, from coordinate 5,060 downwards.
GGAAGCGGAGTCTGGCCGCAAACTGCGTGGGAAAGTCAAGGGAAGCCTGCGCGCTTCCGCAACGGCAAAGCGAAAGAAATCCGACATCGTCGATGCCAATATTCCGGAGTTACTGGTGACTGGCTGTCGCGACACCCAAACCTCCGCCGATGCCTATATCGGTGGGAGCTACAACGGCGCGCTCACCTATTGCGTGGTCGAGACCCTCAAGGCCGCCGGTGGCACGATCTCGTATCGCCAGATGCACCAAGGCACCATCAAACGCCTCAAGGAAGAGGGATACAATCAAGTCCCACAGCTCGAAGGTCGCTCGGTGAAATTTGATCGGCCGTTTCTTGCTCCCGAACCGTAATGGGCGCGGGCGGGTTTCGCGCCGCCACGAAGAGAAAAACACTCATGCCGACGATGAAAATCGCGGGCGACGATGTGACTGGTGTCATGCCGAGCGCCCTCACTCACGAACGATTTGATGGGAAACTCAAAGTGACTCAACGAGCCGCCGTGCGCGTCGAAAAATCACGGGCGGCGGAAGGTAAACTCGTCTCCCTGCATGTCACTGATGACGATGTGATCGCAGTCGAACTCGCTGGTGAAGTCACACTGTGGACCACGGTGGGGCAGTTCCGGGCGGACTTTGACCTGCAACCGCGGCGTGACGCGGGCGGTGAGTATCTGAGTTTTCCCACCGAGATTGAACTTGGTGGCCCCAGCCGTGGTCCCGTCGGCTGGGCCATCAAGGCAGTACGGGTCTTCGACGTTGATCTGTCGGGCATGACCGTCGCTGGGTTAGCGCGCGCGTGGGACAAGAAGCATGTTCCGACCCCCGGCCTGTACCGCTGTCTCCAACCAACACCGGTGAAGCTCGAACCCGTGACCGTGCCGTCTCCAGCCGACCGTCCATTACTGATTTTTCTCCACGGCACGGCGTCTTCATTTGAAGGCAGCTTTGGCGCGTTATGGGATGGACCACAAAGGACAATCGGGGCGACGCTGTTCAGCACGTATCCCGAACATGTCTACGCCTTTCAGCATCGGACCTTCACGGAGAGTCCGATCGACAACGCCATTGCCCTGCTCAATCAACTCCCGGACAACGCCCGCTTGCATCTGGTGAGCCATTCGCGTGGTGGGTTGATTGGTGAGTTGCTCTGTCGCGCGGCGGTCGCCACGGGTCGGGACCCGTTTGACGAGAGAGATGTCGCCTTATTCGCGAATACCGAAGATGAGGACGGGGTAAAAGTGAACCGCGCCTATGACCGTGCCGCGCTCGCGACATTGAATAATCTCCTCAAGAAGAAACAGCCGCGGGTTGAGCGGTTCGTGCGCGTGGCCTGTCCAGCACGTGGCTCGACTCTCGCCTCGGAGCGCTTGGACCGTTGGTTGTCGGTCATTATGAACACGCTCAGTTTGGCTGGCTTGCAAGGCTCGCTCTTCTTTCAGGCGGCGACCGATCTCATTACCGCGATGGTCAAGGAGCATACCGACCCGCGCACGTTACCGGGGTTGGAAGCGATGATGCCGACAGCACCGTTGGTGAAATCTCTGAATCGCTTCGACGTGACGGTCAACGCCGACCTGAGCGTGATCTCCGGCGACACCGAGGCGGGGGGAATCTGGGACAAGCTGAAGCTGCTGGTGTTGGATCGTTTCTATGAAGATGACCACGACTTGGCGGTCAATACCAGCTCGATGATTGGTGGGGCACGGCGAACAACTGGCGGGCGGTTCTTTTTCGATCAAGGTGAGCAGGTCAACCACTTTCACTATTTCGCGAACGACCGCACTGCCGAGAAGGTCCGCGATGGTTTGCTATGGACCGACAAGCCCCCCACGGGATTCACTCCCATTGAGGGCCAACCACGTCCGCCGATTGCCCGCGAAGCGCGTGATAGGTCACGACCCACTGGGTCACGACCCACTGGGTCACGGCCAGTGGTTTTCGTGCTCCCCGGTATTATGGGCAGTCACCTCAAACGAAGCGGGAGTCGAATATGGCTGAACTTGCCGAACTTGCTGTTTGGCGGGTTGGAGGCGCTCCACATTGGTGCCGACGGGGTGACGCCCGATGGTCCCATTGAAGGGTATTACGAAGACGTGATTGAGTTTCTCGGTCGCACGCACGAGGTGGTGCCCTTCGCGTTCGATTGGCGACTCTCGCTTCGTGATGAAGCCAGACGGCTCGCGGACCAAGTGCGCATCAAGCTGGATGAGACGGACCGCGGTCAACAGCCGGTGCGACTGTTAGCGCACTCAATGGGGGGGTTAGTGGTGCGCACCATGATTGGCGATCACCCGGATGTTTGGGCGCGAATCTGTCGTCATCCGGGAGGACGCTTCCTTATGTTGGGAACCCCCAATGGCGGCAGTTTTGTCATTCCGCGCACGCTTTTCGGGCACGATAAGCTCCTCAAGCAACTCACGCTTCTTGATCTCACGAACAGTGCCAAAAAATTGTTGAAGACGATCAGTAAGTTTTCCGGCGTGCTCGAAATGCTGCCGGGCGCGGGGAGTGGCTTTGATTTCTTCAAGATTGATACCTGGCGACAATTTGCCCAGGCTGATGACAAAGGGTGGGTACTGCCCGACGAAGCGCGACTACACGCAGCCCTCGCGACGCGGTCGCTATTGGACCAGAGCCCGATTGATCCCCAGCGCATGCTGTACGTCGCGGGCCGTGCGCCACAGACGCCGGTCGCGTTGGAAGTGGATGCCAGCGCCGACAAAGGCGAGCGCTTCCGTTTCATCGCCACCGCGCGGGGTGACGGACGAGTCCCGTGGGAGACCGGCATCCCACCTGGGGTCCGTGCGTGGTATGCGGACTGCGAACATGGGGACCTGGCGGCATTCGAGGCGGCATTTCCCGCGTTACTCGACTTATTGCAGACTGGTCACACCACACGCCTCCCGCAAACTCCACCAGCAGGGACGCGCGGAACGGAACGACTTGTCCTCGCCCGCGACATGGCGGATGCCTATCCCGATGAGCAGGAGCTTGCCGCCGCCGCGATGGGGACCCGCCGTCGTCGCAAGCGAACGGTGCCACAACCGCGGGTCAAGGTGGGCATTGTCCACGGACACCTCGGTTTTACTGACCATGCGGTGATGGTGGGGCATTATCAAGGTGATACCGTAGTGAGCGCGGAAGCCGCTCTGGACCACATGTTGGACGGCCGGTTACGCGAACGCCTGCGCCTTGGCCTCTATCCGGGCGCGCTGGGCAGCGCCGACGTGTTTCTCAACCCTGGCAAAAAACCAGGGGGAGCGATCGTGATTGGCTTGGGGCGTGTGGGTGAACTCACGTCAGGGCATCTGACCGCAAGCGTCACTCGTGGTGCGTTGCTCCACGCCTCGGCCTTGGCGGAGCAGGCCCGCTCCTCCCACGGGGATCGGCGGACCGCCCCTGTGTCAGCGGCAATAGCGACATTGCTGATTGGTACCGGAGCCGGGGGAATAGCCGTTGAAGACTCGCTGTCCGCCGTTCTGCGTGGGGTGGCGCGAGCGAATCGCACACTCACTGAAAGCGGGCTGGGCAAGCGCGTGATTTTTACTGAGGTCGACATTCTTGAATTATGGGAAGACCGCGCCATCCTCGCGGCCCATGCGCTGCCGCGACTGGCGGAGGACCCGCTGTTGCGTGGGGTGTTTGAGGTTGAGCCAACGATTCGACACACACCTGGGGGACGCAAGCGCATTACCTTCGAGGAACCGGGCGGATGGTATCAGCGCGTGCGAATCACAGCTCAGCCCGATGGGACGCTGCGCTTTCAGGCCCTGACCAACCGGGCACGTGCGGAGGTCAGTCTCCAACCCACGCAACGGGCGTTGGTCGATCAGTTCATCACTCGCGCGATTACCAACCCCAACAACGATCAGCAAACCGCGCGGACGCTGTTTGAGTTATTACTTCCCAATCCACTCAAGGAACAAGCACAGGACCGTCAGGACTTGGTGTTGCTCGTGAATGATGAAGCTGCGGGCTATCCGTGGGAACTGATGCAGGATCGACGGGATAGTGAGGGACAGCCGCTCGCGGTGCGCGTGGGGCTCATTCGTCAACTGGAAACGGCGGAGTTTCGGACCAACCCCCTGGGTGTGACGCAGCTCAAAGCCTTGGTAGTCGGAGATCCCAAGAGTCAATTCGTGGAACTCACCGGGGCGCAGGAGGAAGCGGAACGGGTGGCGGCAGTGCTGGAACGGCAGGGATTCACGGTCACCAAGAAAATCCGCACGCATTCGCAAGAGATTGTCGAAGCGTTGTTTGACGACGATTATCGCATCCTGCATCTCGCCGGCCACGGCGTGTATCAATATCCAGTGGCTGCTCCAGCGCCTCCCTCCCACACCGTCAGTGGCATGGTAATTGGCACCAACGTGTTTTTGACGCCGACCGAAGTCGAACAGATGCGTCAGGTGCCAGAGCTGGTGTTCATCAATTGCTGTCACTTGGGGAAGATCGAAGGCGGGAACGACACCAACCGCAAGGACCGGCACCTGTTGGCGGCGAACCTGGCGACGCAGTTCATTCGTATGGGCGTGCGCGCGGTGATTGCCGCCGGGTGGGCGGTGGATGATGCCGCGGCTCAGACTTTCGCGTGTGAATTTTACGCGGGCCTGCTCGCGGGTGCTCCGTTTGGTGCCGCCGTCTTGCGGGCGCGGAAGAAGACCTACGACAGTCACGGAACGGTCAACACGTGGGGTGCGTATCAATGCTACGGCGATCCCGATTGGCGACTGCGATCCGAGCAGGGAGAGTCCATCGGGCAGCAAGAAGAACCGCATTTCGTGGCTCCCGCCGAAGTCGTGCTGGCACTCGACAATCTCACCAACGAAGCGAAGAACGTGAGTCCCGAGCAACTTGAGATACTGCGCTCGCAAGTGACCAAGCTGGAGAGTCGCCTTCCTCCGGAGTGGCTTGCGCGGGACGATGTTCGCACCGCGTTGGAGCGGACGCGCAGTGAACTGGATAGGGGAAAAGTCAAAAGTCAAAAGTCAAAACGCAAAAGTCAAAAATTGGGAACAGTAGTCAGTAGTCAGTAGTCAGTAGTCAGTAGTCAGTAGTC
>JANMSE010000532.1:0-8357 GCA_031389045.1 Deltaproteobacteria bacterium | reverse complement strand
TGGACGGACTCATTACGAAGTTTATGGGGGAGACAGCCGCCAAACTCCGTCAGATATTCGAAGCGACGGACCAAACTCGGGGTGTATATTTCTTTGACGAGTTTGACGCGATCGGGTCGCAACGCGGCTTGGCGAACGACGTGGGAGAGATCCGGCGTGTCCTCAATAGTTTCTTACAAATGATTGAACAAGATCGGTCTCACAGCCTCATCGTGGCTGCGACGAATCATCCGGAGCTACTCGATCACGCCTTATTCCGCCGCTTTGACGACGTCTTACACTACACACTCCCGAATGAGAGTCAGATCGCGGCGCTCCTCAAGACCCGACTGATGCGGCTTGCGGCGAAGGGGATATCTTGGAAGCGCTTGGCGGAGATCGCAGTGGGTTTGAGCTATGCGGAAATCACCCGGGCAGCGGAAGAGGTACACAAAGAAGCGCTGATCGATCACCGCGAGGGCGTTACCGAGACCGATATCCGTAATATGTTAGTTGAACGTCAAGAGATCGCGGGCCGGTTGAAGAGTGACGCATAACGGACGGGCAACTTCGCATGGCGGAGCGGGACAATCGCAATCTTCGACACTTTATTCTGAACGGCTTCGCGGAAGCTGAGCAGTTTCGAGCACCACGGTCGCCTGTGCGTTCGAAACCGATACCAGAACAGGATCGGTCGCGTCACGGAACTGCGTTGCTTGGCCAGCTTGAGACGTTGAAGTCCGATCTTACTGCTGCCCGCACGGCTCGGGAAAATGCCGGGCTTGAGGGCGGATTCGGATTACAGATCGAGTTCGAGAGCTTTCCAGATATTGAATTGGCCTTCGAAAGCTTAGCGCGAGAGCGTTCAGGAATCGAATTGCTCAACGTTCGCCATGAGGATCAGCGCACCTATGCGACTGTCTTCGTGCCGGATGGAAAGATTGAGCACTTCGAGGGGCTTGTTCAGGATTATCTGGCGGAAAAACGCGATCTGAAGGGTCATGCTCGGGACCATAAGAAGCTCCTTAACGCTATTCACCAAATACGCACTGCGAGTCTGCGTGCGTTATGGACCGATGACCCGCAGGTGTTTCCAACAACCGAGGATGAAGCGTTTTGGTGGGAGACATGGCTACCAATCCGAGGTGATCGTATTGCGACGGTTAAAAGCTTCCGCGACCTCGCTCAAGCGCAGAATCTGCGGCTTGCACCTGGAGCACTTGAATTTCCGGAGCGGACTGTCTTGTTAGTATACGCCTCTGCCGCGCAGATGAAGCACTCAGTGATGACGCTCAACAGTATTGCTGAACTCCGGCGAGCGAAAGAGACGGCGGACTTCTTCGATTCACTTTCCGCAAATGAACAACAAGCATGGCTGGGCGATCTGCTTGATCGTGCGAACTTTGTCGAAACCGGAGAGCAGGTTCCGCATGTGTGTCTGCTTGATACTGGAGTTAATAATGGCCATCCGCTCATTGCACCAGCGCTCACTGATACTGATCTTCATACGGTTGAACCAGCGTGGGGCACCAACGACGCTGATGGTCACGGCACTTCTATGGCGGGTCTTGCCCTAATGGGCAATTTAGCGAATGTACTCGAAGCCAGAGAGCCGGTCGAGATTCGTTACCGACTCGAATCTGTTAAGTTGCTGCCGCAAGATGGTGGCAACCTTGGGGATGCAAGACTTCACGGTTATCTGATGGTAGAGGCTGTTGCACGGCCTGAGATTACAGCCCCGAACCGAAGCCGTGTGTTCGGTATGGCGATAACAGCTCGTGATAATCGGGACCGTGGACGCCCTTCGGCGTGGTCAGCAGCGGTTGATCGGCTGGCAGCAGATGCTGAGGGCGAAGGTGCTAACCCACGACTAATAGTGATATCTGCGGGAAATATCAAAGAGCCGCATGCGTGGGCTAACTACCCAAACAGCAATACCACGGATGGTATTCACGATCCTGGGCAAGCTTGGAACGCTTTGACTGTTGGCGCATTTACTAATCTTATCAACATTACGGAGCTGGATGCTGAGGACTATCAGCCGATTGCTGCGGCTGGTGGATTGAGCCCATTTAGTACAACATCGTCTACTTGGCAGCCTCATTGGCCTTTGAAGCCGGATGTCGTCTTTGAGGGAGGAAATGCAGCCAACGACGGTCTCGGTGCGGTGTGGATGCCCAGCCTCAGCTTACTCACTACACACTATGTACCTGACCAGCGGCTGTTCACTACTGCAAATGCAACGAGCGCGGCGACCGCTTTGGCTGCTCGCATGGCAGCGCAACTAATGGCGGATTATTCAGAACTGTGGCCGGAGTCGATACGCGCCTTGATTGTACACTCTGCTGAATGGACAGAAACGATGCGGAGCATGTTTCTGCCAATAGGGCGTCAGCCATTAAAGAAAGATTGTGTGAATCTTGTTCGACATTGTGGGTTTGGCGTGCCTAATTTGAAGCGTGCTTTGTGGAGTGCATCGAATTCTCTCACTCTTATTGCAGAGGAGGTCTTACATCCGTTCGCTCGTGAAGGGAGCAAGCAACCAATACTAAGGGATATGCACTTACATCGCCTGCCTTGGCCATTAACGGAACTAGAACAGCTCGGAGAAACGCAGGTACAGATGCGTGTCACCTTGTCGTATTTTGTTGAGCCGAATCCATCGGAGCGAGGTTTTCGCTCTCGGTACCGCTATGAGTCTCACGGACTTCGCTTTGATGTGAAACGTCCCCATGAATCAGAAGACGAATTCCGGGCACGCATTAACGCTGCGGCACGCGATGAGGAAGAGGGAACCCGCAGCGGCAGCGACGATCCACAGTGGGAGATAGGCAAACAAAATCGCCACCGAGGTTCTCTACATTCAGACATCTGGCGCGGTCCAGCGGTAGACCTTGCTAGTCGCGGAGTCTTAGCGGTCTATCCGGCCCTCGGCTGGTGGAAGACCCGTATAGGACTTGAACGGTACAACAAACCTGCTCGTTACTCCTTGATCGTTTCCATTCACGCACCTGAGGCCGATGTGGACCTCTATAGCGCTGTAGCTAATCAAATTGGTTTGCCAGTGAGTGTGGAGACGTAATGGAATTCCGTATCGCCGACACCTTCACCGACAGCCTCGCGCGACTGACAGGTGATGAGCAGAAGGCCGTCAAGACGACCGCATTCGACCTGCAACTCAATCCAGCGAACCCCGGAATGAGTTTCCACAAGCTCGACAAGGCCAAAGACAAAAACTTCTGGTCGGTTCGGGTCAGTGACGACATCAGGCTGATCGTCCATAGAACAGACAACAGTCTGTTGCTGTGTTACGTGGGGCACCACGACAAAGCTTATGCCTGGGCCGAACGACGCAAGCTCGAAACGCATCCAAAGACCGGGGCCGCGCAGTTAGTCGAGCTTCGCGAGACAGTTCAGGAGATTATTATTCCGACGTATGTGGAGGCGCCAAAGCAGGTTGTCCCCCAAAAGCCCCTTTTCGACCGTGTCTCTGAAGATGTGCTGCTGAGTTATGGCGTGCCCGCGGAGTGGATGAACGATGTGCGGCACGCCACGGATGATACGTTACTGGCTTTGGCCGACCATCTCCCCGGTGAGGCTGCCGAGGCACTGCTAGAACTGGCGACTGGCGGCAAACCCCGCATGCCTGTGTCTGTGGCTCCAGCAATCAGTCCTTTCGATCATCCTGATGCCCAGCGGCGATTCCGCATTATGAGCAACCTCGAAGAGTTGCAACGGGCGCTCGAATTTCCCTGGGACAAGTGGCTGGTGTTCCTCCATCCCGAACAGCGGCAATGGGTCGAGCGGGAGTACGCTGGCCCAGCGCGAGTCTCTGGTTCAGCGGGCACGGGGAAAACGATTGTCGCCTTGCATCGAGCCGTGTTTCTGGCGCGTACGCATCCCGATGCGAGAGTCCTACTCACCACTTTCTCTGATACCTTGGCCAACGCTCTTCATACCCAGATCAAGCGCCTGGTAAGCAATGAACCGCGCCTGGCCGAGCGTCTTGATGTGTACTCAATCAACACTATTGGCAGTCGCCTCTACAAGGTGCACTTCGGCCAGGCCAATCTCGCGACCCGCGAAGTCATTCTTGACCTATTGAAAGAGGCATCACAACAAGTCACCAGCCATAAGTTCAGCCTTCATTTTCTCCACACAGAATGGGAGCAGGTTGTTGATGCGTGGCAGTTAGAGAACTGGGAGGCATATCGCGATGTCGCGCGTTTAGGCAGAAAGACTCGACTTCCCGAGCCGCAGCGCGTGCTGCTCTGGGCCATTTTCGATCGCGTCCGCGCGGGACTCGTGACCCGGAATCTGATCACTCACTCTGGGATGTTCAGTCGTTTGGCTCCGGCCATTAGCAAAAGCAAGCATCCGTCGTTCGACTTCGCAATCGTGGACGAGGCGCAGGACATCAGCATCGCCCATTTACGGTTCTTCGCTGCTCTTGGCGCGGATCGTCCGAACGCCCTCTTTTTCGCGGGAGACCTCGGCCAGCGGATTTTTCAACAGCCCTTCTCTTGGAAAGCACTGGGAGTCGATATTCGCGGACGCTCTCGCACCCTTCGCGTCAATTACCGCACCTCGCACCAGATTCGCATGCAGGCTGACCGTCTGTTAGGAGCAGCGGTATCAGATGCCGATGGCAACACCGATGAACGAGGGGACACCATCTCCGTCTTTAATGGCCCGCCACCCGAGATTCGTGTGGTCCCAAATGAAAAAGAGGAGATCACGTTCGTCAGCGCCTGGATTGCCGAACGTATGAAAACCGGTGTTGCCGCTCATGAGTTTGGCGTGTTCGTTCGCTCCGTGGCGGAACTGGATCGTGCTCGTGCCGCCGTCATAAAAACGGGAATCGCGTTTAAGGTTCTTGATGAACGCGTTGAGACGACGAGCGGTCACATCTCGATCAGCACCATGCCTCTGGCCAAAGGGTTGGAGTTCCGAGCAGTGGTAGTGATGGCGTGTGACGATGAAATCCTTCCGTTGCAAGAACGTATCGAAACAGTGGGGGACGACGCGGATTTGCGAGAGGTCTATGACACCGAGCGCCATCTCCTCTACGTCGCCTGCACGCGGGCGCGCGATTACTTGCTTGTGACCAGTGTCAAACCGGCCTCGGAATTTCTGGATGATCTGCGCACGTGAAGGACAGCACGCTTTCCGTTTAGTGAGTGAGAGAGAAGGAAGTGTCCCCGACGGGATTTGAACCCGTGTCGCCGACGTGAAAGGCCGGTGTCCTAGGCCAAGCTAGACGACGGGGACGTGTGCATTGTGGAGTGAGCCGCCCGGGACTCGAACCCGGGACCCCCTGCTTAAAAGGCAGATGCTCTACCTCCTGAGCTAGCGGCTCGACTAGGGCGAGGAACCATATCCGAAGCATTTACAGAACTCAAACCCCCTCGGAAAGTTTCTTGGTTCAGACTCCGAACTGCCCCCAACTCCGCACTTTCTTCCCGTTGGACTGCTCAGTGAAAAATGTTAGCGTGCCCCGCATGACTACTGTACGCTCTCGTTTCGCTCCGAGTCCGACTGGCTACCTCCATATTGGTGGCGCGCGGACGGCTCTTTTCGCTTACCTCCATGCCAAACAACAGCATGGCACCTTCCTGCTGCGTATTGATGACACCGACCGGCAGCGCTCGACTCAGGAATATCTCGACGAAATCATGGACGCCATGCACTGGCTAGGGTTGGAGTGGGACGAAGGTCCCTACTTTCAGACTCAGCGGTATGGCTTGTATCAAGAGGCCGCTGAACGGCTTCTGCGTGAAGGCAAAGCCTACCGCTGCTATTGCTCCGCGGAGGAAGTGGACGCCAAACGAAAGGCCGCGCTCGCGGCTAGTCAGAAGATGGGCTACGACGGCACCTGCCGGAATTATACGCCACCTCCTGGCGACACGCGCCCATTCGCCTTGCGATTTAAGGGACCGAAAGAAGGCGAGACGGTTATTGACGACCTTATTAAAGGGCGCGTCGTGTTTCAGAACCACGAACTTGATGACCTTGTGATCGTTCGCACTGATGGCACGCCCATTTATAATTTTTGTTCGGTTGTCGATGACGCGGACTTACACATCACCGAGATCGTGCGTGGTGACGACCATCTGACCAACACGCCACGACAAGCCTTGCTCTTTCAGGCCCTCGGAGCTGAGCTGCCACGCTTCGCGCATCTCCCGCTCATCTTGGGCAATGATCGTGCCCCGCTAAGTAAACGACATGGCGCGACCGCCGTGAGTGCCTATCGTGAAATGGGCTACTCGCCGGATGCCCTGGTGAACTTTCTCGCCCGTCTCGGCTGGGCCTCTGGCGACCAAGAGATTTTTTCGCGCGCTGAGCTGATTGAGAAATTCCGGTTGGAAGACGTGGGGAAATCGGCGGGCGTCTTTAATGCCGAGAAACTCCAATGGTTGAATGCGCACTATATCAAGGAAATGTCCGCTGCCCAGCTCGCGCAAGCGGTGAAGCCTTTCATCGCCAAGAAAGGGTATCCGGTGCCGACCGATGACGAATGGCTCGCGCGCATGGTGACCACGCTTCAAGCCCGCGCCAAAACGCTGGTCGAGATTGTCGAGCAAGCGCATTACTATTTGAGTGATGAGATTACTTTCGACCCAAAGGCCGCGAATAAATTCCTGACTTCGGCCACCTGTCCCTTGGTGGAGAAAATTCGCTCGCGACTTGCTAACCTCCCTACCTGGAATGAGCACACGCTGGAGCCGGTATTTACGGACCTGCTGCACGAGGAGCAGTTGAAGAATCTTGGCCAACTCGCCCAACCCGTGCGAGTGGCACTGACTGGTGGAACGGTGAGCCCGGGCATCTTCGAGGTCATGGCGGTGCTTGGTCGTGAGCGTACGTTGGCGCGGTTGGCACGCGCGGCGGCTGTGGGGCAGTAACCGCGTGGAATGTGGCTAACCTTGACATCCACCCCGACCTTTCCTATCTTAGGCCACCGTTGTTGAGGTGTAGGCTAATTGGTAAGCCACCTGACTCTGGATCAGGCGACTGTAGGTTCGAGTCCTACCACCTCAGCTTCCCTTCTCTCCCCTCCTGTTGGTCCCATCGTCTAGCGGTTAGGACGCCGGCCTCTCACGTCGGTAGCACGGGTTCGATTCCCGTTGGGACCATGCTCTCCACACGGCTCGCCCTCTGAGCCGCGCGAGAAAAAATCTTTGGTTCGTCGTCCTTTCTTTGATAAAAATATGTTATCCTGCGCTGTGCTGTGGTCGATAACACAACAATGGGATGGGTGGAGAACTGGGAACTAACATTAGCAAACAGTCACTGCTGGTTACTAGAAATATAAGGAGTCATTCATGGAAAGCGGGCGGAGCGAGTTTGAGAAACTTATCAAGGATGACCGCGCCAACCGAGAGAGCAAGGCGTGGCGCGGGACATTGATCGACTATCTTGAGAAGCTCAAGGAAGACCCGGGCGTGACTCGCCTGGCGCATAGCCGCATTTACGACATGATCGCGTCCCACGGGATGTCGGACATCACGGCGTCCGATGATCCGCGCTCGAAGCGGCTCTATAAAGATGAATCACTGAAAGTGTACAATTTTTTCAAGGATGAGTTTTTTGGCATTGAACGAACCGTCGCCCAAATTGCTCGGTACTTTCATTCCGCCTCATTGAAAGGGGAAGAAAGTCGGCAGGTGCTCTACCTGATGGGACCCGTGGGCTCTGGCAAAAGCTCGTTGGTGGAAAAGCTGCAACGCGGCCTTGAGAGCGTGGAGCCGGTGTATGCGATTGAGGGCTGTCCCATGTTCGAAGAACCATTGCATCTCATTCCCCGCCATCTGCGCAAGGAATTCGAGAAGATGTTGGGCGTGCATATCGAAGGCGATCTGTGCCCGACCTGCCGGTTCCGCCTCAAAGAGGAATATGGCGCGCGCTACGAGGAGTTCCCCGTCGCGACGGTGTCATTCTCGAAACGGAATCGCAAAGGCATCGGTGTCGTCCCGCCAGTTGATCCGAACAATCAAGATACCTCCGTGCTCATTGGGTCCGAGGATATTTCCAAGCTCGACAAGTATTCGGAAGGTGACCCACGCGTGCTCGAACTCAACGGGGCCTTCAACGTGGGGAACCGGGGCATGGTCGAGTTTATCGAAGTCTTCAAGAACGAGACCGAATACCTGCATGCCATGATTACCGCGACGCAGGAAAAGTTCATTCCCGCACCCGGTCGCCACGGGACGATCTATGTCGATTCGGTGATTGTCGCGCACTCCAACGAAGCGGAGTGGCAAAAGTTCAAGGCCGACCATACCAACGAAGCCATTCTTGATCGGATCGTGGTGGTGAAGGTTCCTTATAACCTCCGCATGTCGGAGGAAGTGAAGATTTACCAGAAAATCCTG
>JANMSE010000394.1:0-2264 GCA_031389045.1 Deltaproteobacteria bacterium | reverse complement strand
ACCCTGGGCGCGGGCTTTCTGAGCTTTCGGGCGGTTTTTGAAAATGGGCATTGGGGCGAAGAAGGAGGGGGGCCGGACGCTATCGAAGACTTGGAGGGCACTTGAACACTGCGTGCGGAGGCCAAGGCACCGATCCCTGAGCGCAGTGGACCGAGAGGCTCCTCTTGAAGCTTGGCGAAGCGGCAGCTTCGCTCCATCGCATAGATAGACGCCATGCGGTCCACGGAGACGAAGGGAACGCCCAGGTGCTTTGGCCGTATCGTCACTCGAAAGGCGCGAGCAGCCGCGCCGCTTTCTGCCGGCCACGCGGGCCGCCACTACCACGCTCCGCGGAGCGCTTCGTCGAATCTTCGCGGCCGGAAACGGGAGTTCGCGCTAGGAGTCTGCGCGGCAGACGACGCGCGCGAAAAAACAGGACGGTGTTTGGTCGAAAAACACCGGCCTCAATCTCGAAACACGGCTTAAAAGATGTCTCATTTCAGCCACTTTTCCTTCTGCCGCGCAGACTCCTAGCCCGGATTATTCATGAGCGCCAGGATGCGCGGTGGTTGGAGAGGGAATCGGGTTCGTTGAGATCCGGGGCGTTTTGAGACGAGGAGCTTTGGGGATCGCATGCAGGTTAGAAACTGCGAACGCTCGACTTGACCGGTTTTTGGGGACACCTTCGGCGACGGCTCGGTGTGGTTCGTGAACGGCCGGTCAGATTCTTAGAGCGGTTGCGATTCGAAGCCAGTCACTCTGGAAGGGATAGGCACGAGGCAGTTCGATGAGGATCCTGCGGATGGATGAGGTCACGCGCGCGGCGACCTTGATGAGCTTCAAACGCAGTTGCCCCACGGTGGCTCGAACCAGGGTTGTGCCTCTCGCCTTGACGCGCACTTCCTGAAGAAGGAGGTAGGCCGCCAGAGTGAGGAGAAGGCGCGTCTGATTGGCTAGGAACTTCGTACAAGAGGTTCGATCAATTCTGAGGTCGAGTTTGAGTTCCTTGATTCGGTTCTCGAATTCGCCGCGTGGGCAGTAGAAGTCGTCGTAAAGCGCTTGGGGCGGAAGCGGGATATTGGTCACGACAAAGCGTGGGTTGTCGCGAGGATCACGATCTTTGACTCGTGTGACTTCGGCTTTGATGACCACGGTGCGCTCGTGCGGCCAGCTTCTGGCCACGTAACGAGTGGACGAGAAGCTCCGTTCGGTGTTGCCCGATTTCTTTGATGCCCGACGCATCCTGCGCATGAGCGAGGCCGAGGCTCGCTTCAAGACGGGGTTCTTTCCGAAGCCTATGGCGTAGAAAAGGCGCTCGCGCTCCACGTAGTTCAGGATTTCTGGTGCGCAGAAACCGGCATCGAGGCGTATGTAGATCGTGGTTCTTGGAAACGCCTTTCGCACCAGGGGCAGCAGACGCTTCAAGACTGCGATGGCGCCCTTCTTGTCAGGGGCGTTGCCGGGACGCAGCAAGGCCACAAAGGGAAACTGCTCGGGCTCGGCGTTGAACGTGATGGCCCCAAGCAGCGGAATGAAACAGTGATTGCCGTAGTGGCCATTGAAGAGGGAGAGCTGTTGCTCTCCATGTACTTCATCGTCGGTCTGATCCAAGTCGATGGTGATTCTCTCCGCCCGAGAGGAGCGTCTCTGCCGCTGGTTCTCGATGAGGCGCGACAAGATCGCGGTTCCGAGCCGATACAGATCTTTACGGCTGAGCGAATTCTCAAATCTAGAAATCGAAGGCTGTGACGCCAGGTCGCGGCCTTCAGGATCCCGGCCGGAGACGAGCTTCATCAATGGATCCGACGACAGTTTCGCAGCGTCGTTCGCGTCTTCGTATCCGCAGGCGAGACCGTAAACACGCTGCGAGATCAGCACCGCCATCTCATGCTTGACCCGACTCTGATCACGCTGGTCGGCGACCGCCTCCGCCATGGCTTCGATCAAACCGAGTCGCTGATCCGCTTTCCGCAAAAGCAACGCGCCGCCGTCGCTGCTCGTCGCATCCCCCGTCAGTCGTACCTCAACCCGCTTCTTCGAAAGACCTCCGAAGAGCAAACACTGTGTAGTGTCAGAATCCTTCACGCGGAGGTCCCCCTGTGTCTATTTGGGTCAGTATTCACAACCCTTTGGACGCAGTGGGCCTCCGCTCTGTCACTTCTTCATGAATAATCCGGGCTAGTGGTGCAGCCGAGAAGCGGAATCCCGACACTAAGAATGTAGCTCATAGTTCATATTTATTATGCCTTTTGACTACAAAGAAGAACTATGGTTGGATGTCTTGC
>JANMSE010000363.1:0-7101 GCA_031389045.1 Deltaproteobacteria bacterium | reverse complement strand
ATTAAGGCAACTTGCGTTTTTCCTCCTGCTCCTCCGCCCCCGGGTCTTTGTGACTTACTACTTCCACCACCAGTGCTAATTTGCTGCTCCTCTTCGTAGGTCACCATTGTGACCACATCCGTGGCTTTGATGTAGTTGATTCTGACGTACGCCGTTTCGAGCGGGGAAAGTTTCTGATTGGCGTTTTGCGCGAGCAGTCTGGCATTTCGTTCCGATTCAAGCCGCTTGGTCGTTGAGATCGAGAGGACATTGCCAAGCTGGTTTTTTTCGAGACCATTCGCTTGCAAAACAACATCCAATGCTTGATCCCAGGGAACTTCAATCAAGCGGAGAGTAACTTTAGCTTTCACGTCATCCGTGGCCACGATGTTGAGGCCGCTCACATCAGCCAGGATACGGAACACGTCGTGGACATCCGCCTGCTTGAAATCGAGGGAAATTTTCCGCCCTATGTACTGAGTAGTCGCGGTTGGTTGAAATTCTCCGCTCGGTGCGAGAGGCTCCTCGGCGGGAAGTGGAGTCGTTGCTTCAGGAGTTTGCCGCGCACGTCTTGTCCTGCGTGTTGGAGGTGGTGGATCTTGTTGAACCGGGGTGACCTGGGCAATTTCGTGGGTCGTGTCTTGCGATGCTTCTGGCGTTGGTGAAGCGGCAGGAGCGGCGGCGATTTTTTCTTCCGTTAGGGGAGGGGCCGCTGTCGGGGGTTGAGGCTGAGTCGGATCTGGAGATGAAGCGGATGTTACGTTTGCGGAAGGGGCGGTCGTGGCCTCTGTTGTTTTTTCTGATTGGCCATGAGCATTGGCGGTGAGGATACTGCGAGCATCTTCCGACAAGAAGAGGACTTGGGCGTTCCCGTGCGCCGCGCTTTTATTGATGTCCTTTTCTCCAATGAAGGCGGTTACCAAGGTTTCATAACTATCGACCGAAAACTGAGGTGGCGTGGCGTTCTTGAGGTCAATAACCAGACGCAGTTTTCCTTGATAGGTTCCCACACGAACCGCGGATACGATCGCATCTGAAGTTTTATGGGTCTGAATTTTTGCCGGAGGTTCCACGGAGCCTTTGATATCGACAACCAAGCGATTCGGGTTCCGCAGTGGAAAGTAGTCGATCCCTTCTGGCGGATGAGAGAAACGAAAGAGGACACTCCGTTGTCCGCCCGTCTCAATCAGTCGGACCTCGTCAAGGCGGGCTGGTCCGTTTGTCGCGGCTGGTACCTCAGCAGACAGTGGTGACGACTGTGTTGCAGGTGGCACCAGCGCTGTCTCTTCCGCCGCGGGTGAGGGTGACAGCGTTGGGGTATTGGTTCTTTGGGTGCACGCTCCGGCCGCGACCACAATGGCCATCGCAACGACCATCCCCGTGTTACCTTGATTTTTCAGTAAGCTCCTCATCCCCCTGCTCCCCCCGTCACATTCGCCGCGCTTACTTCTTCGGGGTACCTTCAGTACCCGATTCTGCGACTGTGAGCGGCATTTCTTTTTCGAGCGCTTGGCGTTTGCCGAAAAAGTCAGTTTCGTATTCCTCGACCAGAATTCTATTTGGCTCTATGGATTTGATTACTCCACCATTAGAACCAATCAACGTTCCTGATGTCACGATGTACCCAAGCCCGCTGTTATCCTCGATCAGCGCTTTTGGTTCTGGGGTTTCCAAAATAATCCCAACTACCTTGAATTGGCCAAGATCTAGTCGCTGAAGTGGCGTCTTCGCCTCGTCCGATGTCGTGTTTCCCTGTTCCGTGACTCGATAGAGCGGAGAGAAGAACGGGTCTCGCTTGCCTGCCGGGTCATAGCGATAGGTATCTTCCGGAGATGTCTCTGGTGGAACCGTCTCTTGCGGAGGCGTCCCTGGCCTGGGCGTTTCCTGAGCGAACCCTTTCCCATACGTCGCGAAGAACAGGAGGTTTGAGAGCAGTGCCCCTATACTGACGAGAAAGAAGGCATGGTAAGAGTGCTTAGCGCTCAGCATAATAAGTCACCAATTCACTTCTTTTTATTCTTCTCGGCTTCTTTCTGTTTGGCGATTTGTGCTTGTTCTTCCGCAGTTAAAAATCGGTATGTGGTCGCGGAAAAAGAGGCTTCCACTTGCAGTCGCCCCTCTAACATTTGGGGATTCTTGAGGCCGATGTCACCGATATTGACGATACGTGCGAGCTGGCGAACCTTCTCGAAAAAGAGGGCGAGTTGGTGATACCCGCCACGGACAGCCATTTCGACGGGGACATCAGCATACAGCTCCTTGATAGTTTCTCCTGGCTGGCGAAAGAGGGTAATTTCGAGCCCGGAGTCCCTCCCCATATTGGATACTTGCCGGAGTAAGTCAGGAATCTCTTTGCTTTCTGGCAACTGTTTTGTCACTTCTTGAAACTGAGCGTCGATCTTCGCGATTTCGGCCTTGAGTGTCTCACGTCCCTTCAGGGTCGCGAGCAGTTTCACTTTTTCCCCCTCTAGCGTTTCGATCTTCGTTTGCTTTTCGACGATCAGATTCGCGCTAGGAAGATGCAGAAAAAAATAGTACGCCGCCGTCAGGAGGAGGGCGATAAGACCGTAAATGAGCACTCGCCTAGTGAGTGGAAAGTCAAAGAATTGATCAAGCATAGGGGATATCCCTGTCGAGCCGTCGTACAAATAGTACGGTAGTTACTCTTTTCCTTTATCCAAACCCTTTGTCGCGGTACCTTCTAAGGGCGCCGCCGCTTGTTGAGTGACCCCTGGGAGGTAATTAATCGTCGATTCAATAGTGAACTTTTTGACCGGTATTTGTGGTTGTGGAAGGGGTTGCTTGCCTCCAGGAAGAACTCGCTGTGGGGTGGTGGCGACATCCTCCTGCGAGGTCTCGCGGATTTCTACCTTTTGGAAATAGCGAGACTTCGCGAGGTCATTGGCGAAGGAAGCGATCGTTTGGTTATCGACGGCTCTTCCGTTGATCAGTGCCGCCCCTCCCCGTTCCGTGAAATCTATGAGCCAGAGGTATTCCGGAGCACTGGCACTCAGATCATCAAGAATATGCACTGGCGCGGCGCGACGTTCTTTCGAGGTGAGCGTAGTAACAATGTGCAGCTTGGCTTCAATCTCCGCCTTCTGTTCCTGCATCTTCTTAAATTCTTGATCTTGCTGGCGAATTTTCACTAAATCTGTTTCCAGCACAGCGGCGGCTGCATCTAAGGTGCTCGCGGTTGATTGCTGAGCAAGATAGGTCATCGCTATTCCGGCGAGGACAAGTCCTATGACCCCTCCAGCAAGAATTCCTTCTAATTTACGGGAGGACGATTCTTCCCCTTCACGACTACCTATGAGGTTAATTCGTATCATCGGTCACCGGGCCTTCTGGTCGCCAGACCAGCACTGATGGCAAAACTGGAAGCATGCGCGCGAATGAATTCTTCATGTTGTCCACCAACACGAAGGTTGCGGAAGGGATCGCATATCTCTACTGGGACACTGAGTCTTTGACTCATCATTGAGGCCAGACTAGGGAGCTGGGCAGTCCCGCCACTGAGGTAGACCGCAGTAATTTGTTCTTCCGCCGTCCCAGTCCCAAAAAAGCTCAAAGTGTTTTGGATTTCATCAAGGAGGTGGTCCGAAGCGGTGAAGATGACTCTTTCTATGTCTTGGCTATTGTACCCTGCAAGCGCACCGTTGATTTTCGCTTCCTCCGCGTCCTCTTCGCCCAGAGATAACGCTTCCGCCACCATGTCGGTGAAATGTTTTCCTCCGAACTGGACGTCGCCAGTAAAAGCGGATCTGTTCCCTTTCATCACGTTGACCAAAGAGTAGTGGGCTCCGATATTGATGAGGGCGATTGTCTCGTCAGGATTTGGGGTGTAGTTCGTCTCAAACATGTTTTCCAAAGCAAAATAGTCAACGTCGGCAACGACAGGAACAAGGCCAGCCTCTTCGATAGCATCGACATAGCTGCCGATGACATCCTTTCTCACCGCCACGAGCAGGACATCCACGTTCCCAGAGGAGTCCTCATCAAGGACCTGATAGTCAAGATTGACGTTGTCGAGACTTTCCGGGATAAAGTTTCCTGCTTCAAAGAGAATTGTCTCCCGAAGCTCTTTTTGATCTTGCGCCGGGAAATTCGCTCTCTTGATGATGACAGCAGGACCGGGGACTACAGTGAGGACGTTGGTGGCTTGGAGACCTTGGTCTTCCACGAGGATGCGGATCGCTTCGGCAACGGCTGTTGGGTTTCGTATGATGTTGTCTTGTATGATGTCGCCGGACAGTGGGGCGATCCCGGCATTGAGGATGCGGAGATTCTTTCCTCTACCTTTCACTTCAAGAATCTTGATCGAACTCGACCCAATATCAATGGTGAGGTAACCTTTGTCTCCGAAGGAGAACAATGAAGTCAACGGGCTAAGAATACCGCCTGCCGCGCCTGCCATTGATAAATCCTATATTCAATAAATTTCGCTTAGTTACTATGCAATAAGAAAAGCAATTTGTCAAATGTTAAATGCAGAAAATTCTCCGTCTCCATCCTTTGCCTCTGTCGCCATCGTTTCTTCCTCAAATTTACAAAAGGAACTGACCTATGGCATCCCCGACGCGCTGCGGAGTCGTATTTTTCCCGGCCAGCGGGTCCTTGTCCCTTTAAGTAACCGGAAAATGACGGGAATTGTGACATTCGTTAAATTTTCGTCCGACTTGACAGTAGGGAAAAATATAAAGGATATTCTTGATGTTCTCGATGAAGATGTTGTTTTTTCTCAAGACTTGATTCGTTTGTGGCAATGGGCCACGAATTATTATGTCGCGCTTCCTGGGGAACTCTTGAAAATCATTCTGCCAAGTGGGGTCAGAAGTGAAAGCGTGCGAATGGTAAAAATCACTGATGGGGAGAAGAAGCAGAAACGAAAACGAGCACGGCAAGATGGTCAATCCGATGATGGCACTCAGGAGTCAGAGCCGGCAAGCGTTGTCCCTGAAGGGTTCAGCCAAGTGAGAACCGAAGCGGAAAAGGTCGTACTCTCCTTTCTGAGCGAGAAAGGGCGAGTGACGACGAAAACGCTGAAGAACCGCTTTCCCACGCTCGCGCTTGGTCGAGTCTTGGAACGGCTTGAACAACAAGGTGCCATTGAGATGCGTGAACATGTTCCGGGCGTGCATCGCTCCTCTCTTTCTCCACTTGGTGAAGGATCAACACTTCCTCCTCCAACCGAAGAGGGCCTGTCGGCTTTCACGCTTTCTTCCGAACAACGAGGAGCTTTGGAAAAAATCATTCCCACGCTTGAAGCACCCACATTCAGTGTTTTTCTCATACAAGGGGTCACTGGGAGCGGCAAGACGGAGGTCTACCTCCAAGCGGCGCGAAAGACGCTGGCTCGTGGTCGGAGCGTGCTGATTTTGGTCCCAGAAATCGCGCTGACGACGCAACTCGTCGCGCAGGTTCGGGGGCGCTTTGGCGCGCAAGCCGCGGTCTTGCACAGCGGGTTGGTGCCGAGTGAACGCTGGCGCGAATGGCAACGCGTGGCACGAGGAGAGGCGACGATCGTGGTTGGTGCGCGCTCTGCGGTGTTTGCTCCCTTGCGGAACCTCGGCCTCATCGTGGTCGATGAGGAACACGATGCCTCTTACAAACAGGGGGAAGGGGTTCGCTATAATGCCCGCGACTTGGCGGTGATGCGTGGGCAGATACTCGGATGTCCTGTTATCCTCGGCTCGGCGACCCCAGCGCTTGAAACCCATATCAATACACAAGACGGGCGCTATTCTCGGATTGAACTGACTGAACGCATCGAATCGCGTCCACTCCCTCAGGTTGAAGTGATCGATCTGCGCCAGGAGCCAGGAGGCACGATTTTCTCTGGCCCCTTACGACAAGCCCTGCTCGATAATTATCAGGCGGGAAAACAAAGCCTGCTGTTTCTCAATCGTCGTGGGTATGCGAATTATCTCCAGTGTCGCCAGTGCGGGGAGGTCATTTCTTGTGGGCAGTGTAGTGTGACGATGACCTTTCATCTCCACGGGCGCACGCTTCAATGTCATTATTGCGGTCGCTATCAACCCGCGATGGATGATTGTCCGACTTGCCACGCGCCTGCTTTAGAAGGGTCAGGGTTTGGCACGGAGCAAGTTGAAGAAGCGTTAGCACGGCTGTTGCCGCAGGCGCGCAGTGCGCGGCTGGACCGCGATAGTGTCAGTCGGCGCGGTACCTTGGAGCGGGTACTCAAAGCCTGGCAGGCGCATGAGATCGACGTCCTGATCGGAACGCAAATGGTCGCTAAGGGACATGATGTGCCAGGGGTCACGCTTGTTGGGGTCCTTCGTGCCGATAGTTCACTGCATTTTCCCGACTTCCGCGCGGCGGAACGCACCTTCCAAGTGCTGACGCAGGTGGCCGGGCGGGCGGGCCGTGGCGACGATCCTGGCCGCGTGTTGCTGCAAACCTATCTCCCGGATCATTACAGTGTGCGCTGTGCGGCGCGACAGGACTTTGCGCGATTCGCCGCGTATGAACTCCGCTATCGGAAACAGTTAGGCTACCCTCCCTACGCGCGCATGGTGAATATCCGTTGCGACGGGACAGATGGTGAAGAGGTGCGTGAGGTGCTCACGCGATTCGCCGAAGCCTTTCAGGCCGCGCTCCACAAACTCCCGCAAGGAACCGCGCGGCCCACGGTACTTGGCCCCGCGCCCGCCCCGCTTGAACGCGTGAATGGCCGTGAGCGCTGGCAACTCTTGCTGAGAGGAGAAGACCGGCGCACGCTGCATGCTCTGGTGAAATCAACATACGAAGAGCTGCGTCTCCACCAACGATCCGCGAAGGTACGGGTCATCGTTGATGTCGATCCGTATGACATGTTATAGGTCAACGATGATCCGAGAAATTCTTCATTATCCAAATGCGAGCCTCAAGCAGACCGCTACCCCTGTTCAGAACCTCACTGGTGACTTGGTTCAGACAGTGGAGGACATGGTCGAGACGATGTACGACGCCCCAGGTGTTGGACTGGCGGCGATTCAGATTGGTCTCCCCCAACGCATCATTGTGGTTGACATTAACCATGAGGAACGCGGAAAAGAGCTACTCAAGCTCATTAATCCGGTGATTACCGCCCGTGAAGGGGACATTATTTGGGAAGAAGGC